>CAZALT010000004.1:0-53160 GCA_964485515.1 uncultured Rhabdothermincola sp. | reverse complement strand
CGACGAGGCGCTCCGCTGCCCGGCCTTCGCCTCGGCCCGGTTCTCCGTGGCGTAGATCGACGTCGGGCCCGGCACCAGTCGGGATGGGGGGGGTGGCCGACACCCCCGGCGGGTGGGGGTGTCGGCCTGGCGGCGCTGCGTCGGCGTACCGACGTGGCCACCATCGTCTCCGGGTGGCGGAACCCGGAGGCGAAGGAGCGCGCGGTCAGCCCGACGCGTCGGGCAGTTCCATGCGGGCGAACTCGGCCTTGCGACTCGGCAGCAGGAGGCGCACGCCACGACGGGTGATCCGCCACCTGACCGACGAACGGACGAGCTCGTCCTCGTAGTACCCGACGTCGGAGCACAGCGTGGTTGGCTCGCCGTCGTACACGACCTCAGACTGGAAGTAGGTCGTGCACCGAGCGCGGTCGCCGTCAAAGGCGGTAAGCAGGGATGCGCCCACGACGTGGGCGCACGAGCCGACCGCTGCGAACGAGCTGCGGAACATCTCGGCCAGCGCGTCGGCCCCCTGGCGCTCCCCCGAGTAGGGCGAGACCCAGGCGGCGTCGTCGGCGAACACCCCGAGCACGCCATCGAGGTCCTTCGTGTCGAACGCCAGGGCGTACGTGAGCTGGACCTGCTGGATGCGCGCCAGCTCGACGAGCGAGGCGTGGTCGATCACCGCACGGCACCCTGGCCACCCGCGACCATGAGCGTGTTCGCCGTCATGTAGCTGCTGGCATCGCTCGCCAGGAAGACCACCGTCCGACCGATGTCCAGCTCGCAGTCGCCGATCCGGTGCATCGGCACTCGTTGGAGCTGCTCCGCGTAGCCCTCCGGGTTCTCCTCGAGGAAGCGCCGCGCCCCGTCGGAGTTCGCCCACGGGCAGATGTTGTTGACCCGGATGCCGTCGACGCCCCACTCCATGGCCGCGCACTTCGTGAGTGCCCGGATGCCCTCCTTCGCCGCTCCATAGCCGGCATAGCCGGGGAGCCCCTCGGCCCCCGCCCACGATCCGAAGTTGATGATGGATCCGCCGCCGCGATCGACCATCTTCGGATGCACCGCACGCATCAGGTAGAACGCGCCCATCACCCCGACCTCGAAGTGTCGTCGGATGATGGCTTCGTCTTGGTCGACGAACGGTGTGTGCTCCCACGGCGGCACCGCGTCGTTGACCAGGATGTCGACGCCGCCCAGCTCCTCGACTACCTGCTGCACCGCGGCATCGCATGCTGTGCCATCGCTCACGTCGACGTTCGCGACGAGCGATCGGCGGCCGATGTCCTCGATCTCCGCCCCCGTCGCCTTCGCGTTGTCCGCATCGGCCTCGAGCACGGCGACGTCGGCACCCACCTTCGCCAAGGCGATGGCCACGCCCCGACCGATGCCCATGCCGGCCCCGGTCACGATCGCGATCTTCCCGTCGAGTGTCATGTGTTGCCTCTTTCCGCGTGCTGTCGTCTTGGATGAGTAGATGGCGAGGTCGACCGATCGACGCCGCCAACCGCCGTGCGAACCAGAGGTCGAGCCGCCCCGACGACGAAGGTGTCGCCGGGGCGGCCGGACCCCAGGGGAAACCTGGGAGGACGTGCGTCCTGGCCGCTCAGAAGAGCCGGGTGGCGGCGTTGATGAACTCGGCCGAGTTGTAGTCCTCGGTGTACGGATCGCGGGCCCAGCCGAGGTCGTCGCCGATGAGGTGGCGGAACCGTTCGGGGTTGCGGTCGTAGATCTCCTGCGGGACCCGACCGCGGTACCCCTCGGTGGTCTGGAGGTACGAGCGGCGGTAGGTCGTGATGAGGCTCATGCGCAGGCCAGGCGCCGTCCGCGGGAGTGCGGCGTGCCAGGTGTTGCCGTGCCACACGATCAGCGAGCCCTTCTTCGCCGTCACCGGCACCAGCTGGTCGACTCCCTCGCCGGTGTAGGCGGCGGGGAACCGGCACAGCTTGTGGCTGCCTGGCACGAACGCCGTGGGCCCCGCCTCTTCGAAGTAGTCGGTCAGCGCCCACGTGATGTTGACGATCTGCGCGTACGGCGGGAACGGCTGCGGCGAGAACTGGTCGACGTGGATCCCCAGCTTCGGGGTGCCGGTGCCCTTGATGAAGTACTCGACGGAGTCGATCACGCAGCGCTTCGACAGCAGGTAGTCGGCGATCGCCAGCGAAGCAGGCGTCAGGATGGCTTCTTCGAGCACCCGGTCTTCGAGCAGGCATGCCGGAAGGCCCGCGCCGAACGCCGACGCCTCGCTTGCCTCCTGCCCGACACTTCCGGCCTCGAACCCGGCTTCGAGCTGCGGGCGAGAGCCGAGGCGCTTCTCCGCCTGCTGGAGGCCGGCCTCCACGAGACGGTCGATGAACTCGGGCGGCTGTACCTTCTCAGGAGGAACCACTGTGTAGCCGACCGTGTCGAGCTCCCAGATGTTCTGCTCGAGGTCGAGTCTGCGCACCTCGTCGAGGACCTCGTTGAGAACTCCTGTGTCGATGGCACGCCCACCCTCGTCGAACACCTCGTTCGAGTTGAGGTCGACGGCCTGCTGCCGATCTTCTTCCGTGATGCTCATGTCTTGTTCCCTTCGGTTGCTCAGCGCCTGGGTCACCGACGCTGGGTTCGACCCGGCTCCGGCGTTCGTTCGTTCGTGCGGTTCGGTCGAGGTCCTGCAGGGTCGGGGACATCACCGCCCCGGGCCCCGCAGTTCTGTGGTCAGTTGAGGAGCCACAGCTCCTTGAAGATGTCCCGGAAGTTCGCCGGCGCCAGGTACGGCTCCGGGTCGGGGTAGTTCTCGGCGGTGAGAATCTGGAAGGTCGGCCACGCCCCGATGCCGGTGTCCTCCGGCGACGAGGTCGGCGGGATCGCCTCGCCTTGGAGCGTGCGCAGCGCCATGTCGACCATGCGCCAGCCCTCGACCTCGAGAGGCACGCCCAACCAGGCCTGCTCGACGTCGCCGGCAGCCATCTCTTCGAACGTCGTGAGGTTGCCGCTGTTGCCGACCATCTTCACCTGGTCGGCCATCCCTGCCTCGACGAGCGAGGGGGTGACGCCACCGGCGAAGTCGCCGGTGATGAAGAAGAGGTAGTTGATCGACGGGTCGCGCTGCAGTGCGCTCACGACCCGGGGGCCGACGTTGGTGCCGAGGTCGTTGACCGACACCTCCAACGGCTCGCTCGAGCAGCTGTCGGGGCACACCTCGGCGAGCCGCTTGTCGATCGCATCGGCAGTGACTCCCCCGATGGGGAAGTCGGGGACGTAGATGGTGAGGCCCTTCACCTTGCCGTCGGTCTCCACCGCCGCGTAGTCGGCGATCGTCGACGCCTCGTGCTGGATGAAGTCGACGTTGTTGATGACCGCGGCCGGCGGGTTCTCGGCGGTGAGGTAGTCCCCCGTCGCGGTGGCGGCATCGGACTCGTAGAGCGTGCAGCAGTCGACGAACACGACGCCCTGCTCGTCGGCGACCTTGCGCTGCTCGGTGAGCCAGGACGGATCCGAGCCGACGCTCAGGATCACGTTCGCTCCGCCGGCCAGGGCCTGGTCGAACGCGGCCTGCGAGCTCTCCGGCGTGAGGTCGTAGTTGATGCTCGTGAAGTCCCAGCCGAGCTCGGCTGCGGCATCTTCCGCGCCACCGCTGAAGGCGGCGCAGTCCGGAATCGGGCACTCGAGGAACGCCACCGAGACATCGGCGGGGGCAGCCTCCTTGATGGGTGTCGTGACACCGACGGTCGTGGGCGCCTGCAAGAGGCGGTCGACGTTCGCCTTGGCTTCGGTCAGGCCTCCGCTCGCCGATCCACTGCTCGCTGAGGTGTCGCTCGACGACGAACTGTCGTCACTCGAACACGCGGCCGCCCCGAAGAGCAACGCTCCGACGGCGATCAATGCCAGTCCCTTCGGAACCGACGTCCTAGCTCGCTTCATGTGCGGGATCCCCTCCCTATCGCTGTTTGCCCGCCGGTCGATTTGACCGGCGGCTCCGAACTCGCCCGGGGCGCGCACCGTCTTGGCGCGCGAGTCCCTGGACACCGCCAGCTCGAGGGCGCGTGGTAGCGCCGTCAGGCAGGGACGCCCCTCCGGAAGTTGGCTGGATGCGAGGCGCAACTTGGAGGTGCCGTGCTGGGTGATCCGGAGAGACGTTTCATCACTCGGACTTGCCAGCTCCGGCCCGTGCGGGTCTCAGATCTGCCACTCCCGCACGTCCATGTGCGGTACGACACATACTACCCAGTACGGACCTGATGTCAAGATACTCAGTAGTAGGTTCCTGGGAAAATTCTCACGCGATGGCGTTGGCGCGCCGGAGCTCGGCGATCCGCTCGGCCGAGAGGCCGAGCTGGGCGAGGACCTCGTCGGTGTGCTCGCCGGGCCCGGGCGGTGGGCGCTCGATCGAACCGGGGGTGCGGGCGAAGCGCGGTGACGGCCCGGGCTGGAGGATGCCGTCGACCTCGGTGAACGTGCCGCGGTGCGCCATGTGCGGATGCGTCGGGGTCTCCGCGATCGACAGCACCGGCGAGAAGCAGGCGTCGTGGCCCTCGAAGCGTTCGCACCACTCCGCCCGCGTCCGGGTCCGGAACACGTCGGCCACGCGCTGCTTCAGGTCGGGCCACCGCGCACGGTCGTTCTGCGGGAACTCGTCGGGGTCGAGCTCCAGCACCCGGAGCACCTCGGCGTAGAACTGCGGCTCGACCGACCCGAGGGCGACGTACGTCCCGTCGGCCGTCTCGTAGGTGTCGTAGAAGTGCGCGCCCGAGTCCAACGTGTTGGTGCCGCGCACGTCGTCCCAGATGCCCATCTCGCGGAACGACCAGATCATGGTCATCAGCGACGCGGCGCCGTCGACCATGGCGACGTCGATGACCTGGCCCTGGCCGGAGCGGGCGGTCTCGAGCAGCGCGGCACACACGCCCATAGCGAGGAGCATCCCTCCCCCGCCGAAGTCGCCGACGAGGTTGAGCGGTGGCGTGGGCTGCTCGCCGAATCGGCCCACCGGTTCGAGCGCGCCGGCGACGGCGATGTAGTTGATGTCGTGGCCGGCGTCCTTGGCGTTGGGACCGTCTTGGCCCCAGCCGGTCATGCGGGCGTAGACGAGGCGCTCGTTGCGCTCGGTGCACACGTCGGGTCCGAGGCCGAGGCGTTCCATGACGCCGGGCCGGAACCCCTCGACGAGGACGTCGGCTGTGGCGACGAGGTCGAGGACCACGGCGATGCCTTCGGGTGACTTGAGGTCGACGCCGATGGAGCGACGCCCGCGGTTGAGCAGGTCGAGCTTCGCGTTCGTGTCGTCGCCGCCCACGGCTCCGGCGCGGTCGATGCGGATCACGTCGGCACCGAGGTCGGCCAGCATCATCGTGCCGAACGGCGCGGGTCCCAGCCCGGCCAGCTCGACGACCTTGATTCCCGACAGCGGTCCCATCGACATCCCCTCGACGCGTGCTCGAACCGTCCCGGCGAGACAGCGCTCGACGGGCACGTGCACAACCTACTGGGTAGTATCTCGCGTCACCAGTCGCTCCCCTGAAGTGAGGCCTTCCCCATGAACGACGACGTGCTCCTCGTGGACGCAGTTCGCACCCCCATCGGCCGCCGCAACGGTGCGTTCGCCACCGTCCACCCCGTCGACCTGCTCGGCACGCCCCTCGGAGGCCTGTTCGACCGCACCGGCATCGACCCGGCCGAGGTCGGTCAGGTCGTCGGCGGCTGCGTCACCCAGGTGGGCGAGCAGGCGTTCAACATCGCCCGCACTGCATGGCTCGCCGCAGGTCTTCCCATGGAGGTGTCGGCGACGACGGTCGACGCGCAGTGCGGCTCGTCCCAGCAGGCAGCCAGCCTCGCCATCGGCCTCGTCGCCGGCGGCATCACCGACGCGGCCGTCGCGTGCGGTGTCGAATCGATGAGCCGGGTACCCATGGGAACGAGCCTCGACCAAGCCCTCGGGTTCGGCTTCCCCATCACCGAGAGCTACCGCGATCGCTACGAGTGGGCGCTGCAGTTCGAGTGCGCCGAAGCGCTCGCCCAGAAGTGGGGCATCACCCGCGAGGACGCCGACGAGCTCGGGCTCCGCTCCCAGACCCTCGCCGCCGAGGCCTGGGACCAGGACCGGTTCGCCACGCAGATCGTCGACGTCACGGTCGACACACAGGACGGCCCGGGCGCGACCGAGGTCGTGCACCGCGACGGCGCGCTCCGATCGACCACCAAGGAGGCGCTCGGGGAGCTGCGTCCGATCCTCCCCGACGGTGGGGTGCACACCGCAGGATCGGCATCGCAGATCGCGGACGGGGCATCGGCCGTCCTGTTCATGAACGCGACCAAGGCCGCGACGCTCGACGTCGACCCCCTCGCCCGCGTCGTCGACACCTGCCTCGTCGGCGTCGACCCCGAGACGATGCTCACCGGCCCGATCGACGCCACCCGGCTCCTGCTCGAACGCAACAGCCTCAGCATCCACGACATCGATTTCATCGAGATCAACGAGGCGTTCGCGTCCGTCGTGCTCGCGTGGGCCCGGGACCTCCAGCCCGACTTCGACCGGGTGAACCCCAACGGCGGCGCCATCGCCATGGGCCACCCGCTCGGCGCGTCGGGCACACTGCTCCTCACAAAGGCGGCCCACGAGCTCCGCCGCACCGGTGGTCGACGCGCGCTGGTCACCATGTGCTGTGGTGGCGGCCTCGGCACCGGCACCCTCATCGAACGCATCTGACCCAAGCCCAACCGCTCGGATCCTGGAGGACATCACATGGCACTCATCGAGTCACGGATCGAGGACGGCGTCGCGGTCGTCGAGCTGAACGATCCCGATCGACGCAACGCGCTCACCCCCGACCTGGTCCAGAGCTACGTCGGACTGCTCGACGACCTGGAATCGGACGAGTCCGTCTTCGCGCTCGTCGTCACCGGCCGGGGCCGGGCGTTCTGCGCCGGCGCCGACCTCAGCGCCCTCGGCGCGGCGCGCGAGGAGGGCCTGCGGGGCATCTACGAGATGTTCACCCGCACTGAGCGCTTCGTGCTCCCCACCGTCGCCGCGGTCAACGGCGCGGCCGTGGGTGCCGGCATGAACCTGGCGCTGGCCTGCGACGTCCGCTTCGCCGGCCCCTTCGCCAAGTTCGACTCCCGGTTCCTGTCGCTCGGCATCCACCCGGGCGGCGGCCACACCTGGCTCGCCGACCGCACGGTCGGGCCCGCGGCCACCGCGTCGATGGTCCTGTTCGGCCGGGTGCTCGATGCTGCGGCCGCCCAGTCTGCCGGGCTCGTGCAGCAGGTCGCCCAGGGCGACCAGCTCGTCCACGACGCCGTCGCGTTCGCCAGGGGCGCGGCCAACGCGCCGCGCGACCTGCTCATCGAGGCCAAGGCCACGATCCGTGACACCCGCACCATCACCACCTACGCCGACGCCCTCGAGCGCGAGCTCACCTCCCAGCTGTGGTCGATGGACCAGCCCTACTTCGCCGAACGCCTGAAGGCCCTCCGGTCGAAGATCTCCAGCTCCGACAGGTCCTGATCCACCCCAGACCTCCCCACCACCCAAATTGCGTTCGTCGCCGTCGGTCCACGACGGCGACGTACGCCAGAACGGGTCGTTCGTTCGGTCAACAGGCAGTCCTGCCTCGTCGTCCCCACCCAAATTGCGTTCGTCGCCGTCGCTCCACGACGGCGACGAACGCCAGAACGGTCGTTGTGGGTTGGTCAGGGGAGCATGACGCCGCCGCCGTCGACCACGAGGGTCTGACCGCTCACGAAGGCGCTGGCATCGCTGAGCAGGAAGAGGAGCGGTCCCATCAGGTCCTCGGGCTGCATGTGCTGCTGGATGCACTGCGACTCGACGATCGCCTTGATCGTCTCGGGCGGCACGGAGCGAAACACGCTCTCGGTGGCGACCGAACCTGGGGCGAGGCTGTTCACCCGGATGCCGAGCGGACCGAGCTCGCGGGCCAGCGCCTTGGTGAGGCCGATCACCGCGTTCTTCGACGTGATGTACGGCAGGTAGCCGGCGCTTGCGAGGAACGCTCCGATCGAGCCCTGGTTCACCACCGAGCCGTGCCCGCTTCGTTCGAGCAGCGGGAGCAGTGCCCGCGTGACGAGCCACATCCCCTTGACGTTGACGGCCATCGTCAGGTCGTAGAGGTCGGGGGCGAGATCGACGAGGGGCGTCGCTCCCGGAGCGCCGTCGAGCGCAGCGTTGTTCACCAGGGCATCGACTCGGCCGAACCGCTCCTCCACCTCAGCTGCCAGCTGCGAGACGGCGTCGAGGTTCGCGACGTCGACGGTGAACGCAGCCGTGTCCCCGTCGATCGCGTCGGACACCGCACCCACTGATGGGTCGAGGTCGACGAGCGCGACCGCGGCGCCGGCCGCGGCCAGCCCCTCGGCGTACGCCTTGCCGATGCCACCGGCGGCGCCGGTGACGAGGGCGACCCGCCCGTCCATGCGCAGATCGGTCGTCGTCATCGTGGGCTCCTCAGGATGGGTCGGATGTCAGTCATCCAGGATGGTGATGGCTTCCTCGGGGCAGCCCTCGGCGCCGCGTCGCGCCGCGGCCTCCAGCTCGGGGGGAACCTCGTCGAGAAGGACGTAGCCGTGCCCGTCCTCGTCGCTCAGGCCGAAGACCTGCGGTGCGGCGAGGTTGCACATGGCGTGGCCCATGCAGCGGTCTTGGTCGATCTGTACTCGCATCAGTGCGCCGCGGGCTCCACGTCGGGGATGACGATGTCGCTGCCGACCTTCTCGCCGGGCGTGAAGGTGAACGGCAGGCTGACCCAGCCCTGGTTGATGCCCTGATCGGGGTATCGGGTGCTCCCCGACAGGTCGATGACCATGTCGTCGAAGCGGGCGAGCACCCGCTCGATGACGGTCTGGATGATCGCCCGGGCGAAGTTCGAGCCGATGCAGCGGTGGATGCCGAGGCCGAAGCTCGCGTGCCGGTTGGGCCAGCGGTCGAGCTGGATCTGGTCGGGGTCGGTGAACACGGCGGGGTCGCGGTTGGCGCCGACGAAGCCCATGAGGACGCGGTCGCCGGCGTGGATCTCCTCGCCCTGCAGCTCGTAGTCGCGGGTGGCCGTGCGGGCCATGCCCGTGACCGGCGCGAAGCAGCGCAGGAACTCCTCGGTCGCGATCGGCAGCAGCGAGGGGTCGGCGCTCAGTGCCTCCCGCTCGGTCGGGTTCTCCTGGAGCCAGGCCAGCGCGCTGCCCAGCAGCGAGGTGGTCGTGTCGACACCGCCGTTGACGAGGAGGAGCCCCTCGCCCAGCAGCTCCTCGGGGGTGAGCTGTCGGCCGTCGATCTCGGCCTGGCACAGCACGGTGAAGATGTCGGTGCCCTCGTAGCCCGGGGCCCGTCGCTCGGCGATGATCTCCTGCAGGTCGGCGGCGACGGCATCGAGCTCGGCGGCGGCGGCCTCACCGGCCGGCGTTCCCGCGGCCGAGGTGTTGAGGTGGTGCATGGCGTCGCCGTACCGACGCCACTTCTCGAGCGGCAGGTCCATCAGCAGCAGGGTGATGACGGCCGGGATCGGCGACACGACGTCGTCGATGAGGTCGCCCTCGCCCTTCTCGATGATGCGGTCGATGCACGCGTTCGTCACGTCGACGAAGCGCGGGCGCCACCGCTCGACGGCCGGCGGCGAGAAGTAGGGGTTGAGCAGGCGGCGAACGCCGGCCCAGTACGGGGCGTCGCTCTCGACGAAGCCGAAGCGGATGCCGTTGGACGGCACGACGTTGCCGCCGTAGCCGTCGCGCTCACCGTTCGGATCGTTGTCCGAGGCGAACACGTCCTGGTTGCCGGCCACCTCGGAGACGGCGGCGTGGGATGACACGACCCAGTAGCCCCCGTGTGCCTCGCTGTAGGCGACTGGGCACTTCGACCGCAGCTCGTCGTACGTGCCGTTCAGGTCGTCGACCAGTGCCTGGCCGTGGTGGTCGAAGTCGACCGTCGTTCGTTCACCCATGTGCTGTGTGCACCCCCATGACGTCCGAAGCCCGGCCCCAGGGTCCCCAGGACGGCAACTTCGCGGCTTTTGCGTGATTCAACCTACTAGGTAGTATGCCTCTCGGCAAGACCCGACTGGTCCCCTCGCAGGCCTACCTTCCCAGGAGCATCCCCAGATGGAACTGAAACCCGGATCGAGATTGGCGTGCCCCGGTTCGAGCGCCCAGGTGATCGTGGTGCGGGCGCCGGGCGAGCCGATCGATCTCACCTGTGGCGGCGCGGCGCTCAGCGAGGTCGGCGCCGACACGCCGTCGGCCACTGCCGCCGAGGAGCTCACGGGTGAGCTGCTCGTCGGCAAGCGCTACGAGGACCCCGACAGCGGGCTCGAGCTCCTCTGCTCCGCGAGTGGGCCCGGCACGCTCGTCGCCGACGGCCGGACGGTCGGGCTCAAGTCGGCCAAGCCGCTCCCCTCCTCCGACTGAGCACGACCGCCGATGAGCACGACCGCCGACTGAGCACGACCGCCGATGAGCACGACCGCCGACTGAGCACGACCGCCGATGATCACGACCGCCGGCTGACGAGGGTCAGCGCGGGCCGAGGCGGGTGCCGGCATCGACGCGGATCGTCTGCGCGTTCATGTACGAGTTGGCGATCAGCTCGATGGCCATGCTCGCCAGCTCGGAGCTGAACCCGAGGCGCTTGGGGAACAGCACGTCCTTCTCGAGGTTCGCCTTGAACGCATCCGACTCGGGGCCCTCGCCGTAGATCGGCGTGTCGATCAGACCGGGGGCCACGGTGTTCACCCGCACCCCGATGGCCGAGAGGTCGCGGGCGATCGGCAGTGTCATGCCGACGATCGCGCCCTTGGTCGCCGAGTAGGACGCCTGGCCGATCTGGCCGTCGAACGCGGCGATCGACGCCATGTTGACGATGGCACCGCGCTCGCCGTCCTCGAGCGGCTCGGTCCGACTCATCGCGGTGGCGGCGATGCGGATGAAGTCGAAGGTCCCCGTGAGGTTGATGTCGAGCACCTTGCGCCACTGGTCGAGCGGCAACGCCGAGTCGTAGCTGCCGTCGCGCCCGATCGTCCGGGCCGGGATCCCGATGCCGGCGGAGTTCACGAGCGCCCGCAGTGGACCCATCTCCGCGGCGGCGTCGACGGCGGCGATGACGTCGGCGGTGTCGGTCACGTCGGCGCGGGCGAACGCCCCACCGATCTCGTCGGCCAGCGCTTTGCCGCGGTCTTCCTGCAGGTCGGCGATGAGGACCTTGGCGCCGCGGGCGGCCAGGGCCCGGGCGCAGGCTTCGCCGATGCCCGATGCTCCGCCGGTGACGATGGCCGAGATGCCGTTGATGTCCATGTTCGTGTGCTCCTACATGTGCTGGTGGTTGAGGGGGGGGGTGCGTGCGCGTTCGGTCCGGTGCTGGGGCGCGACCGTGCATCGGCCCGCGGGCCGAGGCGGGTCACGCGGTGGCGCGGGCTGACGGATCAGCCGGGGTTCGGATGGCGAGCGACCGCTCGCTCAGCTGATGACCTGTTGGACCTTCAGCTCGATGAGGGCGTCCCAGTCGAGGCCGAGCTCGAGCAGGACCTCCTCGGTGTCGGCGCCCACCTCGGGTGCCGGCGAGAGGGTGGGGGCGGCGCCGCCGAACTGGATCGGCGACGGGACGAGGTCGATCGTCCGACCGTCGCCGTAGTCCACCGTCTGGAGGTAGCCGTTGGCTTCGACCTGCGGGTCGCGTCGGAGCTCGTCGCTGCGCTGCACGATCGCCCACGGTCCGCCCTGCGTCGACAACCGCTCGACCCAGTGGGCAAGCGTGCCTTCGGCGAACGCGGCGTCGAGCGCGGCCACGCACGCCGCGCCGTTGGTGGCACGCAGCTCGGCGTCGGAGAAGCGCTCGTCGGCGCCGATCTCGGGATGGCCGAGGGCTTCGCAGAGCTCGACCCAATAGGCGTCGGACCGCAGCACGCACAGTCCGATGAAGCGACCGTCGGAGGTCCGGTAGGCGTTGACCAGCGGGTTGGTCGTCTCGGTCCTCCCCGGGAAGCGGAACTCCTCCTTCCCGGTCAGGCCGGTCGCGGCGAGGCTCGGACCCATCGCCCACATGCCCGTCGCGAGCAGCGAGCCGTCGACGGCGATGCCTTCGCCGGTGCGCTCGCGGTGCAGCAGCGCGGCGGAGATCCCACCCGCGAGCACCAGGCCGCTGGTGACGTCACCGAAGCCGGCGCCGGGCAGGTCGGGGGGCCACTCTCCCTCCTCGACCAGCGCCGAGGCCACGCCCGAGCGGTACCAATACGAGGTCTGGTCGAAGCCGCCCTGGTCGGCCTCGTCGCCGCGGGCGCCCTGGCCGGTTCCGGCGGCGTAGACGATCGTCGGGTTCACGGCTCGGATGTGGGACTCCCCGATGCGCAGCTTGGCGCGCACACCCGGGAGGAAGCTGGTGACGAACACGTCGGCACCCTCGACGAGCTGCATCAGCAGCTCGCGGCCCTGCTCGCTGCTGAGGTCGAGGCCGACCGACCGCTTGTTGCGGTTGGTGAGCTCCCACATGAAGGTGAGCCCGCCGAAGCCCGGCGGGATGCCACCGATCATGCCGCCCCGCATCGGGTCGCCGGTCGCGGGGTTCTCGATCTTCACGACGTCGGCGCCCCAGTCGGCGAGCACGGCGCAGGCCGAGGGCACATAGGCGAAGTGCGACACCTCGACCACGCGGATGCCGGCGAGCACGCCGACGGCACCGCGGGGATCAGCGGTCGACGATCCATCGGTCATGGTGCGCTCCTTGCTCGTCGTCGTCCTCGTGCAGTTCGGGTCGTCACGATCGCGGCCGCCAGTTGGGGACGGTCGCAGAACCGTGCGATTCGAAGTACGCCTCCATCGCCATGCCGATCGTGAGATCGGGGCGACCGGCGACGTGACCGAGCAGGCGAGCGTCGGGAACCTCATCGAGGCTGATGAGCACGATGGCGTGCGGTGCCGGGAACGCGGGATGCACCTGGTGCTCGATGATCGTGAACGTGAAGAGCGTTCCGGTCGGTGCCACCGCCCGCCACTCGGTCGACCAGCTGCCGCAGCGGTGGCAGTACGCCGTGGGCAGGTGGAGCACGGCGTCGCAGTCGGCGCAGAAGGACAGCCGCACCTCGTGGGCGGCGGCCCCAGCGAAGAAGCCCCCGGTGTCCGCATCGTCGATGACGGGGATCGGCGCGCTGCCGGCCATCAGCGATCGCCTCGCAGGATCAGGGCGCTGGACGGGAGGGGCAGGCCGGAGGTGACCAGGCACGTCTCGGCGTCGGGCACCTGCCCGGTCGAGGTGCCGCGGATCTGACGCACGCCTTCGACGACGTGGTTGAGGCCGTGGATGTAGCCGTCGGACATGTTGCCTCCACTGGTGTTGACGGGCAGCGAACCGCCCCGGTCGATGGCGCCGCTCGCCGCGAAGGGACCGCCCTCCCCCTTCGCACAGAACCCGTAGTCCTCGAGCTGGAAGATCACGGTCGGCGTGAAGCAGTCGTAGAACTGCGCGGTGTCGATGTCCTCTGGGCCGACACCGGCACGGGCGTAGAGCGTCTTGGCGACCGCGGCCGATGGCAGAGACGTGAGGCTCTCGCGCATCAGCGACGGGTAGGTGACGCCGCCCTGCGGATCGGCGGGGATGCCCTGCGCGACCCCTCGGATGAGCGCGGGGGGCTGGCGCAGGTCGCGGGCTCGCTCCGCGGTGGTGACGATGACCGCACACGCGCCGTCGGTCTCGAGGCAGTAGTCGAACAGCCGGAGCGGCGCCGAGATCATCCGCGACGCGAGGTAGGTCTCCAGGTCGAGCGGGCGATCGTGCATCATCGCCCCGGGGTTGTGGTTGGCCTGCGTGCGGCAGGCCAGCGCGACGGCACCGAGCTGCTCGGCGGTCGTGCCGAACTCGTGGGCGTGACGCTGGGCGAGCATCGCCCACATCTGCCCGGGTGCAACCAGGCCGTAGGGCACGAAGAACTCGTCGTAGGTCCCGCCGCCGCCGACGGGCACATCGGAGATCTCGCCCCGGCCGTAGCGCTGACCGGATCGCCCGTTGAGCGCCCGGTACACGATCACCGCGGTGGCCTGACCGGAGAGGATCGCGCCGATGGCCTGGCCGACCATGCCACAGGGGGCACCGCCGCCGGTTGTGGTCGTCCCCCAGTAGGTGAGGTTCGGGATGCCGAGCGAGTGGGCGAGGTCGTTGGGGGCCACCCGGTCGAGGTCGCAGCGCACGACCCCGTCGATGTCGGCCGCCGTCAACCCAGCGTCGTCGAGTGCGGCGAGCGAGGCCTGCGTGGCGAGCGTCAGCTCGGAACGGGCCGACGCCTTCGAGTAGTCGGTCGTGCCGATGCCCGCGATGGCACAGCGGTCCCGGTGTCCGAGGATCTCGTCCGTCATGCCGCTGCCGTCCCGGCTGGGGGCGACGGGTCCGACGGGTCCGACGAGCCTGCGGCCGCGATCTCGCGCAGCGCGGGGATCACTTCGTCGCCGAACAACCGCACGGATTCGAGGTTGTCCGCCTCCGAGGCCGTCGGTTGGAGGAGGCACATGCAGAGGTGGGCCGGCATGTCGTCGGGCACGGTGGCGAACAGCTCGACGAACGGCGTCAAGGCTCGGACCGCATCGTCGGGCGTGCCGACGACGTTGACCGCGCTGCCGGCGCCATCAGGTCGTGGCGCGGCGAAGTTGTGACCGCCGGTCGATCCCGCTCCGGGAGGAGACGGCGGCGCCTGGCCGTCAGCCGACACGAACGCGAACGCGGTGACCGACACGCTGAACCCGGGCAGCGGCCCGTCCTCGAGGAGCCAACCGATGCGTTCGGCAAGGCCGGAGGGATCGACGGTCGGGCCGAGGTAGCCCTGGCCGAGCCGTCGAGCCCGCAGCACCGCCGTCCGGACGAAGCCGCCCAGCAGGATGGGCGGACCGGGCACCTGCAGGGGCTGCGGCGTCACGCGGATGGCCTCGTCGGCATCCATCGTTCCGAGCCCCGAGAGCGGCTCACCCGCCCACGCCGACCGCAGGAGCGCCACCGACAATTCCAACGATCGAGCCCGTTCCTTGTACGGCGCGCCGAGGGCGCGGAACTCGTGCTCCATGTACCCGATGCCCAGGCCGAGGTCGACGCGCCCGCCGCTCAGCTGGTCGACGATCGCCGTCTCCTCGGCGAGTCGGATCGGATCCCACACGGGAGCGACGATCACGTTGGTGCCGAGGCGAACTCGTTCGGTCGCCTGGGACAGCGCGCTGAGCAGGACCATCGGGGCGGGGATGAAGCCGTCGGGCGCACCGTGGTGCTCCGAGGTCCAGACGGCGTCGAAGCCGTGCTGGTCCGCGACGCGAGCCGCTCGGACGACGGTGCGCAGCGCGGCGTTGGCGCCGTGCCGGTCGGTCGTCGGGTCCTGCGCGGCGAGGCCGGCGAGTCCGAACTCCAGACGTGATGCCATCTCGATCGTCTCCCGGTTCCTAGAGGCCGACGGCGGTGCTGCCGCGCACCGCGTAGATCGGGTCTGCGTGATCGGGCAGGCCCATCACGAACTCCTTGGGGAACCGACGCTGCTGGTCGACGTCGTCGATGTCCATCCACTCGCCCACCACGGTGCGGTCGGCGATCTTCCACGTCTCGTCGCGAGCCCCATCGAGGTTGCGCCGCTCGAAGCGGTCGACGTAGCGGAACCCGGCACGCCAGTTGCTGCCCTGCGGTCCGCGCTCGAGCCGGTGCACGGCGATGGAGTACGTCTCGACCGCGGCGACGGTCTGGGCGTCGTCGAGGTACTCGATGGTCGACTGCGCGAGGAGGTGCATCGTCGTGCGGTACTTGGGCAGCTCCTCGCGCAGGAAGACCGCGAACTCGTCGATGCCGCCGACGAAGGTGCCGTGGTTGTCGATGGCGTCGGGGTGATAGCAGGAGCGCAGCAGCGCCTCGTCCCGCCGGTCGACCCCCCGGACATAGCGGTTCAGCACGGTGCGGATGGCGCGGTCGTTGAGCAGCGCCTCGAGCTCGTGGTCGGCGCCTTCGAGCATCATTCGTCGACTTCCTTTCTTGGTGAGTTGGTGTTCGTTCGGTGTGATCTCGCTCGAGTGACTTGCGGTCGCGGTACATCCCCGCAGGCATCGTGGCCCGGTTCCGGGCCGGCTGCTCGGCTGGGTGGCCGCGGGGCGGGGTCGGATCCTCAGATCGACCTCTTCACGTCGCCCTTGCCCCGGAGACCGGCAAGGGCGACGGCAGCGATGAGCACGATGCCGTTGAACAGGCTGTCCACCCAGAAGGGCGCGCCCATCAACTGCAGGCCCTTCACGCCCGTGGCGAGGAGGAAGATCGCCACGAGCGTGCCCCAGACATTGACCCGACCCGGCTTGATCTGCGTCGAACCGAGGAAGACAGCGGCGAACGCCGGCAGCAGGAAGGTCGGTCCCACCGTGAGCGATGCCGATCCCACTCGGGCGGCGAAGAAGACGCCGGCGAGCGAGGCGATCGTCGCCGAGGCAGCGAGCGACCCGAAGATGTAGCGCTGGGTCCGGATGCCGGCGAGACGCGAGGCCTGCTCGTTGCCACCGGTGGCGTACAGGTAGCGACCCACCGGCGTGTACTCGAGCACGTACCAGGCGATGACCGCGACGACGACCATGTAGACGATCGGGATCGGGAACTCGAAGATCTTGAAGCGGCCCAGATCGGTGAAGGTCGAGGTCACACCCTGCGATGACAGCTGCCGACCGCCGGAGATCCACTGGATGCCCGCCGCGAGGATCGAGCTCATCGCCAACGTGGCGATGAACGAGTTCACCTTCAAGAACACGACCACCAAGCCGTTCACGATGCCGATCAAGGACCCGACGATGATCGTCACCACGATGGCGAGGAACGGGTTCATGGACTGCTCGCTCTGCAGCCAGATCACCAGCACCAGCGACCAGCCGAGCACGGCGCCGATCGACAGGTCGAACGCCCCTGCCGCGAAGGCGACCAGCAGGCCGATCGACGCGACGGCGACGATGGCCTGGTCGCTGAGCACGCCACGGAACGTCGCCATGGTGAGGAAGGTGTCGCCGGTGGTGATCCCGAAGAACACGATGAGCAGGGCCAGCACGTAGAGCCCCGACAGCTGCTCGATGCGCAACGTCTGGATGATCGAGCGGCGCGGCTTCGCGGCTTGGCCGTCTCCCGCCGAACCCGCAGGTCGGTCGTCGGGGGCTTGGTCCGGGGTGGTGGCGGCCACGCCGTGATCCAGGTCGGTCATGCGGAAACTCCCGTTCGTGGAGCCGAGGCGAGGATCTCCTCGGCGAGTACATCTGCATCGAGCCCGCCGCCGGAGAGCTCGTTCGACACCCGCCCGTTGACGATCACGACCACCCGATCGCACACGGCGACGAGCTCTTCGAGATCGGTCGAGCACACGGCGACGGCCATGCCCGCCGATGCCGCGTCGCGCAGGTGATCGTGGATGTCGGCCTTGCTGCCGACGTCGACGCCCTGCGTCGGTTCGTCGAGGATCAGCACCCGCGGCTTGATCCGGAGCCACTTGGCGACGAGCACCTTCTGCTGGTTGCCACCGCTGAGCGATTCGATCGGCGCCTCGGAGTCTGGCGGCGAGATGGAGAAGCGGTCGATCCACGTCTGGACCTCCACCCGCTCAGCCTTCGGGCGGAGCCGACCGCGCCTCCAGAACGGCTTGAGGTCGACGAGCGTGAGGTTCTCCCGCACGCCGCTCGGGATGGAGGCGAGCTGGCGGCGTTCGGGCGGGACGAGACCGATGCCCCGACGGACGGCATCCGCCGGTCCGTCCATCGACACCGCTTCGCCGTCGATCAGGATGCGGCCGCGCTCGGGGCTGATCGCCCCGAACAGCAGCTGCGCCACCGTCTCGCGGCCCGATCCGGTGACGCCCGCGATGCCGACGACCTCGCCGGCGTGCAGCTCCAGGTCGAGCTCTTCGATCGCTCCGTGCCCGAGCCCGTCGGTGGCGAGCACCGGTGCCGACTCGGCCACCTTGTGCGGCTGGTGCTCGCGGATCTCCTGGGAGAGTCGGCGGCCGAGGAGGAGCTCGACGAGCCCGTCGTGGTCGAGGCCCTCCATCGGACGGGTGGTGACGACCTTGCCGTCGCGCAGGACGGTCACGGAGTCGGCGAGTGCGAAGACCTCTTCGAACCGGTGCGAGACGTAGATGACCGAGGTGCCGCTGTCGCGCACGCCGCGGACGACCTCGAAGAGGCGCCGGACCTCATCGGCCGGCATGGATGCGGTCGGCTCGTCGAGCACGAGGAGACCGTTTCCGCGCTCCTGCTCCCAGCCGCGCAGCGCCCGGGCGATGCCGACCCCGACTCGCTCCGATGGCGTGAGGTCCCCGACGACGCCGCGGACGTCGAATCGGTAGCCGAGCTCTCGGATGGCGCGGTCGGCGTTCGCCGTCTCCGATCGCCAGGAGATCCGACCCATCTTCGTGTCGAAGCCGACGCCGAGCGCCACGTTCTCGACGACGCTGAGGTCGTCGACCAGACCGAGGTCCTGGTGCACGAACCGGATGCCCGCGCTGGCGGCGGCTTCTGAGTCGCCGAGCGACAGGGGCTTGCCGTGGAACGTCGCCTCCCCGCCGTCGGGGCGGTGGAAGCCGGCGAGGATCTTCACGAAGGTGGACTTGCCGGACCCGTTCTGCCCGACGAGCGCGTGGACCTCGCCCCGACGGACACCGATGTCGACGTGGTCGAGGGCGCGGGACGCTCCGAAGACCTTGGTGACGCTCCGGGCATCGAGGGCGAGGTCAGGTGCGGTGGCCAGACCAGGTGAGTTGGGTGGCGTCCCCATGTGCGATTCCCCTTCACGACGGGCACACCCCTGTGCGTCGTCGGTCACATACTACTGAGTAGGTGCTTTGAATGTCCAGACACCCGCCGAGTTCTTCACCAGCCCTCGTGGCCACGCCGAACAGGCCACGGCCGATCACCGTTCGCGACGGCAACCGGCCGGTGAGACGTCAGAGACCGACGCGGCGGTAGACCGCGGCACGCTTCTCGTCAAAGGCCGCGACACCCTCGGCGAAGTCCTCCGACTGGAGCGTCTCCTCCATGAGCTGGGCCGCCTCACGCTCGGCGGGACCGAGGCCCGATGACAGCTGCGGACCGGCGTGGAGCTGCTGGTAGACCTGCCGCTTGATGGTGGCCATCGACGTCGGCGAGCAGTGCTCGGCCAGGTCGCGCACGTAGTCCTGGGCCGCTTCGGCAACGCTGCCGTCCGCGACCACGCGGTTGACGAGGCCCATGCCGTGCGCCTCCTCACCCTGGATGATCCGACCGGACAGGAGCAGATCGAGCGCGTCGGCGGGATGGATGATGCGCGGGAGCAACCAACTGGTCCCCCACTCGGACACCAGGCCACGGCGAGCGAACGCCGTCGTGAACTTGGCCTCGGCGGCCATGAAGCGCAGGTCGCAGGACAGGACCATGGCGACCGCCATGCCGGCGACCGCGCCGTTGATCGCGGCGATCGTTGGCTTCGGCACCGACAGGATCGAGGTGAACACCCCCCGGAAGTCGTCGCCCCACGAGAGGTCACCCGCGGTCGGACGCACGGGCCGCGGCCCGCCCGGCTTGGCCGAATCGGCCAGCACGTCCATGTCGGCACCGGCGCAGAACCCGCGACCGGCGCCGGTGATCACGATGCCGACGACCGACGTGTCCTCGGTGGCGCGCCGGAGCGCGTCGTCGAGCTCGGCGCCCATGCGCGGCGTCCAGGCATTGAGCGCCTGGGGCCGGTTGAGCGTGATCGTCGCCACCGGATCGACGACCTCGTAGATGATCTCCTCGTACTCGGTCCCCTGCTCCGACCCGTCCCCCAGTTCGACCCCCACACCCATGGTCAGGCGGCCTTCTTGACGCGCATGCCGAGGACGCGCAGCGCCAAGATGTTGCGCTGGATCTGGGCCGACCCGCCGTAGATGCTCCCGGACCGGGCATAGAGGTAGCGGTCGAACCACGCGGATCGTCGCCCACCGAGGTGGTCGTCGCACAGGTCCATCGCCGTCTCGAGCAGCAGCTGCTCCACGCGGGTCATGAGCAGCTTGTCGACCGAGCTCTCCGGGCCCGGCAGCGACCCGTCCGTGCGGGCCGAGAGGCGACGCAGGCTGTGCATGCGCAGAACTTCGAGGTAGGTAGCCACCTCACCGAGTCGGCGCCGGATGCCGACGTCGTCGACGGCGCGCTCCGCCACCTCGGCGACGAGCTCGGCGTACATGCGGGTGAACTTCGCCTGGTAGCCGATGTCGACCGCACCGCGCTCGTAGCTGATGGTCGCCTGGGCGATGGCCCATCCGTCGCCCAGCTCGCCGAGCAGCGCGTCCGGCCCGACCTTGACGTCGTCGAGGAAGATCTCGGCGAACTCGGCGTCGCCGTTGCCCATGACCACCGCACGCACCGTGACGCCCTCGGCGTCCATCGGGACCACGAACGCCGAGATCCCTTCGTAGTTCGGACCCTGGTTGGAAGTGCGCGCCAGGAGGAGGCACATGTCGCCGAACGCGCCGAAGCTCGTCCAGAGCTTCTGGCCGGAGATGACCCAGCCGCCCTCGGCGTCATCCGCGGGAGTGGCCTTGGTGCGCAAGGACGCGAGGTCCGATCCCGCGCCGGGCTCGGAGAAGCCCTGGCACCAGATGGTCTCCGCCGACAAGAGATCGGGCAGGTAGCGCGACCGCTGCTCTTCGGTGCCGTGCGTGAGGAGCGGGCGACCGAGGTAGTTGAGCGGGAGCGACGTCGGCGCACCGGCCCGGCCGAGCTCCTCGTTGAGGATGGCCTCCTCGAGGACGCTCAGGCCCTGACCGCCGTACTCGGTCGGCCACGACAGCGCGACCCACCCGCCTCGATAGAGCGCCTGCTGCCAGGCGACCATGAAGGCGAAGCGCTCGGCCAGGTGTTCGGGCTCGGGCTCGCTGGGGAGGTTCTCGTCGAGCCACTCGCGGAGGCGGGCTCGGAACTCGGCTTGCTCAGGGCTGTCTCGCAGATCCATGTCAGTTCTCCTCGGAGGCGGTGAGGGCCAGGGCGGCGAGGTGCTCCCGAGCGGCGTCGGGGTTGCCGAACGCCCGGTCGAGCAGCTGCGCGTGGCGGAGGCGGAGGTGGGCGTCGTGCTCCCACGTGACGCCGATGCCGCCGAGCACCTGGATGCCGGTCTCGACGACGCGGATCGCGGCGGGTCCGCACCAGGCGGTCGCGGCTGCGGCGACGCGCACGGCCTCGTCGACCGGTTCGTTCTCGACCGCCCACGCCGCGCCGTAGGCCAGCGAACGGGTCGACTCGACATCGACGTACATGTCGGCGCACAGGTGCTGGACGGCCTGGAACTGCGCGATCGCCCGGCCGTACTGCTGGCGTTCCAGCGAGTAGGCCACCGCTTCGCGCAGCGCGGCTGCGGCGAGCCCGAGCGACGCGGCCGCGGCGCCGACCTGGGTGATGGCGAGCGCCCGTCGGAGCTCGTCGGAGAGCTCGGTGCCCTGGGTCGGGAGGTCATCGATGCGGGACATCGGGTGGAGCTGGTCGAACCGGTCGATGCCGGTCGGCTCGGCGACCGTTCGGCGGATCTCACCGGTGGCGGGATCCACGACCTGCACGACCTCGGCGCCGACGATCCAGTCGAAGGCGAGGCCCGGGTTCGCGGTGCCCCATCGCAGGCGCCCGTCGAGGGCGAGCGCCATGGGCGTCCCGGCGGCGAGGTCGCGCTGCGCGGCGTCGTCGCCGACGGCGGCGAGGACCGACGCGACGCCGATCGCCGTGCCCACGAAGGGCACCGGCGCGAGCGACGCGGCCAGCACCTCGGCGAGGATGCAGGCATCGACCACCGACCCACCCGAACCGCCGAGCGCCTCCGGCACGAGGACGCCCGCCCAGCCCAGCTCCACGAGCTGGGCCCAGCTGTCGCTGCGGATCTTGCCCTCGTCGTCATCGAGCGCGGCGCGGATGGTCGCATCCGAGAAGAGATCGGCGACGACCTCCTCCGCGCTCCGCTTCAGAAACTCCTGGTCTTCCGTCAACTCGAAGAACACGTCGTTCACCCTCTTTGTCGGCCGGTGGCCTGTCGTTCGGTGTGGTGTCGGCCGCCTCGTCCGTCGAGCGGAGTGGCGACCCTTCGTTCGTCGGCCGGCGATGGCGGTGTGCCAGCGCGTGGCCGTCCGGCCCGCGAGGGGGCTCGGCAAGTAACGACACCTTGCGTCGCGGCGACACAAAATGTCAACCTACTGGGCAGGATGTTTCTGACACCGGACCGAAAGGCATGCAGATGACAGATCCGTCGTTCTCCGTCGAGGGCAAGGTCGTCGTGGTCACCGGAGGAAGCCGGGGGCTCGGCCGCGCCATGACCCTCGGCTACGCACGGGCGGGAGCCGACGTCGTCATCGCCAGCCGTCGCATCGAGTCGTGCCAGGAGCTGGCCGACGAGGTCACCGCCACCACGGGCCGCCGCGCCCTGCCGGTCGGCACGCACGTCGGCAAGTGGGACGACTGCGACGCGCTCTACGAAGCCGCCTACAGCGAGTTCGGCCGCGTCGACGTCCTCGTGAACAACGCCGGCATGTCACCGCTCTACGACAAGCCGAGCGACGTCACCCAGGACCTCTACGACAAGGTGCTCGACGTGAACCTGCGCGGGCCGTACCGGCTCAGCGCGCTGTTCGGCGAGCGCATGATCGAGGACGGCGGCGGGTCGATCATCAACATCTCGAGCATGGCTGGCGTGAACCCGAATCCCGCCGTGATCCCCTACGCCGCCGCCAAGGCCGGGCTCAACTCGATCACGCTCTCGTTCGCCCGGGCCTACGGCCCGCAGGTGCGGGTCAACTGCATCATGGTCGGCCGCTTCCGCACCGACGTCGCCCAGCACTGGGACATGGACGAGATCGACGAGGAAGCCGCGCAGTACGCCCTCAAGCGCATCGGCGAGCCCGACGAGGTCGTCGGCACCGCCCTCTACCTCGCCTCCGACGCCAGCAGCTACACAACAGGCGCCATCATCCGAGTAGACGGCGGCTCGGTCTACTGACCACCCGTCGCGCTGGCGGCTCCTGGATGGGGCACTGCGCACGCAAACGACGCCGATGGGTGGCGGAACGCTGGCAGCTACTTGATGACGATGGGGTTGACCGGGGAGCCCGTTGCGGACGCGACCTTGAGGGGGGCGCCGGCGAAGAGGAAGGTCCACACGCCGTCGTCGGCGCAGTCGGCGGCCAGGTCGTCGAGCCAGGCCATCTCCATGAACACGACGCCGAGGTTGCGCATGAGCGCGCCGTGCAGCGGGAGCGCGGCCTTCGACTCGGGGTCGATCGTGACCTCGTTGGCCATCGTGTCGGTGACGAGCGCCGGGACCTCACGACCCTTGAACCACTCGACCAGGTCGGGGCTGTAGGTCAGGCCGGGCTCGTTGAAGCCCTGGTAGAAGTTCCGCGAGCCGACCTCGAAGAAGCGACGCAGCCACCCGGTCCGCACGAGGATGATGTCGTGCGGCGCGATCTCGATGCCCTGCGCCGAGGCGCACACCTCGAGGTCGGTGTGGTCGAACGTGTCGCCGGGCTCGAGGTAGTCCTGCTCCCGGAACCGGGCGATGTCGAGCAGCACGGCCCGACCGACGATGCCGCGCTCGGCGAGCGGGAGCACCGACGCGTGGTCCATGTGGCCGATCGTGCTGTCGGCCGAGTAGCCGTTCCAGATCTCGTCGCCGTACCAGGCGTGGCCGAGCGCATCGCAGTGCGTGGTGCCCTGCAGGTACGTGCTGAGGTGGTCGTCGGCGTACTCGATGCCGCCCGGGAACTTCTTGACCCGGTTGTGGGCGAAGTGGCTCCGGTCGATCACCATCAGGTGCTGCGACACGCCGCGCCCCGGCCACACCGGGTCCCCGCCCTTGTTGCCGATGGGCAGCTGCAGCGTGAAGACCTTGCCCTGTTGGGCGGCGGCGACCCCGGCGAGGATCTCGGCCGTGCCGAGGAAGTTGGCGGCACCGACCTCGTCGTCGTCGCCCCACCGACCCCAGTTGGTCGGGCTGTCGGCGAGCAGGTCGGACAGCGCGGTGGCCTCGTCGGCCGGCGGGGCCTCGGCGGCCTGACCCGGATCAGGCATCGATCGACGACAGCAGGTCGGCGAAGCGGGCTTCGGCTTCCTTGCGCCGGCTCGGCACGTGCTCGGACGGCACACCCCGCGGCTCGATCCCGCGCAGGTGACGTCGGGCGACCGTGACCTTGTGGACCTCGTCCGGCCCGTCGTACAGACGGGCGGCGCGGGCCTGGCGGTACATGAACTCGAGCGGGAGGTCGGAGCTGTAGCCCAGCGATCCGTGCACCTGGATCGAGCGGTCGATCACGTTGTAGAGGACGCGGGCGCCCCAGAACTTGATCATGGCGATCTCGGTGAGCGAGCCGCGCACGCCTTCGGTGTCGATCTTCCACGCCGCGTGCAACGTCATCAGTCGGGCGGCCTGGCGCTCGGCGACGGACTCGGCGACCCACTCCTGGATCATCTGCTTGTCGGACAGGACCGAGCCGTGGATGAAGCGAGACACGGCGCGTTCGCACATCATCTCGAGCGCCCGCTCGCTCTGGCCGAGCCAGCGCATGCAGTGGTGGATGCGGCCGGGGCCGAGCCGGGTCTGGGCGAGGGCGAAGCCCTGGCCCTCTCCCCCGAGGATGGCGTCGGCGGGGATGCGACAGTTCGTGAACGACACCTCGGCGTGGTTGCCATAGGCGGGGGCGCGGTCGTACGGGTGCTCCATCGTGGGGATGTCGCGCTCCACGACGAGACCGGGGGTCCCGGCCGGCACGACGAACATCGAGGCTCGTGCGTGGGGCGCGGCCTCCGGGTTGGTCACGGCCATCACGATGAACACGTCGGCGATCGACGCGTTGGAGGCGAACCACTTCATGCCGTCGAGGACCCACTCGCCACCTTCGAGGCGGGCGGAGGTCGTCTGCAGCGTCGGGTCGGCGCCGGCGCCGGGCTCGGTCATGGCGAAGCAGCTGCGGACCTCACCGGCGAGCAGCGGGTCGAGCCAGTTGGCCTTCTGCTCGGCGGTCGCGGCGTGCGCGAGGAGCTCGGCGTTGCCCGAGTCGGGCGCTTGGTTGCCGAACACGAGCGGGGCGAGGAACGAGCGGCCGAGGATCTCGTGGATGAGCGCCAACCGGACCTGGCCGAAGCCCTGGCCGCCGAGCTCGGGTGGCAGGTGCGCCGCCCACAGACCACGGTCCTTGACCTCCTGCTTGAGCGGCGCCATCGCCGCCTGCATCGCCGCGTCGTCGAGGTCGAGCGTCTCGAGCGGTTCGATCTCGTCGTGGACGAAGGACCGGATCCAGTCCAGCTCCTTCTCGATCTCCGGTTCGGTTGAGAAGTCCCACATGGTGCTGCTGCCTCCTAGGCGTCGTTTGCGGCGATGGCGAGCGCATGCCGTGCCAGCAGGGGCACGCGCTCATCCAGTGATGCGAAGTACTCGTCGTCGGCCTCGCCCCGCACGTAGCGTCCATAGGAGCCTTCGAGGATGACGGCGATCTTGAAGTGCCCCAGCACGCGGTACCAACGAAGGTCGTCGGCGGTGAGCTCCGTGCCGACGGCGGCGGCGTAGCGGGCGATGAGGGCGTCGCGATCGGGGAACCCGTCGAGCGGGTAGGCGGGCCCGAGCTCGGCCCACTGCGGGTAGTCCTCGGGCTGGAGCCAGAACGCGAGCAGGTAGCCGAGATCGGCGAGGGGGTCGCCGATCGTCGAGGTCTCCCAGTCGATGATGGCGAGCAGCTCGGCAGGTGCTGACGGGGCGAACATCACATTGTGGAGCCCGTAGTCACCGTGGATCAGCGTGGCGCCGCTCGTGCCGGGGCACTCTGCGTCGATCCACGCCGCGACCTCGTCGAGCTCCGGGAGGTCGCGGAACGCGTAGGACGCGAGCTGCTTGCCCCAGCGAGCGGCCTGCCGCTCGGCGTAGCCGTCGGGTCGGCCGAAGCCGTCGAGACCCGCTGCCTGCCAGTCGACTCGATGCAGCGCGGCGAGCGCGTCGATCATCTCGTTCGCGATCGCAATCCGTTCGCCGGCTAGTGATTTGGGGATCTCGTCGTAGAGCGGGGTGCCGATGATCTGGTCGACGACGTAGAACGGCGCGCCGATGACGGACTCGTCGTCACACAGCCCACGGGGCGTCGCGTGCGGCACCGACGTGCCTTCCAGTGCGGTGAGCACCCGGTACTCCCGAGCCATGTCGTGGGCGCCGGGCGTGTTCGACACGCGCGGTGGTCGACGCAGCATCCAGTTGTCCTCGCCCCGTGAGATGCGGAACAGCTCGTTGGAGTGCCCGGTCGTGACGCGCTCCACGGCCAGCGGGCCCGGACCGGGGAGCCGGTCGCCGAGCCACGCGTCGAGTGCTCGGGTGGGAACGAGGTCCGTTTCGCGTGAGTCCACGACCTCACCCGACCTTGGTCCGACGCCGAGCACGACCGATCCGAACGCGGTGGGCCCCTCGGGCCAGCAGTCGATCCATCATTTGTTGAAGAACTCGTCGACCTTGCGCCGCACATCTTCGGTGCCGAAGGAGTCGCCTTCGGTGGCCAGGGCGAACGGCATGATGAGGTTCGCGGCCTGGATGAGGGCGAGGTTGAGCGACCGCTTGGTGTCGCGCAGCGCCTGCGTGGGCTGGGCGGCGAGGCGATGAGCCAGCGCGGTGGCCTGGGCGACGACCTCGTCGCGCGGGGCGAGCCGGTTGGCGAGCCCGAGGCGCAGTGCCTCGTCCGCGGGGATCCGATCGCCGAGCAGGATGTACTCCTTGGCCTTGAGCAGGCTCATCATGAACGGCCAGGCGAGCGGCCCGCCGTCGCCGGCGACGAGGCCGACGCTCACGTGCGGGTCGGACATGAACGTGTCATCGGCCATGACGACGATGTCGGACATGGCGGCGAGCGAGCAGCCGAGTCCGACGGCGGGACCGTTCACCGCGGCGACGATCGGCAGCTCGCACTCGAGCATGGCCTTCACGAGGCGTTCAGCCTCGCGGATGTCCTTGCGGCGGGCGACGACGTCGGTGTGGTTGCGGGCGAAGTTCGGGAGGTAGCCACCCGAGCAGAACGCACGGCCCGCCCCGGTGATGACGACAGCTTCGGCCTCCTCGTCGTCGATCAGCGCGTCCCACACCCGGCGCAGGCCGTTGTGGAGGGCGTCGTCGACCGAGTTCAGGTCGTCGGGGCGGTTGAGGGTGACGATGCGGACCGGTCCGTCCACCTCGACGGTCAGGGTGGGCTCGAAGCGCTTGTAATCCAAGATCTCTCCCCAGGTGAGCGAGTACATACTACTGAGTAGGTTCGTAGGGGATGAGACATTTGTCAAGTTGCTCAACCGACACCGTGACGGCATGCGGGCATCCACGAGCCTCTAACTCATCGATCGACACTGAGGCACGCTCATCACCCGTACCCTTCAACCGACTTAGTAGTATCGCCCCGGCGGCGGCGGATCCGACCTCTCTGACGATTGCACGCTGCCATCAGCTCCTGACGCCCCACCGGACCCGCCGACACCGGGTCCAGACTCCCCCGAACGAGGTATTCCGTGGTTCCCCCAGCCAAGACCGACTCTGAGTCCCGAACCGCCCTGTCCGACCGCCAGTCGGCCGGCCGCAACGCCGTGCTCACCGCCGCGGCCGAGGCGTTCACCACGCGTGGCTACGCCGCAACCTCCATCGACGACATCGCCGACCGCCTCGGCGCCACCAAGGGCCGGGTGTACCACTACTTCCGCACCAAGGGCGAGATCTTCGTCGGCATCCATCGCCGCGCGCTCGAGCTCGCCATCGATGCCGTGACCCCCTACACCAGCGGACCGGCCTCGCCCCGGGAGCGCCTCTGGGCTATGGCCGAGGCGCACGCCGAGCTCATGATGAACGAGACCAGCTTCATGCGCCTCGCCGTCCAGCACGCGGAGATGACCCTGGCGAGCGAGGGCCGCACGCGCCAAGAGCAGATCGACGAGGTCTTCTCCCTGCGGGCCGACTACGAGGAGCGCTTCGAGGACGTCATCGCACAGGGCATCGAGGCGGGCGAGTTCGCGGGCAACGACGCCGGCATCCTCGCCAAGGCGGTCCTCGGATCCCTCAACTGGATGAGCGTCTGGTACAACCCGCGGGTCGACGGCGACGTCTCCCGCAAGCAGGAGATCGCCGAGTCCATGGCGAACTTCGTGGTCGGCGGCCTGACCAAGTAGCCCCTTTCCACCGGCGCCGAACTGGCAGGCCAAATCCGTCGGATGCGATGAACGCTCCCTGCCAGTTCGAGTGGGTGGCTCACCTTCAGCTCTCGACGAGGGCGGCCTCGCGCTGCTTGTCGGCGTCGACCTGCAGCCGCCGGGAGATCACGACGCGCTGGATCTCCGATGTGCCTTCGTAGATCTCGAGCACGCGCTGGTCGCGGTAGAGGCGTTCGGCGATGCAGGGCTGGCAGTAGCCGTCGCCGCCGAAGACCTGGACCGCGGCGTCGGCGGCGAAGTGGGCGGCCTCGCTGGCGTGGAGCTTGGCCATCGCGCCGAGGATCGACACGTCGCCGCCGTTGTCGTAGGTCGCCGCCGCTTCATAGGTGACCATGCGGGCGAGCGTGAGCTGCGTGGCCGCGTCGGCCAGGCGGAAGCCGATGCCCTGGTGCTGGATGATCGGCGTGCCAAAGGTCGAGCGTCGTGAGGCCTCGGCCACGGCGGCGTCGAGCGCGGCGAGGCCGACCCCGGTCGACTGGGCGGCCACCGAGATGCGGCCGAGGTTGAGGGTCTGCAGCGCGAGGCGCAGGCCCTTGCCCCGCTCGCCGAGGATGGCGTCGTCGGGCACGACGGTGTCGAGCTTGAGGTTGCTGGTCATCGTGCCGCGGATGCCCATCTTCTCTTCGAGCCGATCGATGACCACGCCGGGCGTGTCCTTCTCGACGAAGAACGCCGTGAGCTTCCCTGCTCCCTCGCCTTCCTCGATGCGGGCGAAGACGATGTAGTACTTCGAGGCACCGCCATTGCCGATGTAGATCTTCTCGCCGCGGATGCGCCAGCCGCCGCCTTCGGGTACGGCCGTGGTCTTGATGGCCGAGGCATCGCTGCCGGCGCCGACCTCGGTGAGGGCGAAGCTGACGGCGTTGCCGCGGACGACCTCGCCGAGGTACGCGGCCTTCTGCTCGTCGGTGCCGGCGAGGATGATCGGGACCGCACCCAGGGCGTAGGCGCTCAGGATGGCGCCGGTCGAGGCGCACCCGCGTGATACGGCTTCGGCAACGGCGCACACGGCGGTCAGCGGCAAGCCGTGGCCGCCGTACTCGACCGGCACGAAGGGAGCGGCCAGGCCGCTCTCGACGAGGAGCGCCACGCTGTCCCACGGATAGCGGCCCTCAAGGTCGAGCTCGGCCGCTCGAGGTGCGAACACGTCGGCGGTGAGCTGCTCGGCGAGATCTCGCCACTTCACGCCGACGTCGTCGAGCTTCGGTTCCCAATACATGGACATGTGCATCTCCCGGTGATCAGCGGCGAGCGATCGGACAACGGCTGGCGGCAGCGCGAGGTGTCGCGAGCGTCGCGAGCGGCCAACTTTCGACTTGGCAGAAAACATCCTACTTGGTATGACTGAACTGTCCAGAATCAGTTGAGGAGCCCGAAACATGACCGAAGCCGTGATCGTGGAGGCCGTCCGATCCCCCATGGGACGGGGAAAGCCGGGTGGCGCCCTCTCTGGTCTGCACGCGGTCGAGCTCCTCGCCCAGACCATCCGCTCGCTCCTCGACCGCACCGGAATCGACCCGGGAACCGTCGATGACGTCCTCATCGGGTGCGTCAGCCAGGCCAAGGATCAGGCTGGTTGCCCCGGCCGAGCGGCCTGGCTCGCCGCCGACGGACCCGAGCACGTCCCGGCCGTCACGATCGATCGCCGTTGCGGATCGAGCCAGCAGGCCGCCCACTTCGGCGCCCAGGCGATCATGGCCGGCGCCTACGACGTCGCCGTCGTCGGCGGACTCGAATCGATGAGCCGGGTACCCATGGGACTCGCTCGCATGGGGGTCGATCCGTTTGGCCCCTCCGTCGAGGCGCGGTACGCGCCCGGACTGGTGTCCCAGGGAATCGCCGCGGAGCTCATCGCCGCCAGATGGGACATCTCCCGCTCCGAGATGGACGACTTCGCCGCCCGGTCCCACGCCCGAGCCGACGACGCCGCGACGAGCGGTCGGTTCGCCAGGGAGATCACGCCGATCTTCGTGCCGGGCGAAGACGGGGCCGTGCGCGTCGAGCACGACGAGACGATCCGGGCCGGCACCACCACCGAGCGACTCCGCGGCCTCAACCCGTCGTTCGAGGACGACGAGATGGCCGCCCGCTTCCCGGAGATCAGCTGGAGCGTCACCGCCGGCAACTCCTCCCAGTTCGCCGACGGCGCCAGCGCCATGCTCATCATGAGCGCCGAGCGCGCCGCCGCGCTCGACCTCCGACCGCTCGCACGGTTCCACTCGTTCGCCGTGTGCGGTTCCGACCCGATCCTGATGCTTACCGGTCCGATCCCGGTGACGGAGAAGATCCTCGCGTCGAGCGGGGTCCGTCTCGACGACATCGCCCAGTTCGAGGTGAACGAGGCCTTCGCCTCGATCCCGCTCGCCTGGCAGCGCGAGTTCGGCATCGATGACAACCGGGTCAACCCGCTCGGCGGGGCCATCGCCCTCGGCCACCCGCTCGGCGCGTCGGGCACCCGCCTCATGGGGACGCTCGTGCACAACCTCGTCGCCGAGGGCAACCGCTACGGCCTCCAAGTCATGTGCGAAGGCACTGGCATGGCCAACGCCACGCTCATCGAGAACCTGACGATCTGATCCTCGACTCCCCGTCCAGCTCGACCTCTACGCCTGGCCACGCCCGCCGATCGAGCACCATCTCCACCCGAAAGCAGAGACCGCCTTGCACCTCCAATCGTCCAGCTCCCTGGTCACCGGCGGGGCCTCCGGGCTCGGCCTGGCCGCCGCCACGCGCCTCGTCGCCGAAGGCTCCTCGGTCGTGATCGTCGACCTCCCGTCCTCCGACGGCGCCAAGGTCGCGGCCGACATCGGGGCACGGTTCAGCCCCGCCGACATCCGCGACACCGACCAGGTCAACGCGGCGGTCGCCATGGCCGCCGACCTCGCACCCCTCCGCGCCCTGGTGCACTGCGCCGGTCGAGGCGGCCCGGTCCGCGTCCTCGACCGGGACGGCAATCCGGGGTCGCTCGACGAGTTCCAGGACACGATCGAGATCAACCTCGTCGGCACCTACAACGTGCTGCGCCTCGCCGCTGCGTCGATGGCGACGAACGACCCGGTCGACGGCGACCGCGGCGTGTGCGTCCTCACGGCGTCGGTCGCGGCGTGGGAGGGCCAGGTCGGCCAGACCGCCTACGCGTCGTCGAAGGCGGGCATCGTCGGACTTACGCTCGTGGCCGCCCGAGACCTCGCCAGCAAGCAGATCCGCGTGTCGACCATCGCCCCCGGCCTGTTCGACACGCCGCTGCTCGCCCGGGTGCCCGACGCCGCTCGCGAGAAGCTGGCGGAGACCACCCCGCACCCTCGGCGGTTCGGTGATCCCGCCGAGTACGCCGACCTGGCGATGCAGATCATCGGGAACGGGATGTTGAACGGCGAGACGATCCGCCTCGACGGCGCCGTGCGGATGGGGCCCCGATGACCGACACCTCGCCCGTTCTCACCGAGGTCGTCGGCGATGGCATCCTCGTCGTCACCCTCAACCGTCCCGACGCCCGCAACGCCATCAACACCGAGGTGTCGGCGCTCATCGCCGCGGCCCTCGATCGCCTCGACGACGAGTCCGAGCTGCGCGTCGGCGTCATCGCCGGCAACGGTCCCGCCTTCTGCGCCGGCATGGACCTCAAGGCGTTCGCCCGCGGCGAGGAGATGGTGTTCGGCCCGCGCGGGTTCGCCGGCATCGTGAAGCAGCCCGCCACCAAACCGCTGATCGCCGTGGTGGACGGCCCCGCCATGGGCGGCGGCTTCGAGGTGGTGCTGGCCTGCGACCTCATCGTGGCGTCGGAACGGGCCCGCTTCGGACTCCCGGAGGTCAAGCGGGGGCTCACCGCGAGCGGCGGCGGCCTCTTCCGCCTGCCGCACCGCATCCCCTACCACCAGGCCATGGAGCTGATCCTCTCGGGGGAGCCCATCGAGCCGGCCCGAGCACTCGAGCTCGGGCTCATCAACCGGCTCACGCCTGCCGGCGAGGCGCTCCCGGCCGCCCTCGAGCTCGCCGCAGTCGTCGCGGCGAACGCCCCGCTCGCCGCGGCTGCCTCGAAGCGAGTCGTGCGCGAGTCGGTCGACTGGCCTGTCCACGAGGTCTTCGACCGCCAGGAGCCCATCGTCGATCCGGTACGCAAGTCGGCCGACGCGGCCGAAGGGGCGAAGGCCTTCGGGGAGAAGCGGACCCCGAGGTGGGTCGGTGCCTGACCTCTCGACGCTCGTCCCGGTCCCCAACCCCCTCGACGAGTCGACCTGGGATCTCCGTGCTGACGTGCGCTCGTTCCTCGCCGAGGCGCGGGCGAGCGGGCAGTTCACACCTCGCGTCGACGCGTGGCTCGCTGGTTGGGATCCGGCGTTCAGCCAGGCGCTCGCGGCTCGCGGCTGGATCGGCATGACCATCCCGGTCGAGCACGGCGGCCACGGCCACAGCCCGCTCGATCGCTACGTCGTGATCGAGGAGCTGCTCGCTGCCGGAGCGCCGGTCGCCGCCCATTGGTTCTCTGATCGGCAGATCGCCCCGGCGCTCCTCAAGCACGGTACGGCGCACCTCCAGGACCGCTACCTGCCCGGCATCGTCGCCGGCACCTGCTACTTCGCCATCGGCCTCAGCGAGCCCGACGCCGGATCGGACCTCGCTGCCGTGCGGACGAAGGCAACCAGGGTCGACGGCGGCTGGCGCCTCGACGGCACGAAGGTCTGGACGAGCGGCGCCCACGAGTGCGCTGCCATCGTCGTGCTCGCGCGGTCGGCTTCCGTCGGCGACGGTCCCCGGCACGCCGGTCTGAGCCAGTTCGTCGTGGACCTCCCGGCCGCGGGTGTGACCATCAACCCGATCCGGCTGCTGACCGGCGCTCACCACTTCAACGAGGTCGTGTTCGACGACGTCTTCGTCCCCGACGATCAGGTCCTCGGGGGGGTGGGCGACGGCTGGAGCCAGGTCACGTCCGAGCTCGCCTACGAGCGCAGCGGGCCGGAGCGCTTCCTCAGCACCTACCCCCTCCTCGCCGAGATGGCGGCCCGAGGCGCGACCGACGATGAGGTCGGCCGCGCCCTGCGGCCCGTGGTCGGCGCGCTGGTCGCCCGGCTGTGGACCCTTCGCCAGCTCTCCCTAGCGATCGCCGGGGCGCTCGGCAAGGGCGAGGCACCGATGGTCGCGGCCGCGCTGGTCAAGGACCTCGGCACGACCTTCGAGCAGGACGTCGTCGAGGCGGCACTCGCCGTGCTCGACACCCCCGCCGACCCGACGAGCGACGACCCGCTCGCCCGCATGCTCGCGTCGGCGACGCTCCACTCCCCCGGCTTCACCATCCGCGGCGGCACCAACGAGGTGCTCCGCGGTCTCATCGCCCGGTCGCTGGAGCTCCGATGAGCGACGACCTCGACCTCCTGCGCGGGACCCTCGCCGCCATCTTCGAACCACCGACGCACGGCATCGCGCTCAACGCAGCTCCCGCCTTCGACGTGAAGGCTTGGCTCGACGTCGAGTCGATGGGGCTCACCCACGTGACGCTGCCCGCCGCCGCCAACGGGGGTGACGGCGAGATCGAGCACGCCCTCCTGGCGCTGCGCATGGTCGCCGCCGGGGCGAGCCCGATCCCCCTCCTCGAGACCCGGCTCGCCGGGCTCGCGCTCCACGCCGTCGGCGTGACCGTGCCGTCGGGGCCCCTGACCTACACCCGATCTCCGCTGCGCCTGTCGCAGGGCGAGGACGGCTGGCACCTCGCGGGACCGCTCTCCCGGGTTCCGTGGGGCGCCGCCGCCGACCTCCTCGTCATCGCCTCGCAGGACGCGGACGGCTCGTGCCGCATCGTCCAGCTCGATCCCCAGTCGATCACGTGGCAGACCGGCACGAACATGGCGGGCGAGCCACGGGACTCCGCGAACCTCGATCTCCTCGTCGGTTCGAGCGCCGTCGCGTCATGCGACCCCGCACTCCTCACCGAGCTCTCCCGTCAGGCGCGCCTGGGGCGCGCCGCGATGATCGTCGGAGCGGCCGAGACCGCCTGCCAACACGCCATCGACCACGTCCAGGGCCGGGTGCAGTTCGGCAAGCCGCTCGCCCGCTACCAGGTCGTGCAACACACCGTTGCAGCGATGGCATCCATCACCGTGGCCGCCGCGACCGCGGTCGACGCGGCCGCGGCGCTGACCCGCCCGGGATGGGCCGACGCGACCGGCGTGGAGATCGCGACCCTCGCCGCGAAGGTCCAGGCGAACGAGTGCGCCGCGCTCGTCGCCCGCTCCGCCCACCAGCTCCACGGTGCGATCGGGTTCACCGACGAGCACGCGCTCGCCCGGTCGACCTCGCGCCTTTGGTCCTGGCAGCAGGAGGACGGCACCAGCCTGTGGTGCAGCGAGCAGATCGGCGCCGACGCGACCATCGACGACCCGTGGAGCCTGCTCGTCGGCTACCCGCTCTGACCGCCCGACGCGTCGCGCCTCAGGTGTTGCGCCACGCCACGCAGGTGAAGGTGGCGGTGCCGACCCACGTCGGTCTCGCACCTTCCGGGGCGGCGCTGAACAGCTCAACGCCGACGGGCAGGCGCACCGGACGTTCCTCCCTCCATGGGTCGAGCAGCTCGTCGTGGCTGCCGCGCACCGTCGCCCGCACGAGCAGATCGGAGCTCGCCGGCTGTCGGAAGTCGATATCGGCGTTGCGGGTGACCAGGACGACCTCGCGCAGACGCGCCACCGTGGCGAGCAGCCCGAACGCGGCCGATCCGGCCGCGGTGTCGGCGCCCGCGAAAAGGGCGCCGGCATGGAACGTGCCGACCCCGTTGGTCAGCGACGGGGTCATCGCCAGAGACACGACGCTGAACCCCGGTCCGAGCTCGTCGAGGCGTGCGCCGATGAGGTCGACGAACGGCGCGCCGCGGCCGAGACGGTCACGCAAGCGCTCGTAGTCCGGTCCGTCAGAACCGTCGGGTAGGGGTTTGGTCACGCGGTGGCATCGATCATGTGGAGTCCGGCACCCAGGTTCGCGCCGCCGTCGACCTGGATGAGTTGACCCGTGGTCATCGCTCCCGCACGCGACGCAAGCAGGCACACGATCTCGGCGACCTCCTCGGGCTCGGTCGCGCGACCGAGTGGCGTGGCGGCGACCAGTGCGTCGAGCACGGCCGGATCGGCGTTGGCCTCGAGCCGTTCGGTGACCACCGTTCCAGGCCCGAGGCAGTTGACCCGGATCCCGTCGTTCGCCCATTCGAGCGCCAACGTGCGGGACAGGCCCAGCACGCCCGAACGCGCCGCTATCGAGTGCGCCATGCCCATGCCACCGCGCTCGACTCCGCTCAACGAGATGCTGACGATCGAGGGGCCGGACGATCGGCGCAGGTAGGGGTAGGCCGCCGAACACGCCCAGAAGACCGAGTCGAGGTTCAGCTCCAGAACCGACCGCCAGCCACCGGGTGAGATGTCCGTCGCTGGGGCGAAGAACTGACCGCCGGCGTTGTTGACGAGCAGGTCGAGACCGCTGATCTCGCCGATCTGAGCGACCAGCGCGGTGAACGCCTCGCGGTCGCGCACGTCGCAGACCTGGGAGAAGCAGCGCGACGGTACCTCGCAGCCCGCAACCGTCGTCTCGAGGTCCTGCTGGGTACGTCCCACGATCCACACCATCGCGCCGAGCGCGTTGAGTCGCCGCGTGATCGCTCGACCCAGGCCCGACCCACCACCGGTGACGAGGGCGACGAGCCCGTCAAGGCTGCACGGCGCGAGCACCTCGGCGGGATGACGGTCGCCTGGCTCAGCCATCTCGCACGAGCCTGTTCGCCTTGTGGGTCGTCCGAGGCAGCGATCCCGGCTCGAGCGGATTGATGACGGCTCGAACCTGGAGGTCCTTGCGGATGGCCGCACCGAGCACGTCCAGCTTCGCTTCGTCGCCAGATGCGATCTCGATGTCGAGGCGGATCGCCGTGAGGAACCCCGTGGCGGGGTCCCGCAGGTCGGGGTCCTCGATGATGCGGAACTCGCCGAGCGTCCCGAGGTTCCGGCGCACGACGTTCTCGACCGCGCTCGGGAACACGTTCACGCCACGTATGACGAGCATGTCGTCGGCCCGGCCGCGGACGCCACCGGGCAGGCGAGCACTGGTGCGGCCGCATTCGCAGCTGCCGCCGTCTCGGACGACGATGTCGCCGGTCCACCAGCGCACGAGCGGCACGGCGGCCTTGTCGAGGTGCGTGAGCACGAGCACACCGGGTTGGCCGTCGGCGACCGGCTCGTGCGAGTCGGGGTCGAGCACCTCGGCGTAGGCGAAGTCCTCGGTGAGATGACCGCCGGCCTGCGCCTCGCACTCCCATGCGATGGGCTGGAACTCGATGGAGCCGTAGCCGTCGTAGGCCTTCGCTCCCCAGCGGGTCTCGATCTGGTCGCGGACGCCGGGCAGCGCGGCGCCCGGCTCGCCGCCGGTCATGACCCGCTGCACGCTGCCGTTCTTCAGGTCGATCCCGTGCTCTTCCGCTGCTTCGGCGAGGTGGAGCAGGAACGACGGCGTACCGCCGACGGCGGTGACACCGAACCGCTCGATGGTCTCGAGCTGGCGGAGCGTGTCCGACGAACCGCCGGGGATGCAGGTGCAGCCCAGGTGCTGGTAGCCCGCCGTCGCGCCGAGACCACCGACGAACCACGAGTAGTTGAACAGGCACTGGTAGATGTCGCTCGACCGGACACCCTGGCTGTATGCCGCGCGGGCGTAGAGGTCGGCCCAGCGGTCGAGATCCGACTGCGTCCAGTAGACCGGAGCCGGCGAGGACGTGGTCCCCGACGAGAAGTGGACGCGACGCACGTCGTCGGGATCGACCGCGAGAGCGGCACCCCACGGAGCGTCGACCTCGAGGCTGAAGACGTAGTCCTGCTTCTTCGTGAACGGGAGTGCGCGCAGGTCGTCGAGCGAACCAAGATCCTGAGGCGACCAACCGATCGCCTGCCACTGCTCTCGGTACAGCCGGCTCGAGTCGCCGACGCGGACGAGCTGCTCCTGGAGGCGGGCGAGCTGGAAGTCGGCCAGCTGGTCGCGGGACCAGGTCTCCCGCTCGGACCAGATCCGGTCGTCGAACCGTTGGTGGGTCATCGAGCGGTGCTCCCTGTTCGGGCGTCGCATCCCACCGGACGACGCGTTCTCATGCTGTTGCCGCCGCGAGCTCGGCCGCCGCGCCGGCGTATCCGGCGGCGGCTCCTTCCGCGAGCACCTGTGCACAGGCCGCCCGCATGTCATCGTCGACGGTGTCGACCGCGACGGCGTCGTAGACCTCCACATCCAGCGAGCGGAGCCAGTCGACGAAGCCTTCCGTGGATTCGTGGTCGACGACCGTCAGCAGCGTGGGCGCAGCGCCGAGCTGCAGAACACCCCACCGGGTGATGAGGCGCACATCCGTCTCGGGGCCCGGGCTGCCGGTGACGTGCTCGACCTCGCGCACGATGCGCCGTGGGTCGCCCCCGGCGTGGAGCAGGACCAGGCGCTGTGCACGCGCCATGGCGTCGGGACCGCCGCCACCGCCGGGCATGCGGACCTTCGGAGCGGCGACGGGACCGATGGCGGTCGTGTTCGTCCGTCCGCGGATGTCGACGTTGGCGCCGTCGACCACGACGGCACCGCAGCGCGGGACCACCGAGAAGAGGACGTCGCCGAGCGATCCCCGGAAGCAGTTGGCGTCGTCGTACGCGAAGTAGTCGGTGGTGCTCGTCAGCAGGGTCGCCGTGTCGCGGTCGAACGCGGCGCCTCCTTCGAGGACCTGCACGAAGTTCCCCAGGTCGAGGGCGCGAGCGAGGCGTGCGGCGAGGATCGGCCAGTTGAATCCGGTGAAGACCCAGTCGTGGCTGCTCACCTCGACCGCAGCCCGGGGAAGGAAGTGGGCGGCGAGCGGCGGCGCGACCGAAGCGGTTGGGCCACTCATACGTGAACCACTTCGTCGACCCAGGCCGCGAAACCCTCGGGCGTGCGGCTCGCCTCGCCGTAGGCCTTGTACGCCTCGACGTCGCGGGGGTACCGGTGGGCGACACCGTCAGGACGGACCGCACCGGGCAGCTCAACGATGGCGGAGACGAGCGCCCCGGGGAGCTCGGCTGATCGGGTCGAGTCGCTCCCTGCCGGGTGGATCTCTTCGGCGACGATCACGGTGCGGCGTGAAGCCTGTGCGGCGACGATGGATTCGCCGAAGGGCGTCCTGATCACGGCGTTGCCTCGGCGGTCGACCACGTCGGCGTGGATGAAGGCGATGTCGGGCACGAGGGCCGCGACGACCGTCGCCTCGCCGAAGGGGCTATCGACCCGGGTGAACGACTCCGACGCCCAGTCCTGGACGTAGCCGGTGTCGTCGAGGCCAGCGACGGGCATGAACGGCACACCCCATGCCCCGGCGAGCAGCGCGGCGTGCATGGCGCCGAGGCTGAGCTCGTGGATGCGCTCCGCACCGCCCTCCTGCTCGACCGATCGCCGGAGGTTCCACGCGGGCACCGGCCCGATTGGGCCCCAGCAGTGGGCGAAGGTCGCCTGGGCCGCGACGCCGGTTCCGATCAGCGCGTCGAGCAGGATCCCTCCGGACCCCATCACGATGTGCAGATCCCGGCGGTGCTGCCGGATCAGCTCGTGCCCGACGAGGTGCAGCGGCGCCCCGAAGTTTCCGATGTAGACGACATCGCCGGCGCGGAGGCTCGTGACCGCCTCGGCCAGCTCGATCTCCTCGACCACTCCCACGTGCTTCTCGATCCTCTCAGCGGTGTTCTTGCCCCGTCCGACCACGCTTCCCTGCTCGCGTGCCCGGTGTCTTGGTTGTATCGGCATCGCCCGTCAGACCTCGGTTGCCGGCGAAGGTTTCTCCTCGACTCCGGGACCCAAGCGGTTCGAGATGTGAGGTAAGGGTCTCCAGGAGGCAGCCCGAATCGGGGCCACCCCCTGGAGGGGCCAGCGGGGGGGAATCACCGGCCACACGACCCAGCGACAGGTCTGGGTCGCCCTCGATCAGCGGTTGAGGTCGATGGTGAGGTGGTGCAGCCCTCGGGAGATCCCGACCTCCCAGTCGAGCGAGTCGATCTCCGGGATGCGGTAGTTCGGGAACCGCTTGAGCAGCTCCTCCAGAGCGATCTTCGCCTCGAGGCGGGCCAGGTTCGAACCGATGCACCGGTGGATACCGGCGCCGAAGGCGAGGTGCCGGTTCGGGAACCGTTCGGGTTGGAACTCGTGCGCGTCCGGGAATTCGGTCTCGTCGCGGTTGGCCGCGCCCCACAGCACCATGACCGAGTCGCCCGAGTCGAGCTCTTGGTCGTGGATCGTGACCGGGCAGGTGACGGTGCGCTTCTCGGCCTGGGTGGGACCGAGGTACCGGAGGAATTCCTCGATCGCGGTGGGCATGAGCTCCGGCTCCTCGATGAGCCGCGTGCGCAGGCCGGGATCCTTCGCGAGGTGTACGAGCCACGACGCCAGTGCCGAAGAGGTGGTCTCGATGCCAGCCGAGAAGAGCAGGAAGAGCATGTCGACCTGCTCGATCTCGTCGATCGGCTTGCCATCGATCTCGGCGTTGACGAGGTTCGTCGGGATGTCGTTCGCCGGGTTCTCCCGCCGGTCGGCGAGGATGCGCTCGAGGTAGGAGCGGATCTCGATCGAGGCTGCCTCACCGCGCTCGGGGACGTGGTTCACGTCGTAGACGAGCGCGGCGATCGTCTCCTCGAAGTCGCCTTCGACCTTGAACGGGATCGGGCGGCCGAGCAGCGGCTCGCGCCAGACGGCGTAGGTCGGGAGTCGCTCGGTGAAGCGGGCGACGATGTCGACCTGGCCCTCGTCGATGAAGCTGTCGAGCAGGTCGGTCGCGATGTCGCGGATCGTGTCCTCGAGCTTGGCGATGCTCGGCGGCGAGAAGACCGGGCTCACGAGGTTCCGGAACTTCAGGTGCCGAGGCGGGTCGATCTCCTGGGGAACGAGCGGACGCGGGATGCCGAGGCCGGGCAGCAGCGTGCCGGCCGACGAGATGAAGGTCTCGGCGTCGCGGGCCACGCGGTACACGTCGGCGTAGCGGGACACGACCCAGAAGCCCTCTTTGACGGTGCCGGCGTAGGGCTCGGGCGCCCACTCGGGGAACTCGACGTCGAGGGCGTCGCTGTGCGCGATCGGGCACCGTTCGCGCAGCGCCTGGTAGGCGGGGTACGGGTCCTGAAGCTTCTCCTTGTTCACGGGAGAGAAGCTGGTCTCGACCCAGCTCAGGTCTTCGCCCGCCGCGAGCGAGGGGTCGTTCGCGGGCGAGATCTCGGTTGCGGTGTTGTCGGTCATGGCTGTGCGGTCTCCCCACTCATCGTTCGCCTCCGCTGAGGCTGATCGCCCGTTCCGGGCAGCTTCGGACAGCGAGCTCGGCCTTGGCCTCGAGCTCGACCGGCACGGGACCGGGTTTGGCTTGGGAGTGCCCGTCGACGTCGTCGATGTCGAACAGCTCCGGAGCCAGCGCGTAGCAGCGGGCATGTCCCTGGCAGAGATCGGGATCCACGGTGAGGTGGAGGCGGGTGTCGACGGTCATGGCGTGCGTTCTCCCTCAGATCGGTGTGGGCAATGCGGTCCTGGCCACGCAGGCCGGGTTGGATCCCGACCTGCGTGTCCGGACGGACTTCAGTTGATGCCCCACAGCTCCAGGAACATGTCCTGGTAGCCCTCGGGCCCCTCGTAGGGAACCGGCTCGGGGTAGGTCTCGGCCGTGAGCAGCTGCACGGGCGGCCAGGCGGCGGCCGAGGTGTCGTCGGGACCAGACGGCTTCTCGGGGATGGTCTCGCCCTGGAGGGCACGGATGCTCATGTCGACCATGCGCCAACCGACCAGCTCGGCGTTGAGGCCGACCCACGCCTGCTCGACCGGACCGCGGTCCATCTCTTCGAGGCTGGTCACGATCGGAGCGTTGCCGACGATCTTCACATCGTCCTGCTTGCCGAGATCCGTGATCGCGGTGACGACGCCGGTGGCGAAGCTGCCGGAGATGAACATCAAGTAGTTGATCGACGGGTCGCGCTGCAGCTCGCTCGTGATCTTCTGCGGGAGCGTGGATCCGATGTCGGTGGCCGAGATCTGCAGGTCGGTGCTCTTGCACGTGTCCGGGCACACCTCTTCAAGGCGCTCGGCGAACCCGACTGCCGGGGGGACACCGATCGGGAAGTCCGGGATGTACACGGCGAGGGCGTTCACGTTGCCGTCGGTCTCGACGATGGCGTAGTCCGCCATCTGCGTGCCGATGAAGCGGACGTGGTCCGCCCCCTGCAGGAGGCCGGCGGGCGGAGCGACGGCATCGCCGAAGCCACCGACGGCCGTGGTCGGATCGTCCTCGTAGACGTTGGCGAAGTCGATGAACACGATGCCCGCGTCTTCGGCCTTCTGCCGTTGGGCGTCGAGCCACGTCGGTGAGGCGGCCACCGAGTAGATGACGTCGGGCGCCTCGTTGATCGCCTGGTCGAAGGCGGCCTGAGCAGACTCGGGCGTGAGGTCGAAGTTGATGCGGCTCAACTCCCAGCCGAGCGCATCGGTCGCCGCGTTGACGCCGTCGCCGTAGGTCTGGCACTCCGGCACGGGGCACTGGAGGTAGATGGCCTTGATGCCGGTCGGCGGTGCCTCGGCGAGCGGTTCCGTGACCCCGACGTTGGTCGGTTCGGCGAGCATCGCATCGACGTTGGCCTGCGAGTCGGCGATGTCCACGCTGCCCCCGCCACCGGATGTGGTGTTCGTGTTCGCGTCATCGTCGGATGACGAGCATGCGCTCAGCAATCCGAGTGTGACGACTGCGAACACTCCTATGGAGCGGATTCCCCTGTGCATTCGGTTCCCCCTTAGAAAAACCTGATCGGTCGGATGACGATAGTCACATACTACTGCGTAGGTTGCATGAGTCAAGAGGACACTTCCCCCGATCCGATCCGAGGTTCAAGGGTGCCGGGGCCAGGACGATCAGCACGAAGACGGAAGAGACCCGCTCCGGGGAGCGGGTCTCTCGGTGATCGTCGATGGCACAGGGTCACCGGCTCCGACGCACCTGCGAGCCAGGACCAGATCTCGACCAGGTCCTACTGGTAGAGGGCGGAGGAGCCTCGACCGGGTAGGCGGTGGTGTTGCCCGATGCGTCGAGCTGGGCGCTCGTCGTGGGGGTTGCGGCCCCAGAAGGCGCCGTCGACGAGGTCGACGTTCACGCGGTCCGTCCCTGCTTTCACGCGAGGTCGAGCCGCTCGCGGAGCAGCGCGATGACGTCGAGGTCGGCGATGGCCTGGGTGGTGCGGATGGTGGACTTGCGACCGACCTCGACGGGCTGCCACTTCGAGCCCATGGCGTAGGTGGTGGTGGACGAGATCCACGAGTACACCGAGAACAGGCGGTACTGCTCCCACGCCGTGTCGGCATCGAGCTCGACGCCTCCGACCTGCAGGCCGGCACGGTAGCGGGCGATGAGGTTGTCCTGCTCGGCCCGACGGATGTCGGTGGGCAGCGAGTTGCACAGGAAGTAGGCGACGTCGCGCATCCCCGGGTACTTGCTGGCCACAGCCCAGTCGTAGAAGCCGGTGCGACCGTCCTCGACGAACAGGTTGCCGATGTGGTTGTCGCCGTGGATGAGCGTGCGCTCGCCCTCGTTCCAGAGGTCGGCGATGCGGGCGTTGTGGCCGATGTAGATCTCGGCCAGCTCGCGGAACTCGGGGGGCAGGTCGTCGGCGTACTGGTCGACGGCGGACTGCACGATCATGGCGCCCATCGCCATGCGCTCGAGGTCTTCGGGGCTGTCGCCCGGCGACAGCGCGTGGGTGCCAAGCCATTCGAGGTCGTCGCCCCAGTACTTGGCGTGCAGCTTGGCGAGCTCGTCGATGAGCGACTCGGCGATGGCCAGCACGTCGTCGTCGTTGGGCGTGGCGAACCGGGCCCCGGCGGCATCGAGGTCTTCGAGGATCATGACGAACGAGTCGTCCTCGTCGTCGTGGTCAGCGAAGAAGACCCTCGGGCTGCGCACGGGCAGGTCGTGGCCGGCCCGTGCGTAGAACTTGGCCTCGGACACGCCGAGCCCGATGATCGAGAGGAACGCGGCCTGCTCGTCGTCGAAGGGCCGGAGCTTCACGAACAGCGTCTCGGGGACGTTCGCGTCCGTGCTCTCGATGCGGATCTTCGCCCGTCCGGTCGTGCCGGAATGAGCGTCGAGCACCTCGACGGTGGTGACGTCGGCGCCGAGCACCTTGCTCAGCCACTCGGCGGTGACCTCGTCGACGGTTGCGGGGATGGTCATGACGACTCCTGGTTCTGGGCGGTGGCACCGGATCGTGCCGCCGCGGATCGGTCGGCCTCGGTCTTGGCGGACTGGCGGAAGGGGGCGAGGTCCATGACCGGTCCGTTGGGCAGGTAGCGGGCGTAGCCCTCCCCACCAGAGAGGATCTCGAAGATGCCCCAGCCGTCCACGGCGTCGTCGGCTTCGGGGATCTCGTAGAGCGGCCAACGGGCAAGCCGGTCCAGCTCATCATCGTGCGTGGTGCGCAAACCTCGTCCCCCACGACCAGATCTTCGATCGATTATCGACACTGACGTCGATCTCAAGTAAATCTACAGGTCGTCGAGCTGCAGCTCGACGCAGGGATCGACGGCTGGACCGAACGGATCGACCGCACGACGGCGGACCTCCACGAGACGGTCCCCACGACCACCTCGACACGCTGACACGGGCAGGCGGAGACAGGCAGGCGGAGACAGGCAGGCGGAGACAGGCAGGCGGAGACCGAGCGCAGCGGTCAGCTCAGGTTCTGGTCGACCTGATCTCGGCCAGCAGCCGGGCCGTGACAGCTCGGGCCGCGTTCCACTCGGCGACGAGGGACGCGACGACATCGGCGGTGGGCATCTCGCGCTCGACGGCCGAGACGGTGTGGCCGCCGCTCCCCGATCGGTCTCGCAGGAAGCTCGCACCCACGCCGTTCGGCGCGGAATCGACGACGATGTCGTCCATGGTCGACGCGACGATCGCGTCCCGCCAGCCCTGGGGTGCGCCGCTCTCCGGGGTGGCGATGAACCGGGTGCCGAACCACCCTGCGTCGTAACCCGCGACGACGGCGGCCCACAGCGCGGCCCCGTCGCTCATCCCCCCGGCCGCGGCGAGCGGCACGTCGGTGATCGCCCGCACGGCACGCACGAAAGCCAGCGGGTTGGCCCAACCGGTGTGGCCACCCGCTCCGGCGCCGAGGAGCACCAGACCATCGGCACCGACCTCCAACGACTTGTCCACGTGGTCGATCGAAGCGACGTCGGCCCACACCAGGCAGCCGGCTTCGTGCAACGGGCCGATCACCGGGGCGGGGCTTCCCACGCTTGTGACCACGAGCGGGACGCCCCGGGCGATCACGCACGCGACGTCTTGATCGAGTCGCTCGTTCTGGCGACCCACGATGAGGTTCGCCATCACGGGACCCGCCGCGTCGTTCCCAGCCGTCGCCTGCCCGATCTCGTCCAACCACTCGTCGAGCTGCGCGGCCGACGCCGCGTTGCTGGTGGGAAACGATCCGACGATCCCCGCATTGCATCCAGCGGCGACGAGCGACGGGGTCGACACGAGCGTCATCGGTGCGACGACGGCCGGTAGGGGTAGGCGGGCGAACAGCTCGCGCAGCGTGTCACCCATCATCGATGTCCTGCCATGGCAGGTGCTTACCACCGCTTCGAGACGGTCGGAACACGCGGGTGACGAGCATCGGTGCACGGAGCGGACCTGCTGACGAGCGGATCGGTCCGGCATCGGGGAAGCGAACGCGTCGGATCGCGACGCTGGACGACGGAGGATCCGATCGGAGTCGGATATCGTGCCGCCGTTCGTCCCCTGAGAGAAAGCAGCTCCACCATGTCCATCGACACGTTCTTCGCGTTCATCGGTGTGTACTCCGACGTCGACGATGCCAAGGCCGACTACGAAGCCATCAAGGACCTCCACACCGAGGCCGGCCTCATCGATGCCTACGACGCGGCAGTGATCGAGCGCAACGCGCACGGCAAGGTCAAGATCGTCAAGAAGCACGAGACGCCGACGCGGGTCGGCGGAGTCGCTGGTGGTGGCGTCGGCCTGGCCACCGGCCTGGTCATCGCCCTGTTCCCCGCCGCCGCGATCGGCGGCGGCCTCCTCGCCGCGACCACTGGCGGCGGCGCGCTCCTCGGGTCCCTCGCCGGCCACGCCGCGGCAGGCATGAGCCGCAAGGACCTCAAGGAAGCCGGCGAACAGCTCGATGCAGGTACCGCAGGACTCGTCGTCGTCGGGGTTTCTGACATGGAGGCGAAGATCGAGCGAGCCATGAAGAAGGCGCAGAAGATCGAAGCCAAACAGCTCAAGGCCGACACCGAGGAGATCGAGAAGGACGCCGCGGCCGGCGACTGACTCACGGCGCGGGCTCGCCTGCGTGACATCTCGAGTGGATCCAACTGAGGAGAGACGGTGGCACCAGACCGGACAGCCGACGACGCCGAAGACCCCAGCGACGGACCTGACCGCACACCGGTCCAGCCGCCGAGCGCCGCGCCGTATCCCGGCTGGATCGACGAACAGCTGCTCACCCCAAGAGCGCCACTCCCCCCAGGGGCCGAGATCAGAGTGCTGCCCCTCGCCATCGACCCGTCACCGCCCGCCGCGGTACCCGCCGCCTGGGCGCCCGACCCGACCGGCCGGCACCAGTGGAGATGGTGGGGAGGAGCCACCTGGACCGATCACGTCGCCGACGACGGTGTGGCCACGGAAGATCCCCTCCAGGCAGTCGACGCCGACGAGCACGACCCGAACCAACCGCGCATCACACCCGACCCGTCGGAGCCCAGCTGAGGTCGGCCACGACGGTCATCGTCGAGGCAACCCCGATCTGACGTCGTTCGCAATCGCCTTCGGGCAGGGAGAGAAAGCGCACATGAAGAGAACCACGCAGCTGTTGTTCACGTTGGCGGCGGTGTCCGCCTTGTTCATCACCGGGTGTGGCAGCGACTCGAACACCTCTACGTCGGACACGAGCGCGGGGTCGGACACGACCACGGTCGCCGGTGTCACCGGCACCGCCACGGTGTCGGCGGCCGCGTCGCTCACCGAGGCCTTCACGCAGATCGGCGAGGACTTCAAGGCCGCCAACCCCGACGCCACGGTGGAGTTCACCTTCGACTCGTCATCGACGCTGTCCAAGCAGATCATCGACGGTGCCCCCGCCGACGTGTTCGCGTCGGCCGACCAGGCCAACATGACCAAGCTCACCGACGCCGACCTCCTCGCCGGCTCTCCCCAGGTGTTCGCCACCAACGAGCTGGTCATCGTGACCAAGCCCGGCAACCCTGCTGGCATCACCAGCCTCGCCGATCTCGCCCACGCGGGGATCATCTCGTTGTGCGGCGAAGAGGTCCCGTGCGGCAAGTTCGCCAAGCAGGCCCTCGACGGCGCCGGCGTCGTCATCCCCGAGACCAGCGTCACCCGGGGCCAGAACGTCAAGGCCACCCTCACCGCGGTCACCGAAGGCGACGCCGTTGCCGGCATCGTCTACGTGACCGACGCCAAAGCCGCCGGTGACACCGTCGACACCGTGGCCATCCCGGCCGACCAGAACGTGACGGCCACCTACCCGATCGGCGTCATTGCCGCGACGACCAACGCGGAGATCGCTGAGGCGTTCATGGCCTACGTGCTCAGCCCCGAAGGCCAAGCGGTCCTCGAGGAGTTCGGGTTCCTGCCCCCGACGTGAACCGGGCCCGGCGGCGGCCACCGCTCCTGGTGGTCGCCGCCGCCACCCTGGCAGTCGCGTTCTTCGCGATCCCGCTCGTCGGGATCGTCCAACGCGCCAACTGGTCCACCTTCTGGGCTGACCTCACCACCCCCCAGGCGCTCGACGCGCTGCGGCTCTCGCTCGTCTGCTCGCTCAGCGCCGCGGCTCTCTCGATCCTCTTCGGCACTCCCCTCGCCTGGGTCCTGGCCCGCACCCACCTGCCCGGCAAGGCTCTCGTCCGCGGGCTCGTGCTGCTCCCCATGGTGCTCCCACCGGTCGTCGGCGGCGTGGCCCTGCTCGCCGCGCTGAGCCGCCGCAGTCCGATCGGCGGATGGCTGTTCGACCTGTTCGGCATCCAGTTCACCTTCAGCACCCTCGGTGTGGTCATCGCCGAGACCTTCGTCGCCATGCCGTTCTTCGTGATCACCGTCGAAGCCGCCCTGCGCGGCATGGACGAGCGCTACGAGGACGCGGCGGCGAGCCTCGGCGCGGGACGCTTCACCGTGTTCCGACGCGTGACGCTCCCGCTCATCGCCCCATCGCTCGCGGCCGGTGCCGTGCTGGCCTGGGCCCGGGCGCTCGGCGAGTTCGGCGCCACCATCACCTTCGCCGGCAACATCGCCGGCAAGACCCAGACCCTCCCCCTCGCCATCTACCTGCGCAACGAGACCGACCAAGACGCCGCCATCGCACTCAGCCTCGTGCTCGTCGCCGTGTCGCTCGTCGTCATCGTCGCCCTGCGCGACAAGTGGTTGACCCGCACATGAGCATCCATGCCGCCATCACCGTGCAGATCGGCGCCCTCGCGGTCGACGTCGACCTCCACGCCCCCACCGGATCGGTCACCGCCCTCCTCGGTCCCAACGGGGCCGGCAAGACCACGATCTTGCGCTGCATCGCCGGGAGCCTCGCCATCGACGAGGGATCCATCACCCTCAACGACACCACCCTCGACGCACCACCCGCCACCTTCGTGACCCAGGAACGACGCAACCTCGGCATCGTGCACCAGGACTACCTCCTGTTCCCGCACCTCAGCGCACTCGACAACGTCGCCTTCGGACCCAAGTCCCGAGGACGATCCACCGCCGAGGCCCGGGGCACGGCCCGTGCCTGGCTCGACCGCGTCGAGGTCGGCGACCACGCCCGGGACAAGCCCGCCGCCCTGTCGGGTGGCCAGGCCCAACGCGTTGCCCTCGCCCGGGCCCTCGCCACCGATCCCGCCGCGCTGCTCCTCGACGAACCCCTCGCCGCGCTCGATGCCGGCACCCGCATCGAGGTCCGCCGCGACCTCCGCCGGTTCCTCACCGCGTATCCGGGCACCACCATCCTGGTCACCCACGATCCCGTCGACGCCCTCGCCCTGGCCGACCGCGTCGCCATCGTCGAGCACGGCCGCCTCACCCAGACCGGCACCCTCACCGAGGTCACCACCCAACCGCGGTCGCGCTACGTCGCCGACCTCATCGGCACGAACCTCCTCCACGGAACTGCCGACGCCACGGTGGTCACGACCGCCGGCGGCATCACCGTGGTCACGGCCGAACCGCTCGTCGGCACCGTCTTCGTCACCATCGCCCCCGCCGCGATCGCGCTGCACCACCACGACCCCGAAGGCAGCCCCCGCAACCGGTGGGAGACCCGAGTCGCCCACCTCGACCTCCTCGGCGACCGAGTCCGCGTCCGGTTCGCCGAGCCGCTCGGCCTGGTCGCCGAGATCACGCCGGCCGCGGCGACCGAGCTCGACCTCCGCGAAGGCGATCCGATCTGGGCATCGGTGAAGGCCACCGAGATCACGGCCTATCCCAGCTGAGCAACCCAGTCGCGTGGGGGTCGGTCCACCTACCCGGTCGCCCGGTGGTCCTTCCGACGCGCTGTGGTCACCGCCGCCGCGAGCGGCCGTCTCTGGTGAGGCCGACCCCGGTGAGATCGAACGCCGACTCAGACGAGCTTGGCGGCCCACCCGCCGTCGATCGGGATGGCCGGCACGGGTCGGTGGGTTGAGCGATCGCGGTCATCGGGTCTCCGTCTCCTCGCTCGACGCGCCGCGCGGAGCGGCGTTCAGGTGCGGTACGAGGTGGGGTGGGACGTTGTTGCCCCAGCCGTGATCGGGCCAGTTGAACCAGCCCGACGATGCGTAGGTCCCACCGTCAGGGTGGATGGTGGTTCCGGTGACGTAGGACGACAGCGCCGAGGCCAGGTACACCACGGCGTTCGAGATGTCGGTCACTTCGCCGGCTCGACCCATGGGGATGCCGGCCCGGATGGCTTCGTCGGACATGTTCGAGGCGCCCTCGGGGATGAGCCGTTGCATGACCGGCGTGGGGGTGAAGTCGGGGGCGACGTTGTTCACCCGTATCCCGTAGGGGGCGACCTCGACGGCGAGGGTGCGGGCGAACTGCTCGACGGCCGCCTTGGCCGCTGAGTACACGGCGAAGCCGGGCGCGGCCCGATGGCACTCGATGGTGGTGAGGTTGACGATGCTGCCGCCGGCGAGTCCGTCGCGCATGCGGGGCACGGCGAGCGAGCAGGCGTGCAGGACGTGCAGGAGGTTGACGCGCAGCAGCGCGTCCCAACCCTTGGGGGTGGTGTCGACGAACGGGGCCCGGAAGGTGCCGCCGACCACGTTGACGAGCGTGTCGAGTCGCCCCCACCGCTCGTCGACCCGGGCGAAGAGCTGGTCGAGCACCTCGGAGTCTCGGACGTCGCCGTGGACCGCGATCGTCTCGGGCAGGTCCGCGATCCGCTCGACACCTTCGGGGTCGATGTCGACCGCCGCGATGCGCACGCCGTTGGCGCTGAGGTCACGCACGATCGCCTCGCCGAGACCTCCCCCGCCGCCGGTGACCACGGCGACCGTGCCGTCGAGTCGTGAACGTTCTTCGAACCAGCTCATCGGGCGATGTAGGTCTCGCCGAACGCGGCGATCCAGTCGAGCACGACGCTGGGTTCGTCGCGGACGTGGGAGACGATGACGTTCGTGAGCCCGGCGTCCTCGATCCTGCCGAAGGCGTCGCGGTGCCGCTCGACGTCGCCGGCGGCATCTCGGAGGGAAGCCTCGTCGTACGACGTCAGGTAGTCGATCGGCTCGTTGCGTCCCGCCTCAGTCGCGTCCTGCTCGAGCTCGGCGATGGCGGCGGCGACGTCTTCGATGGTGGCCAACGTCGCGGTCTGGGTGGTCTTGGCCAGCTCGGCGGGTCCGATCATGGGCATCCACCCCTGGGCTCGCTCGACCACGCGCCGACGGGCGGCCTTGGAGTTCCCGCCGATCCAGATCGGGATGGGGTCCTGCACCGGTTTGGGCAGGGCGACCACGTCGCGGGCGGTGAAGTGCAGGCCTTCGTAGCTGAACGGCTCGCCTTTCCAGTGCAGTGGCAGAACGTCGAGGACCTCGTCGAACAACGCGCCGCGCTCGTCGAGCGATACTCCCAGGGCGTAGAACTCCGACTTCTGGTAACCGGCGCCCAGTCCGAGGATGAAGCGCCCGCCCGAAAGCTTGTCGACCGTCGACGCGGCCTTGGCCAGCACGAACGGATTGCGGTACGGCGCCAGGGCCAGGTGGGTGAGCAGGCGGAGACGGGTCGTGGCCGCGGCGACGAAGCCAAGCGCGACGAACGGGTCGAGGCTCTGGTGGCCGCCGTTGTCGAGCCAGCGAGCCCCGGGTATGGGGTGCTCGGTGAGGGCCAGGGTGTCGAAGCCGGCGGCTTCGGCGGCCTGGGCGACCTCGACGAGGCCACCCGAGTCGAGCATGTCCCCGTCGGCACCGCTGGTCTCGGGGTAGTGGAAGACGAATCGCAGGGTCATGACCGGAGTCTTTCCGCTCAGCGGGCGACGACGTGGACGGGCATGCGGGTCCAGCCTCTGACCGTCGACGTCCGGGCCTGGATGGCGTTGTCGTAGTCGACCTCCCAGGACTGCCACCGCTGGAGGACCTCGTCGAGCGCGACGCGAGCCTCCATGCGGGCCAACGCCGCTCCGAGGCAGAAGTGCAGGCCGAAGCCGAAGCTGAGGTGGTGGTCGATCTTGCGGTGGATGTCGAACGTGTCGCCGTTCTCGAACTTGCGGTCGTCGCGGTTCGCCGCGCCGTTGAGCATCAAGATGGCGCTGCCCTGAGGCACCTTCTGGCCGTACCACTCGACGTCGGTGGTCACGTAGCGGGCCTGGACCGGTGACGGGGCCTCGAAGCGGAGCACCTCTTCCACGACCTGGGGCACGAGGGACCGGTCGGCCGCAACCTGGCGAAGCTGATCGGGATGCTCGGCCAGGACCTTGCCCATCCACCCGATCAACCGGGTGGTGGTCTCGTTGCCCGCAGAGGCCACGTTGTTCACGTAGATGAGCACCTCGCTACGGGTGAGCCGGCGCACGGTGCCGGTCTCGTCCTCGAACTCGGCCTCGAGCATCATGGTCATGAGGTCGTCGGACGGGTTCTTGGCCCGCCAGTCGATGTACTCGCCGAACATGGCCTCGGCATAGGCGGCCATGTCGAGGGTCTCGGCTTGGGAGTGGCCGTCCTCGTCGAGCGCGAGTCCCGCGTCGATCGCCTCGCGGATCGCCTCCTGGTCGGACTCGGGTATGCCGAGCAGCATGCCGATGGTGCGCATCGGCATCTGGGCGCCGAGATCGGCGATGAAGTCGAAGTCACCCGAACCCAGGTGCGGATCGAGCGACTGAGCGCAGAACTCACGAACCTTCGGTTCGATGGCCAGCATCCGCTTCGGGGTGAAGACCCGCGCCAGGATCCCGCGGTGCACGTTGTGGATCGGCGGGTCCTCGAACAACACGTTTCCTGGTGGCAGCTCGATGTCGTACTCGATGACCGCCTTGATGATCTCGAGCAACATCCCCTTGGCCGAGCTGTACGTCTTCCAGTCGGTGAGGCCGGCCTCGACGTCGTCGAAGCGGCTCAGGGCGTAGAAGTCGAACGGCTCGTTGTAGTAGAGCGGCGCCTCCTCGCGCAGCCGGCGCCACACCGGGTACGGATCGTTGTCGATCTCGAAGTCGTACGGGTCGTAGTTGATCGCGGCGTCAACGGCCATCGAGTCGGTTCCCCCTGGATGCAGACGTCGTCAGATGACGACAATCGACGATGTCACGCGGCCTTGGCCAACGGCATCGACCCGGGCAGACGACGAAAAGCTGGCCCGGCAATGTTCAACCTACACGTTGCATCACGACAAGGAAATGTAGAATCTCAGTCGTCGCCGCGACGCCCACCGGGTCAAGGATTCAGACGTTGATCTCCTGCCACCGCTGGAGCGCGTCGGGCTGCCAGCGCTCGTGTCGGTCGAGGAAGACGGCAGCCGCTTCGCGAGCGGGCCATGACGCGGGCAGCAGCTCGGCGGGCAGCGCGGGGTCCTGGAGGACGACCTGGGTCCAGCGGAGTACGAGGTCGATCACACCGGTGAGCGGATCGTCGGTGGCGGCCGAAGCGAAGTCCACCATGAACTGCTCGTAGCCGCGGGAGATCTCATCGAGGTCCCACGCGTCGGCGACCATGGACTGCATCTGGCTGAGGTGCTCGTGCTTCGCGACGAAGACTCTGGCCTGGTCCGCGATGTCGGCAACGGCGAGGGCTTCTTCGACTTCGGCCTGCCGGTCCGTGTGCGTTCCGACCCAGACACCCGGGGCGGGGCTACCAAGCCCGGCCCACACGAGGCTGGAGCGCAGCAGGTAGCGAGTGGACCGGTCGTTCTCGGGCACCGAGGCGAGCACGATCAACCAGGTGCCGTCCCAGTCCCGCTCGTTCTGGGCGAAGCCGAACGCCCGCGTGGTGCTCTCACTCAGGAGTTGCTGGCCCTCGGGGGTCAGGAGCCACTGCTTGCGGCGGCCGACCGCCTCGGAGCGCAGGATCCTCGGTTCGGTGTCCTCGACCCGGGTGAGCGCCTGGCGGATCGTTCCCGGCTGGATCCCCAGCCGTCCGAGCACGTCGATGAAGGTCGACGTCCATGCGCCCGTAGCTGTGGGGAGGAGGAGCTCGGCCGCGGCGACCGAGATCACGCTTCGGGTGTTGTCGGTGCGGATCAGCTGCTGACGCCGACCTGAGGCCGCTCTTCTGGTCGTCGCGCTCCCGCGTGATCTGGGGTCAGCCATCGCGTGGAAGGTATTCGATGACGGCACCGTCCTCGGCACCTGCGATCGAGCGGTTCGATCGTCCGTGCTGAACGACGTCGGCGACCTCGAGCTCCATGCTGGGGCCCCAGTAGAAGCCGAGCCCGCGGGGCAGCGCATCGCCTCCGTGCGATGATCTTCGATTTTCAATTTTCGAAGTAGTCTGCGTCGCCGTGGCGACGCTCAAGCGGGTCAAGACGAGCCAGGCCGTGGTGGACCACGTGCA
>CAZALT010000003.1:63268-67710 GCA_964485515.1 uncultured Rhabdothermincola sp. | reverse complement strand
GCGCCCGTAGGCGCGAGCCGCATCCGCGTCGAACGGAAGCGGGTCGAACGCGGCCTCGGTGCGCTGGAGGCGATCCTGTCGACGGGCACGTTCGTCGGCGTCGTTCGTCGCGTGAGGCCCGGCCGCCAGCTCGGCCATCGTCACCGCGCTGATGGCGACCTCGACGGGCAGCCGACCAGCGTCGAGCACCTCGAGATCGATCACCACGGAGGTGTCGAGGATGCCGCGCCGATGGCGAGACGCGTCAGCCACGAGGCGTCGCGTCCGGGTCGGCGACCTCGTCCAGGTCCGCCCGGAACCGGGCGAAGTCGACGGGCGGTGCGGACCGGAACAGCTCGACTGCTGCCTCGGCGGCGACGAACCGATGGCGGCGCAACGGAGTCAGCTCCCCCACCGGCACACCGTTGCGGGTGACGATGAACGTCTCACCGCGATCGACCTGACGCATGATCTCACCGCTGTCGTTGCGGAGCTCTCGTTGGGTCACCTCTCGTGGCATGCCGAGAATCGTAGCACTGAGTGCTACGCCTCTCCGTGGTCAGTGGTCGTCGCGATCCGAACGCACGGCGCCGACCGCCGACCGCCGACCGAAGCGGTCCGTCTCCCGGCTACCGGAGCTCGGGCATGACCTTCTCCGCCAGCAGGGTGACCGACTCGGTGTCGGGGAAGTCGCTGGGCCAGACCACGATGCCGCCGCAGCCGAGCGCCTCGTAGGCCTTGAGCTTCTCGGTCACCTGCTCGGGTGTGCCGACGAGGTTGCCCGCCCGCCACGAGTCGAGCTCCTCACCCCAGAACGAGCGGGTGCCTCCGTCGGTGATCTCCTGCTCGGTCTCGCGGATGAAGACCTCGGGCGACCAGGTCTTGACGATCTCGTCGTAGTCCCGACCGACCGTGGCGCAGTGGCCCTTGAGCACCTCGCACTTGTGGGCGAACTCGTCGGGCTTGCCGCCGAAGTTGGAGCGATCGGCGTAGCGGGCCACGACGCGCAGCGTGAGCTGCTCTCCCCCGCCGCCGATCCAGATCGGCGGGTTGGGCTGCTGGAGCGGCTTGGGGTCGCACTGCGCTCCCTTGACCGAGAAGAACTCGCCGTCGTAGGTGGCGTCGGGCTCGGTCCACATGAGCTTCACGATCTCGACGGTCTCGCGCAGCATCTTGATGCGATCCCGGTTCGACGGCAGCTGACCGTCGAGGTCCACGTCGGCATCGAAGTCGGTGCGCGGCCAGCGATCCTCACGGCCGTCCCACCACTCGTCGCCGTAGCCGTAGGCCCGGTACTCGTGCTCGTACCACCCGGCACCGATACCCCAGTCGAGGCGGCCCCCGCTCATCACGTCGATGTTGGAGGTGATCTTGGCCAGCAGCGCGGGCGAGCGGTACAGCGCGCAGCCGACCATCTGGCCGAGGCGGATGGTCGACGTCCGCTGGCTGATGGCGGCCAGCGTCGTCCAGCACTCGAACATCGCTTCATGCGCCGGGGTCGGGACGTTGTGGAAGTGGTCGTAGACCCACAGCGAGTCGTAGCCGAGCTCCTCGGCCAGCACCGCGACCTCGACCGCCTTGGCCCACTTGTCCTGCGGGTCCGCGATGCCGGCCAGCTCCATCTTCCAACCCTGCGGGACGAACGTTCCGAAGATCATCCCCGGACGCTACCCACGCCACCCGTCGCCCGCGTCCGACAGGGAGGGTGCGTCCGAGGCTCGCGGACGAGCGATGAGCGACGAGCGACGAGCGACCCGGTGCTACGTTCGCCGCACGTCGGTCCGTGCGGCGAGGGAGGGCCACGATGAGCGACAGAACCCGATCGGTCATCGTCACCGGTGGGGCGGGCGGACTCGGTGCCGCGACCGTGCGGCACCTCGTGGACACCGGTCGCCGGGTCGTCGTGTTCGACCGCAGCACACGACGAGCGAACGCCCTGGTCGATGAGCTGGGCACCGAAACCACGGCGGTGGCCGGCGACGCCTGCGAGCCGGCCGACGTCGAGGCGGTGATCGCCGCGGCCCGGGCGCTCGGCCGCCTGTCCGGCCTCGTGAACGTCGCCGGTGGCGGGGTCGGGGGCGGTCCGGTCGTCCGCGAGGACGGCGCACCCCACGACCAGGCCTCGTTCGTCGAGACCATGCGCATCAACGCGTTCGGCACCTTCAACACCACCCGACTGGTGGCTGCGGCGATGGCGACGAACCCGCCGACCGATGACGGCTGGCGGGGCACGATCGTCAACACGTCGTCCATAGCCGGCTACGAGGGCCAGTACGGGCAGGTCGCCTACGCGGCCGCCAAAGCGGCGATCCTCGGCATGACGCTCCCGCTGGCCCGCGACCTCGCACCCCTCGGCATCCGCGTGTGCTCCATCGCTCCCGGCCCGATGGGCACGCCGGCGCTGCTCGACGCGCTCCCCCGCCTCGACATCGACCCGGGCGAGGGCATCCCGTTCCCCGCTCGACTCGGCCGTCCCGAGGAGTTCGCCCTGCTTGTGGCGGCGGTCCTGGACAACCCCTATCTCAACGGCGAGAACATCCGCCTCGACGGCGCCCACCGCCTGCCGTAGCGACCCGACCTGGCTGACGCGCCCGTCACCGATGTGCGAGCACGCGTTCTCATCCGGGTACCATGCGTCACACCAAGGGGGTTCGACCGTCCTGCTGAGCATGCGCAGGTCGACCGAACGCAACGTGCACAGATCCGGGGTCGGCGTCGCACCGACGCAGGCTCCAGATGACCAATACATGGACGGAGTGCCATCGTGCGAGCAGTAGTCATCGGAGCATCCAGCGGTCTCGGTCGGTGCATCGGCACCGGTCTCGCCCGGGGCGGCGCCAGCGTCGCGTTGATGGCGCGCCGCCTCGATCGGCTCGAGAACGCCGTCGCCGAGGCCGGCAACGACGCGGTCGCGATCGCCTGCGACGTCACCGACAGCGATTCGACCCAGAAGGCCATCACCGATGCGGCCGAGAAGCTCGGTGGCATCGACGGCATCGTCTACGCGCCGGCCATCGGCCCGCTCGTGCGCATCGAGAGCATCGATGTCGACGAGTGGCGCCGGGTGTTCGACACCAACGTCATCGGGGCGTCGATCGTGACCGCGGCCGCGCTGCCCCACCTCAAGGAGTCGTCGGGCACGGCGATCTTCCTCTCGTCCATCAGCTCCACCGGCGCGGTGTGGCCCGGGCTCGCGTCGTACGCGGTCAGCAAGGCCGCTCTGAACAAGCTCGTCGACGCCTGGCGCGCCGAACACCCCGAGCTGGGCTTCACCTGCCTCACCGTCGGCGAGTGCGCGGGCGGCGCCGGCGACTCCATGACCCAGTTCGCCGACGGCTGGGACCGCGACCTCGCCATGGAGCTGGTGCCGGGCTGGGTCGAGAAGGGCTACATGACCGGGGCGATGATGGACGTCACCAAGCTGGTCGAGACCGTCGACCACATCCTGCGCACCGACTCGTCGGTCACGATGTCGAACGTCACCGTCACCCCTCGCCTCGTCCCGGTCGATCACCATCCGTCGCACGAGGAGGTGGCGGCCGACCTCGAGGCCAAAGCCGCCGAGGCTGCCGAAGCTGGCTGACCGAGCAGGGCGTCCGACCAGGCCGCGAGAACGACCGGACCGCATGGGCAGAACGGCGATCTTGTGCGACTGCGCAGCAGTTCTCGCCGGGCGGCTACCCTCACCGTGCTGTTCGAACAGGGGTGAACGATGACCGAAGTCATGCAGGGTGTCCGAGTCCTCGAGGTAGCCGAGCACACGTTCGTGCCGGCTGCGTCGGCGTTGCTGGCCGATTGGGGTGCCGAGGTCATCAAGGTCGAGCACGTCGAGCGGGGCGACGCCATGCGCGGACTCCTGTCCAGCGGTGTCGCCCTCATGACGACCCAGGTGCATGTCCTGCTCGAGCACTCCAACCGGGGCAAGAAGAGCATCGGGCTCGACCTCACGAGCGACGACGGGCTCGAGATCCTCAAGAAGATCGCGGCCCAGTGCGACGTGTTCCTCACCAACAAGCTCCCCGGCGTGCGTGAGAAGCTCCGCATCGGTGTCGACGAGATCCGCTCGGCGAACCCGAACATCATCTACGTCCGGGGAACCGGCCAGGGCGAGCGGGGCCCTGACGCCGACAAGGGCGCCTACGACATCCTGGCGTTCTGGCACCGTGCCGGCATGTCGCGCGGCACCAATCGGGACAACTTCCCCGAGGTCCCGTCGGCGCCGGGGCCGGCGTACGGCGACTCGATCGGGGCCATGACCATCGCCGGCGGGATCATGGGCGCGCTCTATCACCGCGAGCGCACCGGCGAGGCGACCGTCGTCGACGTCTCACTCCTCAGCACCGGCATCTGGTCGATGGGCGCTGCGCTCGCCCTCTCTCTCCAGATGGGCGAGGCGATGAAGCCACCCGCATCCGACGCCCCCATCGGCAACCCGCTGACCTGGACCTACCCGACCTCGGACG
>CAZALT010000003.1:60010-63168 GCA_964485515.1 uncultured Rhabdothermincola sp. | reverse complement strand
GCATCCGACGCCCCCATCGGCAACCCGCTGACCTGGACCTACCCGACCTCGGACGACTCCTACGTGTCGTTCTCGTGCCTCCAGGCGTTCCGCTACTGGGCCGAGGCGTGCACCATCTTCGAACGCCCCGACCTCATCACCGACGAGCGGTTCGCCACCCAGCCCGCCCTGGCCGAGAACTCGGGCCTGGCGTCCCAGGAGGTGCGGTCCATCATCGGCGCCCGCACAGCAGCGGAGTGGCGCGAGCGCCTCGAACCGTTCAGCGGTCAGTGGATCATCGCCCAGGACATCCTCGAAGCCGCCGCCGACCCGCAGTCGGTCGCCAACGGCTACGTCGTCGATTCCGAGACGGCCGGAGGCATCCCGTTCAAGCTCGCTGCCGCTCCGGTGCAGTTCGACGAGACGCCGCCCACGACCAGCCGGGCCCCCGAGTTCAACGAGCACGGCGACGACATCCTCGCCGGCCTCGGCCTGAGCGAAGAGGACATCATCGACCTCAAGATCCGCGGCGTCGTCGCCTGACGCACATCCCCCATCCGGTTCCTGACCACCAGCAGGACCTCGGCCACCAACCACTCGCAATCACTCGCAATCACTCGCAACCACTCGCAACCACTCGCAACCAACACAGGAGTACCGATCCCGATGAGCTTGTTCGATGCCTTCCGATACGACGGACGCCACGCCCTGGTCGTGGGCGGCGCCACCGGCATGGGCGGCGCGGCCGTCGAGGTGCTGCTGGCCGCCGGGGCCAAGGTCACCGTCATGGACCGCGCCACCGTCGAGCGTGACGACGTCACGTTCATCCCCGTCGACATGTCCTCGACCGAGTCGATCGACGAGGCCCTGGCTGCGCTCGACGGCAACGTCGACGCGCTCTTCTCGGCGGCCGGCGTCGCCGACGGCACGCCCGGCATCGAACGCATCAACTTCCTCGGCCACCGCTACATGATCGACCAGCTCTTCGCGGCGGACCGCCTGCCGACCGGCTCGGCCATCGGCTTCATCTCGTCGGCCGCGGGCTTCGGCTGGGAGAACAACCTCGAGAAGCTCAACCCCTACCTCGACATCACCGACTTCGAGGAGGCCGCCGCCTACGCCCGCGACAACCTCATGGGCGACTACCTGTGGTCCAAGCTCGCCGTGTGCGCCTACGTGGCCCGCTCGGCCATGGAGTTCATGCGCAAGGGCGTGCGCATCAACGCCATCCTCCCCGGCCCCACCAACACGCCGCTCGCTCAGGCCAACGCGTCGACCTGGCTCACCTTCGGCGAGGACTACCGCGACGACCTCGGCATCGAGGCCTCGACACCTCTCGAGCAGGCCTACCCGCTGGTCTTCATCAACAGCCCGGCCGCCGCGGCGATCACCGGCATCACCGTGGTGTCCGACGTCGGCTACTTCGCGTCGGGCCAGGCCGGCTCGTACGAGCCCGCCGCCGGTGCCGTCGGCTTCATGCGCAGCGTCTTCTAGGCACATGACCGGCGACGGAACGACCGAGACACCCGAAGCATCCGGACCCGTCCGCCCCCTCCCCCAGATCACCCCGTTCAACGAGTGGTTCTGGGTCTCGGGCGCCGACGGCAAGCTCCGCATCCAGGCGTGCGCCGACTGCGACACCTACACGATGCCTCCGTCGCCGGTCTGCCCGGCCTGTCACAGCACCGCGATCGAGCACCGCGTCGTGCCCGGGACGGCCACGGTCATCGGCGTCAGCGTCAGCTACCAGCAGTGGCTTCCCGGGTTCCCGCCGCCCTATGCGGTGGCCAACGTGTCGATCGACGGCGCACCGGGCGTCAACTTCACCACCAACATCACCGGCATCGCGCCCGAGGACGTGCACGTCGGCCAACGCGTCGCCGTGCACTTCGAGCAGCACGAGGATGTGTGGATCCCGCTGTTCGCCCCGGTCACCGGTGACTTCGCCGGCGAGCCCGACGTCGACGGCATCGTCGAAGGTCCCCACATCCCGACGCCCCGCGCCCCGTTGACGACCAGGCGCTTCGAGCACGACAGCGTGCTTTCGGGCATCGGCCGGTCGGCCATCGGGCGCCGGCTGATGCAGGACCCCCTGGCACTCGCCGTCGACGCGTCGCTCAAGGCCATCGCCGATGCGGGCCTCGACCCGAGCGACATCGACGGCATCTCGACCTATCCGGGTCCCGGCCCGATGGGGATGAGCGAAGGGGGTGCCAGCGCCCTCGAGGACGCGCTGCGACTCCACCCGACGTGGATCAACGGCGGCATGGAGCTGCCCGGTCCCGGTGGTTCGATCATGGCCGCCATGCTCGCGATCTCGGCCGGCCTGTGCCGTCACGTGCTGTGCGTGCGCACCGTGTGGGAGTCCACCAACGCCGCGCTGGGGCTCTTCCCGCCCTCGAACCCGCGGGTGTCGGGCCCGTTCTACGAGTGGCGGGCCCCGTTCGGCGCCATGTCGCCGTCCACGTGGATCGGCCTCAACGCCAGCCAGTACATGAAGAAGTACGGCGCCACCCGGGAGCTGTTCGGCTACATCGCCATCAACGACCGCGTGGGTGCCGGACGCAACGAGCACGCCATCTACCGCGACCCGATGACCATGGACGACTACCTGTCGGCCCGCATGATCTCGACGCCGTTCGGCCTGTACGACTGCGACGTGCCCTGCGATTCGTCCATCGCCGTGATCGTCTCGGCTGCCGACGTCGCCGGTGATCTCCCGCACAAGGCGATCCGCATCGAGTCGGTGGGTACGCAGATCCTCGAACGGCTCTCGTGGGATCAGGACGTGGTGACCCACGAGCCCCAGGTGCTCGGCCAGTCCAAGCACCTGTGGACCCGCTCGTCGCTCACCCCCGACGACGTCGACCTCGCCCTCGTCTACGACGGCTTCTCGTTCAACGCCATCTCGTGGCTCGAGGGCCTCGGGTTCTGCGGGCTCGGCGAGGCGAAGGACTGGATCGACGAGGGCCGCACGATCGCCCTCGGCGGCAAGCTGCCGGTGAACCCGCACGGCGGTCAGCTCTCGGAGGGGCGCACCCACGGGTACGGGTTCATCCACGAGGCGGTGCTCCAGTTGCGCCACGACGCGGGCGAGCGCCAGGTGGCCGACGCCAAGACCGCGGTCGTCACCAGCGGAGGCGGCACCCCGTCCGGCGTGCTCCTCCTCCAACGCGACG
>CAZALT010000003.1:58795-59910 GCA_964485515.1 uncultured Rhabdothermincola sp. | reverse complement strand
CGGCAGCGGTTCGACACCACGCGAGATCATCGTTACGCTCTACGGAGAACTACGTTCTCATCGATGCTCACGACAGAGGACGTCACCACCGCTACCGGGGAGAGTGCACGATGCGCATCGGGGTCATGGTCGGTCCGGAACGGGGCCGCTACGCCAGCAAGATCGATCGACTCGTCCGAGATGCCACCTGGGCTGAGGAAGCCGGGCTGAGCTCCATCTGGATCCCCCAGATCCCCGATGAGTTCGACGCCCTCATCGCCGCCGCCATCGTGGGCCGCTCCACCGAGCGCATCGAGATCGGCACCGCCGTCGTGCCGATCCAACCCCAACACCCCGTTGCGCTCGCCCGCCAGACCCTCTCGGCCCAGGCCGCGTGCGGTGGGCGCCTCACCCTCGGCCTCGGCGTGTCGCACCACTGGATCATCGAGGAGATGCTCGGCCTGCCCTACGACAAGCCGCTCCGGGCCATGCGCACGTACCTCGACGTCCTCGATGCCGCGCTCGTCGCGGAGAGCCCCGTGCTGGTCGACGTCGACAACGAGCAGTACGACGTCAACCAGCCGTTCGACATCACCGACCTCGGCCCGACGCCCATCATGCTCGCCGCCCTCGGGCCCCGGATGCTCGAGCTGTGCGGCGAGCGCACCAACGGCACCATCTTGTGGCTCGCCGACGAGAAGGCCATCGAGTCCCACATCGCCCCCCGCCTCAACGAGGCCGCGGCGGCGGCCGGACGACCCGCCCCGCGGGTCATGGCCGGCATCCCGGTGTGCGTGTGCGCCGACGACGAGATCGACGCTGCCACCGCCCGCACGAACCGTCTGCTGTCCGAGGCGGAGACGTCGCCGAACTACCAGAAGCTCCTCGACCAGGGCAACGCGCAGGAGGTCGGTGACCTGCTCGCGGCGGGCAGCGAGGAGGCCGTCACCAAGCGCCTCCGGTCCTACGCGGATGCCGGTGCCACCGACATCAACGTGCGCATCGTGCCCATCGGCGACAACCGCGACGAGCTTCTCGCCTCCCGTGCCCGCACACAGGGCTTTCTCGCCTCGCTCGGCGGCGTGCTTTGACCGTGGCAGATCACGACCCACACGCAGATCCCGCCACCGGGACCG
>CAZALT010000003.1:56752-58695 GCA_964485515.1 uncultured Rhabdothermincola sp. | reverse complement strand
AACACTGGGCTCAGCTCACTGGCCGACCTGCGCGTCGTCGAGCTCGGCGTGTGGGTGGCCGCGCCGTCGGCCGCCGCTTTGCTGGCCGACTGGGGCGCCGACGTCATCAAGGTCGAGCCGCCCACGGGCGACCCCATGCGCAACGTGTTCGGCTCGCTCGGCATCGGCGACGACCTCCCCAACCCCGCGTTCGCCCTCGACAACCGCGGCAAGCGCGCCGTCGTGTTCGACCTGCGCACCGACGAAGGCCGAGCCCAGCTCGAAGACCTCCTGGCCACCGCCGACGTGTTCGTCACGAACCTCCGTCCCGACGCCCTCGACCGCCTCGATCTCGGGGCGCACGAGACGGCGAAACGCCACCCGCACCTCATCTACTGCAGCGTGAGCGGGTACGGCCTCGAGGGGCCCGAGCGCGACCGGCCCACCTACGACATCGGTGCGTTCTGGGCGCGGTCCGGCCTGGCCATGCAGATGGCCGACGAGGTCGGCGGCCCGCTCAACGCCCGAGGCGGGGTCGGCGACCACATCACGGGCCTCGCCACGCTCAGCGCCATCCTCGGCGCCGTGCTCGAACAGCGCTTCACCGGCAAGGGCCAGGTCGTCGAGGTGTCGCTCCTGCGCACCGGCGCCTACGTCCTCGGCTGGGACCTCGGACTCCAGATGAGCCTGGGCAAGGTGGCCAAGGCCGAGGCCCGCCACAAGAACCAGGCCCCCCTCATGAACACGTACCGGGACAAGGACGGCCGCTGGTTCTTCCTCACCGGCCTCGAAGCCGCCCGCCACCTCCCCGCCGTGTGCCGGGCCATCGGCCATCCCGAGCTGCTCGAGGACCCTCGGTTCGAGAGCCCCTCGGCCATCCGCAAGAACCGCACCGAGGTCATCACCTTCCTCGACGGCATCTTCGCCACGAAGACGCTCGACGAGTGGGCCGAGATCTTCGACCGGGAGAACGTGTGGTGGGCACCCGCGCAGACCCCGGCCGAGGTCGTCGAGGACCCGCAGCTGCACGCCAACGACGGGTTCGTCGAGATCGCGGCGGGAGCCAGCGGTGAGACCTTCTCCTCGGTCAACGGCCCCGTCAGCTTCGGCGACCTCGATGCCGGCGGTCCGGTGAGCGTGCCCGGCCTCGGCCAGCACACCGAGGAGATCCTCGCCGAACTGCGCGATCGGGCCGACGACGCGGATACCTGACGCTCCGTCATAGATTTCGGCCCAAAATTCGGGAGCGCGGTTCGCGCTTGGCAAGAGGATCGATCTTTCTGAGCTAGAAGGGTATGATCCCCCGATGACGACCAGCCCGCCCGAGGAGATCCCCGCGACGAGTCGGCGCGATCTCGCGGTGGCGCGGTCACTCGATCCCGCCCGCGCCCGTGCCCAGCAGCGGGTGCAGCGCTTCCTCGATGCCGCGGTCGAGCTCATGTCGACGTCGCCGCAGCTCGAGTTCACCGTGCAGGAGGTGGTCGAGAAGTCGGGCCAGTCGCTGCGCAGCTTCTACCAGTACTTCGCCGGCAAGCACGAGCTCCTGCTGGCCCTGTTCGAAGAGGCCGTCAGCGCCACCACCGATCGGCTCGCCATCCGCGTGGCCGGGTCCGACGACCCTCTCGAACGCCTCCAGGCCTTCGCCGACGAGTACTACCGCGTGTGCCGACCGGGCACGCCTGGCCGCACACCCAAGCAGAAGAACACGCCCTCCACCTCGGTCATGGCCGGGTTCGCCCAGCAGCTGCTCACCGACCACCCGAAGGAAGCCACCAACGCCTTCGCCCCGCTCGTCACGATGCTCTCCGGGCTCCTCGACGACGCGGCCGAGGCAGGTGCCATCCGCGCTGGCCTCGACAACCAGCAGGTGGCCGGTGTGTTGCTCCAGACGGTGATGTTCAACTCGTTCGGCGACACCATCAGTGGCCGCTCGACCAGAGACGTCGACGCCGACACCGACGCCG
>CAZALT010000003.1:53955-56652 GCA_964485515.1 uncultured Rhabdothermincola sp. | reverse complement strand
CCCCTGACGTCAGCGCCTCGAACCGCGTCCCGCCAACCACTGCGCCCGCAGCTCCCGTCGGAGGGCCTTGCCCGAGGGCAGGCGTGGCACGCTCTCGACGACGACGACCGCGGCCAGCCGCTTGTAGGTGGCGAGGGTCGACGCCACGACCGCGGCGAGCTCGTCCGGGGTGACACCCGGAACTGCCGGATCGAGCTGGACCGCGGCGACCGGCGCCTCGCCGGTCCGGTGGTCCGGGATGCCGAACACCGCGCAATCGACCACCGCAGGATGGCCGAGCAGCACCGATTCGATCTCGGCAGGTGCCACCTGGAACCCGCTCACCTTGATCATCTCCTTGGACCGGTCGGTGAGATGCACCCAGCCGTCCTCGCCGATCCACCCGACGTCTCCCGTGCGGTACCACCCGTCGTCGAACGCTTCGGCGGTGGCCTCGTCGGGGAGCAATCCGGCCATCGTGGACGGGCCCCGAGCCTGGATCTCGCCGATCGAACCGGGAGCGAGGAGGGATCCGTCGTCGAGGTCGATCACGCGCAGGTGCACTCCCACCGCGGGCACCCCCGGGCTGTCGAGCCGCCACGCGGCCGGGTCGGCAACCGGGTTCGACGTGAGCACCGGCACCTCGCTCGCACCGTAGGCGGCCAGGGTCGGGACGCCGGTGCGCTCGGCGACCCGTTCGGCCACGGACACGGTGACCGGGGTCGCTCCCCACATGATGTAGCGCAGCGACGACAGGTCGTAGGACTCCAGATCCGGATGGTTGGCGATGGCGAGCATGATCGGCGCCACGGCCATCTCGAGCGTCATGCGATCCTCCGCGATCGACCGCAGCTCGGTGTCGAGGTCGAACCGGCGGTGCAGGCGAACCGTCGAGCGGGCATCGATCGACGCGAGCAGGTTGAGCAGACCGAGGATGTGCGAGGGCGGCGTCGAGATCTGGAACCGGTCGTCGGGACCGAGCCCCAGCGCGTCCACCCAGTGGCGAGTCGCGGCGCGCAGCGAGGCGTGCGTGTGGCGAACCGCCTTGGGCATGCCCGTGGTGCCGGAGCTGAACACGAGCACGGCATCTGCGCTGGGGACCACCTCCGGCAGCGGAACCGAGCCAGACCCGGCGACCGACTCGTCGATGTCGGTCACCGCCCCACCACCGACCCGAGCGGCCAGCACGCCCTGGTCGAGATCGTCGACGACGACGTGCACCGGTGCGGTGATCGCGACGGCGTGATCGATCTCGGTCGCCTGCCAGGCAGGGCTCACCAGCACCGCGGACGCTCCGATGCGGGTGATGGCGAGCACGACGGAGACGAGCTCCGCCCGGTTGGCCAGGCGCACCGCGACCCGCTCGCCGGGCCGCACGCCGCGGGACAGAAGGTGCGCGCTGAAGCCCTGGCTCCAGCCCTCGAGGTCGGCGTAGGTCCAGGTGTCGCCCGCGGCACGGATCGCGATCCGGTCGCCGGATGTCGCCGCCGCCTGGGAGAGCGCGTCGTGGAGCAGCGTCGCGTCGCTCATCGCCACGCCTGCTCCTCGCTCGGCGTCAGCGCTCGGCGGTGGCGGGGAACCGGGACTCGCGCATGCGCAGGAGGGCGCACAGGGACTCGTTGTACGGCGCCGTCCACCCGAGCTCATGGCTCAAGGCCACGACCTGGCCGTTGATCGCATCGACTTCCGCACGGCGCTCGGCCATGTGGTCGAGGCGCATCGACGGGCTGGCGTCGGGGATGGTGGCAGAGAACTCGGTGACGTAGGTGACTGGGTCGTCGAACCCGAAGGTGACACCACGCTCGATGCCGAGCCGGTACGCCTCGAGCATGCAACCGATCGCGACCGCCCACGCATCCTCGTCGGCCATCAGCTCGCCGACGGTGACGTCGAAGCTCGCCGTCGGGGCGCTGAGCGTGACGTTGCAGAGGAACTTCTCCCAGATCATCCGGTCGATGTCCTCGAAGGCCTTGACGTTGAAGCCGGCCTCGGACCACTGGCGCTCGATCTCTTGAACCCGGTCGGTGAGCCCACCTCGCATCTCGCCGATGCGGATGAGGCGCATGCCGTTGTGGTGCACGGCGCCGGGTTCGGGGATGGACGAGCCGAACCCTTCGGCGATGCCGATGACGATGTGGCGCTCGTCGAGGTGCTCGGCGACGCGCTCTCCGGCACCGAGGCCGTTCTGGAACGGCATGACGACGTCGTCGTCACGGAGCAGCGGAGCGATGACCTCGGCGACCTCGGCGACCGCGTCGGCCTTGGTGGCGATGACCCACACGTCGCACGGCCCGGCATCGACGGGGGATGCGGCCACGTGGATGCCGTCGACGACGTAGGTGCCGCTCGCCCCTGACACCCGCAGCCCGTCACGGGCGATGGAGTCGAGGTGCTCACGCCACGGGTCGATGGCCCACACCTCGTGGCCAGCCTTCTTCAGGCGGGCGGCGTACACCGCTCCCATGGCGCCGGTTCCGACGATCGCGATCTTCATTCCCAGGTAACTCCTGTGACTGTGGCTGCCGCCTGGACTCGCGCCGCGCTCGCGGTGGACCGAGGATCCCCCGCCGAACCACCCGCAGTGCATGGGCGGACGCAGCCCGGGCAATTTAGCCGGTCGTCCGAGCGAACTGGTAGCCAGGCTGCGGCCGAAGCGTCACGTACCCCGATGGCCCTTTCGATCCAGCGTTCAGCTCGATTCGGGTCGGGTCGGGTCGA
>CAZALT010000003.1:49031-53855 GCA_964485515.1 uncultured Rhabdothermincola sp. | reverse complement strand
CCCCGATGGCCCTTTCGATCCAGCGTTCAGCTCGATTCGGGTCGGGTCGGGTCGATTCGGGTCGGGTCGGGTCGATCCAGCGTTCAGCTCGGGTCGGGTCGGGTCGGGTCGGGTGGGTCAGGTGACCCGGCCACCGTTGACGCCGATGACCTGGCCCGACACGTAGCCGGCGTCCTCGCGGACGAGGAAGGCGGTCGCCGCGGCGATGTCTTCGGGCTGACCGGAACGCCCCACCGGCGTGTTGCGGATCGCTTCTTCGATGCCGCCGGGGCCGAGCAGGCCCTTCGACGCGGCCTCCTCGAGCATCGGCGTGACGATGAAGCTCGGCGGGATGGTGTTGACGGTGATGCCGTACTTGCCGAACTCGAGGGCGAGCGACTTGGTGAGCCCGATCATCCCTGCCTTGGACGACACGTAGGGCGCCATGAACTGCTGGCCCCCCTGCGCGCTCGACGAGGAGATGTTGACGATGCGACCCCACCGCTCCTGCTTCATCTGCGGGATGATCGCCTGGCAGCAGTGGAACGTGCCGGTGAGGTTGACCTCGAGGACCCGGTTCCAGTCCTCCAGCGAGACCTTGAGGAACGACTTGAACAGGTCGACGCCCGCGTTGTTGACGAGGATCGTGGGACGGGCGAGCTGCTCGCTGACCTCGAGCGTCGCGGCGTCGACACGGGGACGATCGGTGACGTCGACGCCGTAGCCGACGGCGGTGACGCCATCGGGAGCGGAAGCCGCGATCTTGTCGGCCGCCCGGTCGGCGGCGGCGCCGTCGCGATCCCAGATCGCCACGCTGATGCCGTCGGCGACGAGTCGTTCGGCGATGGCGAGCCCGATGCCCGATGCGGCCCCGGTGACCACGGCGACGCGCCGACCTGCGGTGGACTCCACCTTCGCGCCGTCACCCGAGACGTCGCTCACTTGATGGCCTCTTCACCGGCGAGCGTGCAGCGGTGCATGTCGCGGGGAGAGTCCTCGGGGTAGCGGCAGGCGCGATGGAGCACGCCACGGTTGTCCCAGATGACCATGTCGCCCACCTCCCACTTGTGGCGGTACACGCGCTCCGGCTGGGTCGACCGCTCGAGCAGGTCGGCGAGGAGCTTGCGCCCCTCGTCTTCGTCCATGCCTTCGATGTAGTCGGCGGTGGCGCCGAGCACGAGGGACTTGCGGCCGTCCTCGTGCTCCCAGATGAGCGGGTGGACCTTGGCGGGGCGCATGCGGAAGCGGGCGAGCACCTCGGGCGTGGGGTTCGGGTTCACCGAGCGCTGCGACGCCTCGATGGTGTGCACGACGCGGATCGACTCGAAGCGCTCCTTCTCCTCGTCGCTGAGCGCGTCGTAGGCGCCGTAGGTGCTGGCGAACTCCGTCTCGCCGCCGGTGTCCGCCACCGCGTGCGCGCTGAGCACGGTGGCCATGATCGGGATGTCGTCGGTGCAACCGTCGATGTGCCAGTCGAAGGTGCCCTTGAGGTACTCGGCGGATGGGTTCCGCTTCTTGTCGAGGGTGACGATGAAGATCTCGGCCTTGTCGGCGCCGGCCAGCTCGAGCGTGCCCAGCTTCTTGCTGAACGCGATCTGGGTCTCGTCGTCGATGTGGAGACCCCGGAACACGAGGGCGCCGTTCTGCTCGAGCGCCTCGTGGGTCCACGCGGGCAGCGACTCGTCGGAGAGCAGGCTCTCGCGATCCACCCCGTGGACGATGGCGCCGACGTTGTCGGTCAGCTTCTCGACAGTGGCCACAGACATGTGCCAGTCCTCCGTGATTGGTTCCCCCGGAGCGATGGGCGCTGCGCATGGTCGCGCCCGCTCCCCCGGCTGTCGGCATGGGACGTCCCGTCCCCGGTCAGAGTGGCACTCTAACTCAGCAAGAACGGCGTTTCCAGCCTGAGCGGTCGCACAGCAACCCCGTCGTCCCCCCGTCGGCGCCAACGACATTGCCAGATTTGAAGAACGCCATTATCGTCTCGTTCGGCCTGCACGCACGACGTTGCGGGCCGGTCACGGCGACCAGGTGTCCGCCATAGGATCCACGCCGACATGCGAGCAAGGCCACCGCTCCGATGGGCGCCGGTGGACCCGAGGAACGAGGGGACGCGATGAACCAGGACGAGGCGCTCGAGATCGCCGAGCTCACCCAGACGTTGGCCCGATACGCGGTCGGCATGACGAAGAACGACGTCGACTCCGTCGTCGACGTGTTCACCACCGACGGCACCTACAGCGCCTTCGGCGACACCTACGCCCTGTCCGACTTCCCCACCCTCGTGGCCGCCGCACCGAAAGGCCTCTTCATGGTCGGACCACCGGCCGTGGAGCTCGACCTCGACGCCGGCACCGGCACCGGCGAGCAGCCGCTTTGCTTCATCGAGCAGACCAAGCACGACATGCGCATCGGTTGGTACACCGACACCTACCGCAAGACCGACGCCGGCTGGCGCATCGCCACCCGGTCGATGACCTTCCTCCGGCGCAGCGGCTCGGCTGACAGCGGCCGGGCCCACGACCCCACCCGACCTGCGCCCACCGGCCAGGACGCGTAGGCACCCCGCCATGGAGCTCGACGAATTCCGGATTGGCCTCGATGCGTGGCTCGACGCCAACGCCGACGAACTGGCACCCATCCACCACTACGGCACCCTCGACGACGACATGGAGCAGCTGGCCAAGGTCAAGCGACTCGCGTTCGACGCCGACTGGATGCGCTGGGGTTGGCCCGAGCGCGTCGGCGGTCTCGGCGGATCGACGCTGCTGCGCGGCTACCTGGGCGAGGCGCTCACGGCCCGAGGCATCGTCGAGCCCGGTCTGTACTCGATGACCGAGGTGCTCTGCCCCACCATGATCGACTACGCCCGCCCCGAGCTCGCCGCCGAGATGGTGCCCAAGCTCCTCCGCGGCGACGAGACCTGGTGCCAGGGGTTCTCCGAGCCCGACACCGGCTCGAACCTGGGCGCCCTCGCCTGCAAGGCGGCGTCGCCCGATGACGGCGCCACGTGGGTCGTCAACGGCCAGAAGGTGTGGACGAGCCTCGCCCAGTTCGCCCAGCGCTGCGTGCTGCTCACCCGCACCGGCACCGCCGAGGACGCGCACCGCGGCATCACCGCCTTCTTCTTGGACATGGACACGCCGGGCATCACCATCCGCCCCATCGAGACCATCCACGGTCGCGACGAGTTCTGCGAGGTGTTCTTCGACGACGTCGCCATCCCCTCCGATCGGATGCTCGGCACGATCGGCCAGGGTTGGGCCGTGGCCATGGATCTGCTGCCCTTCGAACGCAGCACGGCCCTGTGGCACCGCGGCGCGTTCCTCCGCCGCCGCCTCGACGACCTGGTCGCCTCGGCCGCGCCCGGCACGCTCTCTGCCGAGGAGGTCGGCGGAGCCGTGGTCGACCTGTTCGCGCTCCGCTCCCGCTCCCGCTCCACCCAGTACCGCATGGATGCCGGCGACAAGCTCGGGCCCGAGACGTCGATCGACAAGATCCTGCTGGCCACCATGGAGCAGACCGTCTTCGAGCTCGGCGCCGATGCCATGTCCACCGAGGTCCTCGTGGGCGACGATCCGGAATCGCAGCACTGGCGCTCGGACTACCTCTACTCCCGGGCCGCCACCATCTACGGCGGCAGCGCCGAGATCCAGCGCAACATCGTGGCCCGACGACTGCTCGACCTGGGAGCCGACCGATGATGGACGCAGACGAACGCGAGCTGTTCGCCGAGGCCCTCGGGGGTGTCGTCGACGACGCCGGCCGATCCGACCTCGACACGTCGCTCGAGGCCCTGGGCTGGGCCGATGCCCTCGACGCCGACGTGCGCACCGCTGTGTCGGTCCTCTTCGAGCTGCAGGGTGCGTCCGGAGCGACGTCGTCCGCCATCGAGACCGTGCTGCTCGACGCCCTCGGCATCGCAGTACCCGATGGAACCGGTCTCGTGCTTCCCGCGTTGGGCGGCGCCGTGCCGCCGGCGACGATCTCGGCCGACGGTTCGGTGAGCATCGAAGGCGTGGGTCTCCACTCGCTCGCCGGTCGCGATCAGTCCGTCCTCCTGGCCGATCGAGGCGGAGCGGTCGCCTGGGCGACGGTGCCCGTCGCCGCGCTCGACCCGACCCCCGTGACCGGCCTCGACGCCGCGCTCGGCCTGTCGACCGTCGCGGTCGACGTCGGCGGCATCACCGACGACGAATGGCAGCGCGTCGACGGTTCGTGGGACGACGCGGTGGCACTCGGGCGTCTCGCGCTCGGCCACGAGCTTGTCGGCACCATGCGCACGATGCTCGACCAGGCCCGCACGCACGCGGTCGGCCGCATCCAGTTCGGCGTCCCCATCTCGAGCTTCCAGGCCGTCCGCCACCGCCTGGCCGAGGCGCTCGTCGCCGTTGAAGCGGCCGAGGGCGCGCTCAACGGAGCATGGACCGACCCGTCACCCCTGACCGCAGCGATGGCCAAGGCCGTCGCCGGCCGCAGCTCACGAACCGTGCGCCGTCACGCGCAGCAGGTGCTGGCCGGCATCGGCTTCACCACCGAACACGACCTCCACCTGTACATCCGTCGAGCCCTCGTCCTCGACGCCCTCCTCGGCGACAGCCGCACCCTCACCCGCGAGGTCGGCGAGCTCGTGCTCGCCGAAGGCAAGACCCCCCACGTGCTGCCGCTGTAGGTCGACCGCGAGCAGCCCAACTCCGACCAACTGGCTGGCCAAGTCCGTCACATCCCACGGACCCTCCCAGCCAGTTCACGAGAAGTTCCGATCTGGCAGGCCAAGTCCGTCATATCCGACGGACCCTCCCAGCCAGTTCACGAGAGGTTCGTCAGGTTCGCGTGAACTCGGGG
>CAZALT010000003.1:41884-48931 GCA_964485515.1 uncultured Rhabdothermincola sp. | reverse complement strand
ACGGACCCTCCCAGCCAGTTCACGAGAGGTTCGTCAGGTTCGCGTGAACTCGGGGAGGATCTTCGTGACGACGTGCTCGACGCGGGACTCGCCCTCTTCGGGCCAGCCGCACACGAGGTAGCCCCAGCCGGCGTCCTGCCACTTGCCGAGGTACTTGCGGATGGTGTCGTCGTCGTCGCTGAGCGAGAGCGATGACGCCCGGGTGATCGACTGCGGGTCGCGCCCGGCGGCCTCGGCCAGCTCCACGACGCGAGCCCACGGCTCGGCGAGCGACTTCGGTGAGCCCCAGGTGTGCCACACATCGGCGTAGCGGGCGACGAGCGGCAGGGTGCGCTTGGGGCCGCTGCCACCGATCCAGATCGGGGGTCGCGGATCCTGCACCGGGGTCGGGTTCATCTGGGCGTCCTGGAGCGAGACGACCTTGCCGTCGTACGACACCTTCTCGCCGGTCCACAGCCGGTTCAGGATCTCGAGGCTGTCCTCGAGCCGGTCGAAGCGCTCGGTCAGCGACGGGAACGCGATGCCGAGCGCGTTGTGCTCGTCCTCGAACCAGGCGGCGCCGAGCGACAGCTCGAGACGGCCGTGGGAGATGTGGTCGATCGTGACCGCTTCCGCGGCGAACACCGAAGGGTTGCGGTACGTCATGCCGGTGACGAGCAGGCCGAGACGGATGGTCGAGGTCTGACCGGCGAGCCCGGCGAGGGTGGTCATGCCCTCGAAGCACTCCCCCGGGCCTTCGCCGTACATCGGCTGGAAGTGATCGAAGCCCCAGGCACCGTCGAAGCCGACCTGCTCGGCGAACTGCACGCGCCGCAGCACCTCGTCCCACGGCATGCGCTGCTGCGCGATGTCGAGACCGAAGCGGATGCCGTTGTCACTCATGCGGGGGTCCTCTCAGAGACGTTCCGGCTGGACAGAAGCGGCATGCGGCGCGTCTTCCCAGCCAGAACAGCAGGTGGCTGCGGGTGCAGTTCTATCGGGTCAGGACGCGGGCAGGGCGGCCCGCTCCATGAGCGTACGGACCTCGACGAGCGCTTCGGCCACGAGGTGGCCCTGCGTCGCAACTTGATCGGCGAGACCGGCGGGTGCGCTGTGACGCAGCATGTCGGGCAGGTGCCGTTCGACCGCGGTGAGCGTGAACTCGACGGGGTCGCCGACGGCCAGCTCGTCGATGCGCACGACCGTGTTCGCCTCGTCGGCCTGGTCGATGTAGTGGTAGTGCGGTTCGTGCTCGAAGCAGTCGAAGCGCAGGTGCTCGAGACCGTCCTCGGTGCCGACCACGTGCAGCGACGCACCGCCGTCGTCGAAGACGATGTCCTCCGCCGCGATCGGGCCGATGGTGGCATCGATGATCTCGTTGGTGAGCCGGCGCGACTCCACGACGAGCTGCACGGCACCGGCGTCGACGGCGATGCAGTGGTCCTCGATCATCGGGATGGGCAGCTGCGCGAAGCGGATGCCGCGTCGGTACGGGGACTTCTGCCGGTCGATCGCCATGGTGGTGTGCTCCCTACGTGCTGCCCCGGGTGTGGTCCGAATCGGGTCCGGGTCGTTCCGGAGGTCACTCTAGAGCTGTCGCTGTGCAGTTGCCTAGCCGCAGCACCTACCATCGCCCCGTGGACTTCTCTCTCACCGAAACCGAGCGTGATCTGGCCGACCTGTGCCGGGACTTCGCCCAGAAGGAGATCGCCAAGCGGGCGCCGATCGCGTGGGAGGAGGCCCGGTGCGACACCGCACTGCTGCGCGAGATGGGGGCGCTCGGTCTGCTCGGCATGCTCATCCCCGAGGAGTGGGGCGGAATCGGCATGACCACGGTCGGCTTCGTCGCCGCCATGGAGCAGATCGGCCTTGCCGACCAGTCGTGCGCCGCGGCGTGGCAGGCCCACGTCACCATCGGTTCGCTCCCGCTGCTGCTGTTCGGCAACGACGAGCAGCGCGACCGTTGGCTGCGCCCCCTCGCCGAAGGTCGTGTGCTCGGCGCGTTCGGTCTCACCGAACCCGACGCCGGCTCCGATGCCCGCGGCATCCGCACGCGCGCCGAGCGCAAGGACGGTGGCTGGCTCATCAACGGGGCCAAGACCTTCATCTCCAATGCCGGCACCGACATGTCCTTCGGCGTCACCGCGCTGGCCCGCACGCCTGACGACGACTCGGGTCGGCCCACCTACGGCAGCTTCGTGGTCGAGAAGGACACCAAGGGCTTCACCATGGGCCCCAAGATGCGGGGCATCGGCTGGAAGGGCCTCGACACCCGCGAGCTGTTCTTCGACGACGTCTTCGTCTCCGATGACCAACTCGTCGGCGATCCCGCCATGGGACTCAGCCAGTTCCTCCGCACGCTCGAGGTCGGCCGCATCTCGATCGCGGCGCTGTCGCTCAGCCTCACCCAGGCCGTGCTCGACATGTCGCTCGACTACGCCGGCAGTCGCCACCAGTTCGGCCAGCCCATCGGCAAGTTCCAGGCCACCCAGTTCAAGCTCGCCGACATGGCCACCGAGCTCGAAGCGGCCCGCTGGCTCACCTACCGCGCCGCCAGCCTCCGCGACGCCGGCCAGCCCTTCCTCAAGGAAGCGTCGATGGCCAAGCTCAAGGCCAGCCGCCTCGCGGCGTGGGCCGCGTCGGAAGCCGTCCAGATCCACGGCGGCCTCGGCTACATGCTCGAGTCCCCGGTGGCCCGCTTCTACTGCGACTCGAAGGTCCTCGAGATCGGCGAAGGCACCAACGAGATCCAGCACGTGGTCATCGCCCGAGAGATCGGCTGCTAGAAGACGGTCACGCCGAGGTGCTCGAGGCTTGACCCCGGAGGTACTCCTCGACCACTTCCGGCCGGACGTACACGAGCCCATCGGGACCCTTGCCCGCCGCCAGCTCGCCGCGTTCGATGAGCCCATAGACCTCGACGCCAGGGATGTCGAGCCGCCGGGCCACCTCAGGAATGCGCAGGGCGTCGATCACGTGCATCAGGGTAGCTCCTCACAGGTTCGGGAGGTCGGGCAGGAACTTCGCTATGAGAAGGGAGACCGCGGCCTCGACCTGGAGGAACACGGCTTCGTCCGGCGGAACCGCGTCGAGCGCCGAATCGAGCGCGAAGAGCACTGACTTCGCCTCGTCTCGGGTGAGCGAGATCGCGTCGGGCAGCGGGTGACGATCGGACACGCTGGCGAACCTACCGACCCCCGGTGACAGGATCGCCTGACAGACACCGCCTGATCTTCAGAGCCCGAACGAGCAAGAGCGGGCCGTCCGGGTCTGCAGATCCACCGGCCGACGGTTGACGCCTTCGAGGAGAGCGAGGACCCCGGGTCGACCGAGGGATCGCCCTTCCACACGCGCACCTTCATTCCGCTTCTTCCCGCTCGGCCCGTCCTCTGGCGAGATCACCTACCCCAAGCTACGCACTCGTTTGTGACGAGATCGATGGGCTACATCCTCGCGAGGTCGCGTACGGCAGCGGTGATCTCCTCGCGGCCCGGCAACCAGGCCTTCTCCAGGACCGGCGAGTAGGGCGCGGGCGTGGCCGCCGCGCCGATGCGCTGGATGGGGGCGTCGAGGGACCAGAAGCCTTCCTTCGCGACGACCGCGGCGATCTCGGCTCCGATGCCGTGGGGCACGACCGCCTCGTGGGCGATGAGTAGCCGGCTTGTCTTCGCCACCGATGTGAGGATCGTGTCGGTGTCGAGCGGGGCGACCGTGCGGAGGTCGATGACCTCGGCCGAGATGCCCTCGGCCTCCAGCACTTCGGCGGCGGCGAGGGCCTCGTGCACCATGCGCGACACCGATACCACCGTCACGTCCGTACCTGCTCGGACGACCGAGGCCTTGCCGATCGGCACGAGGTGGTCGGCCGGGGGCCTGGGGCCCTTCATGCCGTAGAGCAGCCGGTTCTCGATGAACACGACGGGGTTCGGATCCTGGATCGCAGCGCGCAGCAGGCCGTAGGTGTCGGCCGGCGTGGACGGCATCACGACGGTGAGGCCGGGGATGTGAGCGAGCAACGCTTCGAGGCTCTGCGAGTGCTGGGCGCCTGATGACCGGCCCGCTCCGAACTGGGTGCGCACGGTGAGCGCCATCTCGGCGGCGCCGCCGGTCATGAACGGGAGCTTGGCCGCCTGGTTGAGGAGCTGGTCGAGGCACACGCCGATGAAGTCGAGGTACATGATCTCGACGACGGGCCGCATACCCGCCATGGCCGCACCGACGCCGGCGCCGACGATGGCGCTCTCCGAGATGGGGGTGTCGCGCACGCGGTCGCCGTACTCGTCGTGCAGGCCGCGCATGAGACCGAAGACGTTGCCTCCGGCGGCGACGTCGATGCCGGCGATGAACACCCGCTCGTCGGTGCGAAGCTCGATGTCGAGGGCATCGTGGATGGCGTCCATCGTGCGGAAGACCGGGGCGTCGACCGCAACCGGCTGGGGCTCCTCGGTGACCGCCCGGGGCCGGGTGACGAAGTCGCCCAGCGACGCCACCAGCGGCGCTTCGAGCGCACGGGCCTTCTCGACGGCCTGGTCGATCTCGGCCTCGACCTCGGCGTGCACCGCGGCGATCGCCTCCTCGTCGACTCCTTCTTTGCGCAGCCGTGACTCGTGGACCACGAGCGGATCGCGCTCGGCCCAGGTGGCCAGCTCCTCCTTCGACCGGTAGCTCTCGGGATCACCTTCGTAGTGGCCGTGCCAGCGGTAGGTCATGGCTTCGACGATGACCGGCCGACCCTTGCGGGCCTCCTTCCGCGCCTTCTTCATCTTCTTGGCCACCGCCACCACGTCGTTGCCGTCGACCTTCAGGTGGCCGACGCCGTAGCCGAGGGCACGGTCGACGAGCGGAGCCGCGTGCTGGTCCTCGGCGAGGGAGAACTCGGCGTAACCGTTGTTCTCGCAGAAGAACACGACGGGGGCGTTCCAGACCGACGCAAGCCCGACCGCCTCGTGGAACGTGCCGTGCGCGACGGCGCCGTCGCCGAAGAACGAGACCGCCACTCCCCCCGTGCCCCGCAGCTGCGCCGCGGTCGCGGCACCGACGGCGATGGGGATGCCGGCACCCACGATGCCGTTGGCGCCGAAGATCCCGAGCGTCGGATCGGCGATGTGCATCGACCCACCTCGACCGCGGTTGGCCCCGGCGTCCTTGCCCATGAGCTCGGCGAACATCGGGAACGGGTCGAGGCCCTTGGCCAGGACGTGGCCGTGTCCGCGGTGCGTGGAGGTGATCACGTCGGTGTCGCCGAGGGTCCAGCACGCGCCGACCGCGGCGGCCTCCTGACCGATCGACAGGTGAACGAACCCGGGCACCTCGCTGTCGCGGTAGAGGGCCGAGACCCGCTCTTCGAAGCGTCGGATGACCAGCATCCGGCGGTACATCTCCAGCAGATCGGTCGCGCTAGGCATGTGCACAGTATTGTACGAAACCGACCCCGAACGCCGATCCCAGCTCAGCAGGACACCGAGCCCGGCACCGTTGCCGCGGTGCGGCAGAACCCGGCATCGCCGGACAGGTATGAGGACGAGATGACCGACCAGATCGAGATCCCCGACCGCTTCCCGAGCGGCGCTGATGTCACCGGCAAGCGGGTCGTGCTGACCGGCGCGGGACGGGGCCTCGGGCGATTGCTCGCCCACGCCTTCTCCGCCGCCGGTGCCGACCTTGCCCTCGTCGCCCGCTCCGAGAGCGACCTCAAGGCGTTGAGCACCGAACTGCCCGGCCGGTCGATCGCGCTCGCCGGTGACGTGACCGACGAGCGGTTCAACGAGGACGTCGCCGACGCGGTGGTCGCCGAGTGGGGCGGCCTCGACGTGTGGATCGCCAACGCCGGCATCTCTCCCACCGTCGGCGGCCCCCGCAAGACCGATCCCGACGTGTGGCGTCAGGTTCTCGACGTCAACCTCACCGGAGCGTTCCTCGGAGCGCGGGCCGCGTGTCGCGTGATGGAGCCGGGCGGCCGCATCATCCTCACGGGGTCCGTCCTCGGTGAGCGCCCCCGCAAGGGGCTCACGGCCTACAGCGCGTCGAAGGCGGGCCTGGTGGGCATGGCCAAGGGACTCGCCCTCGACCTCGCCGTCCAGCAGATCACGGTCAACGTGGTCGCTCCCGGCTGGTTCGACTCACCCCTCGCCGAGGGCTGGAAGGCCCGGCCCGACCTCGAGGCCAAGATCCTCGATCACACCGCGCAGGGCCGCTGGGGTTCACCCCACGACCTGGCCGGCGCCTATCAGTTCCTCGCGTCGGACGCCGCGGCGTTCATCACCGGATCAGTCATCAACGTCGACGGCGGGTATCTCCTCGTATGAGCACGACCAGCGAACCCACCAGCAGCCGCCCCGACGCCGCCAGCCCAGGAGCCTCCGAATCGGACAACCGGGTCGTCGTCATCCTCGGAGCGGGCGGCACCCTCGGCTCCGCGCTGTCGGCCCACTTCGTCGCACGTCCCGACACCGAGGTGGTGCTGAGCGACATCAGCGACGCGTCGCTGGCCGCGACGCTCGATGCCTTGCCGGCGGCCAGCACCGAACCGGCCACGGTCACAGCGGACGTGTCCAACCGCGAGCAGGTCGAGGCCGTCGTCGCCCTCGCCGTCGAGCGCTTCGGGCGCCTCGACGTGCTCATCAGCAACGCCGGCGTGCTCGCTCCCAGCGGGCGCATCCACAACCTCACCGACGCCGACTGGCAGCGCTCGCTGAGCATCAACGTGATGGGCGCGGTCAACGCCATCAGCGCCGCGGTCCCGGTGATGCGAGCCCAGAAGTCGGGTTCGATCATCCTCACCGCGTCGGTCGCCGGCATGACGGCGTGGTCGCACGCCGGGCCGTACTGCGCCACGAAAGCAGCGGTGATCCAGCTCGCCAAGGTCGCCGCGGTCGAATACGCCAGGGACCACGTCCGGGTGAACACGGTGTGCCCCGGCACGTTCCTGTCGGCCATCCACGAGGGCCTCCCCGACGAAGCCATCGAGGCCATCGCCGTGAAGCACCCGCTCGGCCTCGGCAGTGCCGACGACCTCGTCGGCGCCTACGACTACCTGGCCAGCGACGCATCGCGCTGGACGACCGGCAC
>CAZALT010000003.1:0-41784 GCA_964485515.1 uncultured Rhabdothermincola sp. | reverse complement strand
TCGTCGGCGCCTACGACTACCTGGCCAGCGACGCATCGCGCTGGACGACCGGCACGTCCATCGTCGTCGACGGCGGATACGCAGCCCCATGAGGTCCGCGTCTTCGGGAACTGTGCGCCCTTCATCGTTCTGGCTGGGACTCCTGGCCCAGGAGAACGGGATGTCCAAGCCGATGGAAGCCAGCGATCCCAGCCAGAACGGCGTGGGTCACGACCGAGGTGGATCAACACGATGACCGCTCGCGATGCGATGCAACCCGACCTGAACTTCGTTCGGGTGCTGGCCCACCACGCGGCCCGCACGCCGGACAAGCCTGCCGCCATCTTCGGCGACGTCGTGCTCACCTACCGCGAGATGCTCGACCGGTCGGCCGCCGTGGCGGGAGGACTCCGATCGCTCGGCGTGGATCGGGGCGACGTGGTCGGTCTGCTCGCCTACAACTCGGCCGACTTCCTCGTCACGATCTTCGCGGTCAACCACATCGGCGCCGTGGCGATGCCCATCAACTGGCGCCTCGCCGCCGCCGAGGTCCAGTACATCCTCGAGCACTCCCAGGCCGTGGCCCTCGTCGCCGACGACGCCACCCTCCCCATCGCGACAGAGGCGACCGCCGCTATCGACAGCATCGCCCGCATCGACCTGGCCAATGGCGACGCCGAGCGTTGGACGTCGTTCGACGAGCTCGCCACTCACGGGGCCGTCCCGCCAGTCTCCGCCGAGGGCGACGATCTCCACCGACTCATGTACACCTCGGGCACGACCGGCCGCCCCAAGGGCGTCATGCTCAGCCACGCCAACCTCGCGTGGAAGAACTACGCCCACGTCGCCGAGATGGGCTTCACCTCAGCCGACGTCGGTCTTGCGTGCGGTCCGCTGTACCACGTGGGTGCGCTCGATCTCATCACGACGTCGATGCTGGCGGTGGGTGCGACGACGATCATCCACCGCACCTTCGACCCGCAGGCCGTCGCGGAGGAGATCGAGCACTCGGGCATCACCGCCATGTGGACAGCACCCGCCATGGTCCGCGCCGTGCTCGACCTTTCGGGGGTGGACGACCGCGACCTCTCGTCGTTGCGGCTCATCATCGCCGGCGGCGAGAAGATGCCGCTCCCCTACATCGACCGCCTCCGCCGCACCTTCCCCTCCGCGTGGCTCGCCGATGCCTACGGGCTCACCGAGACCGTCTCGGGCGACACGTTCCTCGACCCGGACAGCACCATCTCGAAGCTCGGCAGCTGCGGACGTCCGTGCCAGTACCTCGAGCTCGACATCTGGGACCCCGACGGCAAGACCGTCCCCGCCGGCGAGCCGGGTGAGGTCGTGCTGCGTGGACCCAAGGTGTTCAAGGGCTACTGGCGCGACCCGGAGGCGACCGAGCGGGCGTTTGCCGGCGGCTGGTTCCACACCGGCGACGTCGGCATCCGCGACGCGGACGGCTACCTCTACATCGTCGACCGGCTGAAGGACATGATCGTGTCTGGCGGCGAGAACATCGCTACCTCCGAGGTCGAGCGGGTCCTCTACGAGCACGACGAGGTCGTCGAGGTCGCTGTCGTGGGCCGCCCCCACGAGCGCTGGGGCGAGGTGCCCATCGCCTTCGTGGTGCTGCGCTCCCCCGTCGCCCCCGAGGTGCTCATCGAGCACTGCCGCGGCCAGCTCGCCAAGTTCAAGGTGCCCACGGACGTCATCGTCATCGACGAGCTCCCGAGGAACCCATCCGGCAAGGTGCTCAAGCGCGAGCTGCGCGACCGGGACCCCGCCCGGCGCGTCTGACATCACCTTCCTCTTCCTCTTCCGCTTCTGGCGTGTGACCTCGCCGGTTTCCGCGCAACCCACACGCCAGAAGAGCAGGGGGCCGATCACGCTGACCGTTCTGGCGAACTCAGCGCAGGTGTGCGTTGAAGTGCTCGGCCCAGCCCATGAGGTCGGGTGGGACCCAGTAGTCGTGCTCGTCGGTGATCTCAGCCCAGTGACCGGCGACGTCTTCGATGGTGGGCGGGCCGTCGAGGTGGACGTAGCCCTCGGTCTCGGCGATGAAGACCTTGGTGAAGCGGCCGGAGCCGGCCGCGAAGACCTCGCCGCTGACGGTGCACGACTCGTGGGCGAGGTAGCCGACCATGGGCGCCACCAGCGCGGGATCCATGTTCGCTGGTGGCGGCCCCTCGTCGCCGCCACCCATGCGGGTGACCGCCGCGGGGGCGATGGCGTTGATCGTGATCCCGAGGGGGACGCCCGCCGTGGTGAGACTTCGGACCAGGCCGATGGTCGCGCCCTTCGCCGCGGCGTACGACAGGTTCGCCGGCAAACCGAAGATGCCGGCCGATGTGGTCATCACGATGCGGCCGTAGCCGGCCTCGACCATGTGGGGCCACGCGGCGCGGGTGGTGTTGAACGAACCGGCGACGTGCACGGCGAGGTGGCGTTCGAGGTTGTCGAGGTCGACGTCGGAAATGCCCGCCCAGCGGATGATGCCGGCGTTGTTCACGAGTACGTCGACCTGGCCGAAGTTCTCGATCGCGGCCGCGACGATGGCTTCGGCACCCGACACCGACGACACGTCGTTGCCGTCGGCCACGGCCGTTCCACCGGCCGCGGTGATCTCGGCCACGACCTCCTCGGCCGGCGTGAGATCCGCTCCGGACCCTCCGATGGAGACACCCAGATCGTTGACCACGACCTGAGCGCCGCGCTCGGCAAGGAGCAGTGCGTAGGCGCGCCCGATGCCACGGCCCGCCCCGGTCACGACCGCGACCCGGCCGTCGAAGCTCAGCTCACCCGTCACCCGATCAGCTCTGTCGCGCCGCGACGCGAGCCAGGCGCTCGGACACCTTGGCCTGCGACGGTTCGAAGCCGACCAGGCCGGCGAGCGTCTCGCCCACGAGCGCGGCCTGATCGGCGTCGGGCAGGTCGCCCATGAGCTGGGCCAGCAGATCGCGGCTTCCCCGGAACGTGCCCTCGGCGTGGGGGTAGTCGTTGCCCCACATGACCGTGGACAGGCCCGTGATGTTGCGGCAGGCGACCGCGACCGGATCGTCCTGGAACGACACGTGGAACTGGCGCTGGACGTACTCGCTGGGCATGAGCGGGTACGGCCACTTCTCGTTGAGCTTGAACAGCTGGGCCATGCCGGGCTGGTCGTCGTCGGGGCGATCGTCCTGCCACACGCCGATCCACCAGTCCGGGTCCTGGCCGATGCCGGTGATCCAGCACTTGTCCATGGAACCGACCAGCGAGGCGAGCCAGTAGGCGTTGAACTCGATGAGCGAGAAGTGCAGGCCGGGGAAGCGCTCGGGCACGCCACCACCGATGAGCTGGCAGATGAGGGTCTGGGGGACGACCGGCTGCATGACCGCCTGGGTGACCATGCGCTTGGCCGCCATCTTCTCGGTCATCGGCTCGTTCACCTGCTTGGCGTTCTCCATCATGATCCGCAGCGTGAGCGCCTCGGGATCGTCGACCTTGATGCCACCGGTCTGCGTGTGCACGAACACGCTCATCCCGGTCTCCTGGATCGCCGCCCACACCGGGTCGAGCTCACGTCGGTAGTACGGCATCGGTGCCGTGGCCGGCAGCAGCACGCCCTTGAACCCACCGGCCGCCACCCGCTGGATCTCGGTCACCGCATCGTCGATGTCGGTGAGCGGGATGGGTGCCGTCGGTGCGATGCGGTCGAAGTACGGCGTGTACGTCTCCATGACGTAGTCGTTGTAGACCCGGGCGTGCGCGATCGACATCTCGTGGTGATCGGTGAACAGCCCGAACTGCGACAGGTTCGGGTGCAGCACCTGGGCGTCGACGCCGTCGGCGTCCATGTCCTCCAGGACGATCTCGGGATCGCCCTCCGGCGTGCGTCCACTGGTCTGGCGATAGCGCGACACCGTCCAGCCCTCGAAGCCGGGCGTGTGCAGCTTGCGGAACACCGTGGCGCCGTCCTCGACGAACGGCTCGATCTCGATCTCTTCCTCCCACACCGCGAGGTGCTTGAGGTTGTCGGGTAGGCGCTCCTTGAACAGCGTGATGGGCTCGAGGAGGTGGCCGTCGGCCGACACCGTGTAGTGGTGGTCCGACGGCGAGTCGGCGACGTCTCGCTCCCGCTCTCCGCCGCTGGGCGTGTCGATCACGGTGTCAGACATGGCGATGACCTCCTGGCCAGAGTCGGCCTGGCCAGCAGCGTGCTGGCCGGTTGGGACCACGGCGGCGGCGCCGTGCGGGAACGGTGTTCGCGACGAGGCGAAGTGTGCTTCTCGTCTATGTTAGGCACTCGCACAGCAAGAGGGACGAAACGGCCCGAGACGAGCAGGGGGACCACCGATGGCAGAGCGTTGGAAGCAGCGACCCGAGGGCTCGACCTGGGGCGACTGGGGCGACGACGACGAGCTCGGCCGCATCAACCTCATCACCCAGGACAAGGTGCTCCAGGGCGTGCGCTCGGTCGAGGCGGGCATCAGCTTCTGCCTGAGCCTCCCGCTCGACTTCCCGGGCGGGAACCTGCTCAACCAGCGCCGCTATCCACCGAAGATCGCGCCGACCGAGGACATGGATGGCGTCCAGGACGTCTTCTACAACATCCACATGAGCGAGATGCCCGACTTCGGCGATCCCCGGCTCGTCGACATCTGGGCCGACGACGTCGTCACCCTCGCCCTCCAGTACTCCACGCAATGGGATTCGCTCGCGCACGTCGGCGCCGAGTTCGACGCCGACGGCGACGGTGTCGAAGAGGCCGTCTACTACAACGGCTACCGAGCGGGCATCGACCTCGTCGGCCCGTCCGACGACGCCAAGGGCGACGGCAGCGGACACCGCAGCTACGCCCACCACCTCGGCCTCGAGCACATGGCGTTCCACGGCGTGCAGGGCCGCGGCGTGCTCATCGACCTGGCGCACCACCTGGGTCACGACTGGACCGCGGTGAACCGCGAGATGCTCGAGGACATCATCGCCACGGACGGCGTCGTCATCGAGCCGGGCGACATGCTCCTGCTCCACACGGGCTTCGCCACCGAGATCCTGGCCATGGACCGCAACCCCGATCCCCGCAAGATCTTCACCCTGTGCAGCTACCTCGACGCCCACGACGACACGCTGCTCGACTGGATCACCGAGTCGGGCATCTCTGCGTTGGTCTCGGACAACTACGCCGTCGAAGGATTGCTGGGCAAGGGCAACAACCCCGAGCGCCACTCCTTCCTGCCCATCCACCACCACTGCCTGTTCAAGCTCGGCATCCCGCTCGGCGAGATGTGGTACCTCGATGAGCTGGCTACCTGGTTGCGGGCCAACGAGCGCAGCACCTTCCTGCTGACCGCTCCCCCGTTGCGGCTGCCGGGCATCGTGGGCTCGCCGGTCACCCCGATCGCCACGGTGTAGGTCAGAGCACCTCGACGGGACACCGGATGCCCGGCGCGTTCGCCGATCGAGCGGAACAAGCCGATGGGCGCGGTCTGCACCCATCGGGGGCCCGGGATCCTCAGCGCGTGACGAAGGCCTCGTAGTCGTTGCTCTTCACGCGGGCGACCTCTTTGAGCAGCTTGGGGCGGCCTGCGGAGTTGAGCAGGAAACGGGTGGGCTTGCCGGGGACGTTGGTGCCGAAGTAGTAGCTCTTCTCGGTGAAGGGCTGGAACGAGATGGACTTCTCGATCGCCGCGCACCAGCGCTCTTCGGCCTCGGGGCTCGCCTCGATCACCGAGAGGTCGTGGTCGCGCAGCCACACGAACGTGTCGGCGATGAAGTCGACCTGGTCGCCGTTGTAGCGGGGGTTGTTGCCCGCCGCGGCGTGGGGACCGCCGGGGAAGAAGAAGTTGGGGAAGCCCTCGGTCTGGACGCCGAGGAACGTGGTGGGACCGTCGGCCCAGTGCTCGGTGAGGGCGAGGCCGTCGCGCCCCACGATCCCCATGCGGTTGAGGGCGCCCGTCCCGAAGTCGAAGCCGGTGGCCCAGATGATCACGTCGTAGGGCTCTTCGCCGGCTTCGGTCTCGATGCCGGTCTCGGTGATGCGCACGATGGGGGTCTCGCGCAGCGACACGAGCGACACGTTGGGCTTGTTGTACGCCTCGTAGTAGCCGGCGACGAACGGCGGCCGCTTCTCGCCGAACTTGTGGTCCTTCGGGATGAGGCGCTCCGCGGTGACCGGGTCGGCCACGATCGAGCGCACCTTGGCCGCGATGAACTCGCACCACTCGGCGTTGATCTTCTCGTCGAAGAGCAGGTCCATGTAGTTCGTCGTGAGCTTCGAGAACCCGGGGCTGTTCCAGATCGACTCGAAGAACTCGGCCCGCTGCTCGGGTGTCTCGTCGGCGCCGTTGCGGTTGGACGCCTCGTGGAGGAACCCGTGCATGGACGTGTTGAGCACCTCGCACATCGGCTCGAACTCGGCGCGCAGCTTGGCCTGCTCGGCGTCGGTGATGAGGCGGTTGTTGAGCGGGGTGCACCAGTTCGCGCTGCGCTGGTACACCGTGACCGACCCGACCTCGTCGGCGATGACGGGCAAGATCTGCACGCCGCTCGAGCCGGTGCCGATGACAGCGACGCGCTTGCCCGCCAGGTCGACGCCTTCGGCTGGCCACAGTCCCGTGTGGACCGACACGCCGGCGTAGTCCTCGCGGCCAGGGACCTCGGGGTAGAAGGGCACCGACAGGACACCGGTGGCCGACACCAGGTAGCGGGCCCGTCGCTCGACCCCGTCGTCGGTCGTGACGACCCACGACCCCGATGCGTCGTCCCACACCGCTGATGTCACGCGGGTGTCGAAGTCGATGTGGCGGCGCAGGTCGTAGCGGTCGACGACGTGGTTGAAGTACCGCTCGGTCTCGGTCTGCGGAGCGAACTCCTCCTCCCACACCCACTCGTCGAAGAGGTCCTTGTCGAAGAGATAGGCGTACGTGTAGCTCTCGGAGTCGAAGCGAGCACCCGGGTACTTGTTCCAGTACCAGGTGCCGCCCACCCCGGAGCCGGCTTCCACGAGCTCGGCCGAGAAGCCGTCGCGCAGGGCGCGGTAGAGCTGGTAGATCCCGGTGACCCCGGCGCCGACGACGAGGACGTCGACGTCTGTTTCCGTCGCTGCTTCTCCGCTCACGTATCCCCCTCGATCGTCCCGGAGCCTGGGCCCGGGCGATCGCTCTCCGCCACTCGGGCGTCTTCCGCTCTCCGCCACTCGGGCGCTTTCGAAGTTCTCCTGCATCAGGCGGTTAGTATACGGATCCTGTGCAGGTGCACAGCATTTTCGGCTTGACCATCCGAGGGGGATACGTGGCCATCGTGGACCAGAGTGCGCCGGAGCAGGCGAGAACGGCGTTGCCGATCCCCTTCGCCATGGAGTACCCCGACCGAGTCCCCAAGGAGCGGTACTACAGCCAGGAGTTCTACGACCTCGAGACCGAGCAGCTGTGGCCACGGGTGTGGCAGATGGCGTGCCGCCTGGAGGAGATCCCGAACCCGGGCGACTTCGTGGAGTACGAGATCCTCGACCAGTCCGTCGTCCTGGTCCGCCAGAAGAACAAGCGCAACGGGACGCCGGTGGTCACCGCCTTCGAGAACACCTGTCGCCACCGGGGCGTCAAGGTCGCCATCGACCGAGGTCACTGCGACGTGCAGTTCACGTGCCCCTTCCACGGGTGGTGCTACGGACCCGACGGCAAGAACAAGGCGATCCCCCGCCGACGTTCGTTCGCTCCGCACAACATGGAGCCGGACGACCTCGACCTCACGCCCGTGCGCTGCGAGCTCTGGGGCGGGAGCGCGTGGATCAACCTCGACCGCGATGCCCCGCCGCTGCGCGACTCGCTCGAACCGTTCGCCACGAGCCTCGACGCCTGGCAGGTCGAGTCGCTCAGGACCGAGTGGTGGTACGCCTGCCGCCTCCCGGTCAACTGGAAGCTGGCCATCGAAGCGTTCGTCGAGGCATACCACGTGCCCCAGGCCCACCCGCAGCTCGTCATCCCCACCCGCTACGGCGTCAAGCCCGGCGACACGTTCGACCCGTCCGGGTACATCGACGCCGACATCCGCTACCTGCGGGCCATGAGCGATGGCATGGCCGGCATGGTCCACGCCAACGACGTGGCCATCGCCGAGGGACTGCGCGGCCTCCCACTTCCCGACGACGCCGACAAGGCGAAGGCCAAGTGGAACCGCACCCTCAACAAGGCCGTCACCCAGTGGCACCGCGGCCGCGGCTCCGACATGCCCGACCTCAACGAGCTGGCCAAGAAAGGCCTCAACCTCGAGTTCTTCCAGGGGTTCCCCAACTACTTCGTGCTGCCCATGTACAGCAGCGCGTCGGCCTACCGGTTCCGTCCCATCGGACCGGAGGAGACGCTCATGGAGATCTGGTCGCTCACCCGCTTCCCCGAGAGCGAGGAGCGCCCGCCACCGACACCGCCCGAGCACTGGAGCCACGACGACCCCCGCTGGCCGAAGATCCCCTCGCAGGACTTCGCCAACATCCCCCGCCAACAGCGCGGCCTGCACGCCCGCAGCTTCGAGTACATGCGCCTCTCCGCGGACCTCGAAGGCCACATCTCCAACTTCCAGCGAGCCCTCGACGGCTACCTCGCCGGTCTCCCCCACGAGCAACTGCTCCCCGCCGTCCAGGAGGTCAACGTGTACCCCTTCGACCGACCGATCGTGGACCTGGGGTTCTGATGCCTGACCAGCCGAGCTCTGACGAACTGCGCTTCGCCGACGTCCACGCCGGCGTCCTGAACGCCATCGCCGCCTACACGCAGGCGCTCGACGACGGCCGCACCGATGATGTCGTGGCTACCTTCTGCGAGGACGGTGGCTGCGACATCCCCGGCCTCGGCGCGTTCAACGGACATGACGAGCTGCGCGGCGCGTACGGCGGGTGGACCCCCAACCGACCGCAGCGCCACCTCGTGCTCAACACCCACATCACCTCGTGGGACCAGGACAACGCTGCCGCGTCCAGCGACATCGTCTTCCTGCTGCAGGGCAAGGAAGGCTGGAAGGTGCAGATCGTCGGCCGCTACACCGACACGCTGCACCGCGAGGGCGACACCTGGCGGTTCCACCGCCGCGTCGCCGCGTTCACGACCTGACCACGACCGTTCTGGCGTCGATCATCGCCGCTTCACGGCAACGATCTACGCAATTCTGGTCGGTGGGCCGCTTCGATCAGCTGGGAGCGAGCGCGCTCAGGTCGATGTCGCCCGCCTCGAGACGGACGAGGAAGTCCTCGATGAACGCGGTTGCCACGGCGTGGCCGTCCGTGTTGCCCATCGAGGCCTCGATGGCCATGAACTGCGCGATGCCCGTCATGGCGAGCAGCGCGACCACCGGGGGGAACGCCTGCTCGGAGATCCCGAGCTCGTCGAGGCGGGCCGCAACCGCATCGTGCTGGAGCTTGCGGAAGCGCTGACCATAGGCGGCGATCTCCTCGCCGATGGCCTTGCGGTGGTTGGCCAACGCCACGAACTCCATGCTGAACCGGGTGCCGAGCGGGTTCGACGCGTTGCGCCACACGGCGAGCAGCGAGTTGTCCCGTTCGAACTGGCGCGAGATGTGCTCGAGGTTCTCGTCGGCTCGACGCCGGAAGATCTCGACGAACAGCTCGTCCATGGTGCGGAAGTAGTAGTGGACGAGCTGGGGGCTCACGCCGGCCCTGGTTCCGAGGCGCCGCGAGGTGACGGAGGCGAAGCCGTCCTCGAGGAGCATCTGCTCGGCGACGTCGAGGAGATGCGAACGAGATTTCGAGTCGGTGCCGCCGAGACGACGGGTCGAGGACATCTGGACACCTTGCCACTCCCGATCCCCGACTGCTAAGCAATCAGGCAAGAACGTCGTTCTTGGGCGGTCGCACAGCATCTGCCCTCGGCGTCCACCACACCACCCCCGGGGGCCCTCCATGACCGATACCGAGTCCAGCGCGGTCGATTTCGACGCCGTCGACTTCTTCACCGACGAGTCGCTGCTCGAGGATCCGTACCCGTTCTTCGAACACCTTCGGGGCAAGTGCCCCATCACCTCCACATCTGACTGGGGGGTGCTCGCCGTCACCGGCTGGGACGAGGCCAGCGAGATCTACCGCAACGTCGACACGTTCTCGTCGTGCAACTCGGTCATCGGACCGTTCGCCGAGTTCCCGGTGCCGCTCGAAGGCGACGACGTCTCCGAGCTCATCGCGAAGTACCGCGACCAGCTCCCCATGCACGAGCACATGGTCACCATGGACCCGCCCGAGCACACGCGCGAGCGCTCGCTGCTCATGCGGCTCCTCACCCCGCTGCGCCTCAAGGAGAACGAGGACTTCATGTGGCGTGCGGCCGACAAGACGCTCGACGAGTTCCTCACCGAGGGCAAGTGCGAGTTCATCAGCGCCTACTCCCAGCCCTTCGCCATGGTGGCCGTGGCCGACGTGCTCGGTGTCCCCGAAGAAGACCACGGCGAGTTCCGCAAGTTCTTCGGCCTCAGCCTGCCCCCGGGCATGGTGAGCGGCGAGGGGATGACCAAGGGCGACGACGCACCCGACGAGCTCAACCCGCTCGCCGGCATCGACGAGTGGTTCTCCCAGTACATCGTCGACCGGCGCGAGAACCCGCAGCAGGACATCTTGAGCATCCTGGCCAACGGCACCTACCCCGACGGGACGATCCCCGAGGTCGACGCCGTGGTCCGCAGCTCCACGTTCCTCTTCGCCGCCGGCCAGGAGACCACGGCCAAGCTCCTCGCCAACTGCATGAAGCACCTGTGCGAGAACCCCGAGGTCCAGGACGAGCTGCGCGCCAACCGCGACCTCATCCCCGAGCTCATCGAGGAGGCGCTGCGCCTCGAGAGCCCGGTGAAGGCCGACTTCCGGCTCACGAAGCGCACCACGGAGGTCTCCGGCGTCGAGATCAAGGCCGGCACCCCGGTCATGCTGCTGAACGGCGCCGCCAACCGCGACCCCCGGCGCTTCGAGTGCCCCGAGGAGTTCCGCATCGACCGACCCAACTCCCGTGAGCACCTCGCCTTCGGCCGCGGCCACCACTCGTGCCCCGGCGGTCCCCTGGCGCGGGTCGAGGCTCGCGTGAGCATCGAGCGCATCCTCGACCGCACCCGAGACCTCCGACTCGACGAGGAGTTCCACGGCCCCGAGGGCAACCGCCGCTTCGACTACGAGCCCACGTGGATCCTCCGTGGGCTCTCGAACCTGCACATCACGTTCACCCCCGTCGATCCGTCGTGAGCGCCGGCACGTCGACCGGCCGGGTCGCGGTCGTCACCGGCGCGGCCTCGGGGATCGGGCTCGGCATCGCCGAGCGACTCGTGGCCGACGGCCATGCCGTGGCGCTGACCGACCGGGATGGCGACGCCGCGGTCGCGGCGGCCGAGAAGCTCGCCGCGACCGGGGGCACCGCGAAGGGCTACGCGCTCGACGTCGCCGACCACGCGGCCATCGAGCAGGCCTACGCCGCCATCCGCTCGAACCTCGGTCCCATCACCATCGTGGCGACCAGCGCGGGTGTCGAGTCGTTCGACGACGTCGCGACGATCACCCCCGAGCTGTGGGATCGCATCGTGGGCGTCAACCTCACGGGCACGTTCTTCTGCCTTCAGCACGCCATCGCCGACATGCGCGAGGCGGGGTGGGGCCGCATGGTCACCATCTCGTCGTCGAGCGCCCAGTCCGGAGCGAAGCGCATGGCGCACTACGTCGCCTCGAAGGGTGGTGTCATCAGCCTCACCCGCGCCCTCGCCGCCGAGCTCGCCGCCGACCAGATCACGGTCAACACCATCCCTCCGTGCCTGGTCGACACCCCCATGGCGCGCACCGGCGAAGCCGATGGCAACGTGCCACCCATCGACGCCATCGCCGGGTTCATCCCGCTCCAGCGGGCCGGCACGCCCGGTGACATCGCCGGTGCGGTCTCGTTCCTGTGCTCGGACGACGCCAGCTACATCACCGGCCAGGTCATCGGCGTCAACGGCGGCATGTACATCTGACCGAAGCGGTCAGATGCACCCCCGGGCCCCAAGATGGCGCTCGGGACACACCGATACGCTGCATCCGACCGCTCGATCGAAGCCACAGGATGCTCGATCGAACCACCCATCACCGCCGGCACGCACCACCGCCGGCCCACATCACAGGGGGACCCGTGAAGGTCTACGAGAGCTTCTACATCGACGGCGAGTGGGTGCCTTCGAAGGGCACGAACACCATCGACGTGATCGACTCGGCCACCGAAGAGATCATCGGTCGTGTGCCCGAGGGCACCGCGGCCGACGTCGACGCCGCGGTTCTCGCAGCTCGAGCCGCGTTCGAGAGCTGGTCGCAGACCCCCATCGACGTGCGCACGAAGCTGCTGCTCGACGCCGGCGCTGCGCTCGCGGCGCGGGTCGACGACATCGTCGAGGTCATCACCTCCGAGGTGGGTGCACCCAAGACGATGGCGCAGATGATCCAGGCCGGTCTCGCCCTCGGGGAGTGGAAGACGTTCGCCAAGATCATCGAGACCTTCGAGTTCGAAGAGCAGTTCGGCAACAGCCTGATCGTGCGCGAGCCCATCGGCGTGGTCGGCGCCATCACGCCGTGGAACTACCCGCTGTACCTCGACGTCTGCAAGGTCGTGCCCGCCATCGCCGCGGGCTGCACCGTGGTGCTCAAGCCGTCCGAGGTGACGCCCCTCAACGCCTACATCCTCGCCGAGGTCCTCGATCAGGTTGGCCTGCCCAAGGGCGTGTTCAACCTGGTCGTGGGCACCGGCCCCGAGGTGGGCTCGGCGCTGTCGAGCCACCCCGACGTCGACATGGTGTCGTTCACCGGTTCGGGTCGAGCCGGCGCCGAGGTCACCAAGGCTGCGGCGGAAACCGCCAAGCGCGTCGCCCTCGAGCTGGGCGGCAAGTCGGCCAACGTCGTGCTCGACGATGCCGACCCCAAGGTCATCGCCCGCAGTGCCGTGTTCAACTGCTTCATCAACTCGGGCCAGACCTGCTCGGCGCTCACCCGCCTGCTCGTCCCCGAGTCCCGCAAGCAGGAGTTCGTCGACGCCATCGTCGCCGAAGCGGCCACGGTCAGGCTCGTCGATCCCAAGGCCGACGAGCCCGACCTCATGCACAGCCTCGGTCCGCTGTCCTCGAAGGCCCACCAGGAGCGTGTGCGCTCCTACATCCAGAAGGGCATCGACGAGGGCGCCACGCTCGCCCTCGGTGGGCCCGAGCAGCCGGAGGGCTTCGACAAGGGCTTCTACGTGAAGCCCACCGTGTTCACCGACGTCACGCCCGACATGACCATCGCCCAGGAGGAGATCTTCGGGCCGGTGCTCGTCGTGCTCACCCACACCGACGACGACGACGCCGTCGAGATCGCCAACGGCACCATCTACGGCCTGGCTGGCGCCGTGCAGTCGGCCGACCTGGACCGTGCCACGTCGGTGGCCCGGCGCATGCGCACGGGCCAGGTCGACGTCAACGGCGGCCCGTACAACCCGCAGGCACCGTTCGGTGGCTACAAGCAGTCGGGCAACGGACGCGAGCGCGGCCGCTGGGGCTTCGAGGAGTACCTCGAGACCAAGTCCATCCAGCTGCCAGTTCCGAAGTAGCTCGAAGGGACCCCGACCGAGCGCGGGTCGGGTGATCCAACCAGCCAACCGTCTCGCCCGCGATGCAACCACCGTTCAGCGGAATTCATGTGGCGATCGCCTTGGTCTGCCTGGTCGCCGCGACCTGCGGCCTCTCCTTCACCGACGACTTTCGAGGCGGCCTACGAGCCGACAACGTTGGCGACCCGGTCGGCGAGCTCAGCGCCATTCGGGTTCTCTGGTGGATCGATTCCTCTAGATGATTGACGCGTACAGTCGTTCGCGAACCAGACAGGTGCTCGCGCTGTCTGCGGAACGCAGGGGGACAAGACATGGGGACAGACACACAGCCGTACCGGGCAATCATGTGGGGGCCGGGGTCCATAGGCACCGAGATGATCCTGGCGATCCTCGACCACCGCTCCGATCTGGAGCTCGTCGGCGTGCGCGTCTACTCGCCTGACAAGGACGGCCAGGATGTCGGCATGCTCGTCGGGCGCGATCCCATCGGGCTCGCGGCGACAACCGATGTCGATGCGCTCCTCGCACTCGACGCCGACATCGTGCTCTACACACCCCGGGTGCCGACCATCGATGACGTGTGCACCATCCTCGCCAGCGGAACGAACGTGGCGACGACCGCGTTCCTCTTCCATCCCCATCGGATCGATCCCGGCGATCGGGACCGGGTGCTCGCGGCCTGCGAGGCCGGCGGGACCTCCGTGCACGGCACGGGGATCAATCCCGGGCTGCTGTCGGGGATCCTGCCACTGGCGCTCTCCGGGATGTCACGGACGATCGAGAAGATCACGTTCCAGGAGCGGGCCGACTGGACGATGTACCCGAGCACCGAGATCACCTTCGACAACTGCGCGTTCGGCGAGCCCGTCGACCAGATCGGCCCGGAGGCGACCGACTACCTCGCCTTCATGAGCGGCCTGTTCGAGGAGATGGTGTGGTTCCTCTCCGATGAGCTCAACGGGGGAATCGACGAGGTGACGGTCGATGTCGAGGCCATTCCGGCCAAGGCCGACCACCAGGTCTTCGACCACCTGCTGGAGGCCGGCACCACCGCGGGTCAGCGGTGGAACTGGGTGGGGCTCCGCGGCGGCGAACCGCTCGTGGAGATCGAGACCCTGTGGACGGTCGGCGGCGAATACCCCGAGCACTGGCCGCGGCCGCGCGACGGCTGGACGCTCACCATCGAGGGCGACCCCTCGATGCAGGTGCACTACTTCGGGCTGGCCAGCTTCTCGAAGCCGGCCAGCATCGACGACCACGTACGTTCCGTGAACGTCGGCATCGGCATGCAGGTGCTCAACGCGGCCCGAGCCGTCATCGAAGCCCCAACCGGTTTCGCCACGATGGGCACGCTCCCCCTCATCCGCAGCCACACCGGTTTCGCTCCACGGGGTTGACCCTGCTGGCAGATCAGGCTCGTCGATCAGCCCGGACCGATCCGCCCTGTTGATCAGCCTGGATCGATCAACCCGGTTCGATGCCGTCCGGCAGCGTCGCTGCCACGGAGGAGCACACGAGACGACAGGTCTCGGTGCCCGTGTTGGCCCAGGCATGGCGCACGCCGCGCACCACCACCGTGTTCAGGCAGTCGTCGTGTGGCCGAGTCAGGTGGCGAGCCCAGCGCGGAGTGCTGCGGCGATCTCGTCGACCTCGTGAGAACCGGCGGCCACACCCATCACGAGGTCGTACACGTCGTCGTTCGAGAGGCCCACCACTTCGACCCTGTTGATCTCGAGGAACACCGCCGTGGCAAGCCACCCCAGGCGCTTGTTGCCGTCGACCAACGGGTGGCTCTTGACCAGCGAATGCAGCAAGGAGGCCGCTTTCGACCAGAGGTCCGGGTACGCGTCCTCGCCGAACGCCGAGGCGCTCGGTCGCGCGGCCGCGGCGCCGAGCAGGCCGAGATCACGAATCGGGGGCGGATCGCCCAACAGGCCGCCGGCGAGGTCGACGAGGTCGTCGAGATCCAGATACTCGAATGACGCTGCCACCGGCGGTGCCGTCACTCACCGAGGCGCTCGAGCGCCTCGGCATGTGCAACCTTCACCCGCTCCGCAGCAGTGGAGACCCGGTCACGGTGGGCGCTCTTGTCGATGTACTCACGCACGGCGCGACGAGCAGCGTCCTGCATCGAGATCCCCTCGAGCGCCGCTCGATCCTTGAGGGCAGCTTGCTCTTCATCGGTCAACCGCAGCGTCATCGCCATGGCCGAATGGTATCGGACTGATACCGCGCTCGGACTCCACGCGTGCCGGGGCATCCGGCGACGCGCCCTGAGGAGGTGCGTGTCCGACGGCGGCGTTCGGGCGGCGTGGTTACGGTGAGGCCATGACGCGATCCGGGGCTCGGTCGGCTGCGGTACGACCAGTCCAGTCGCAAGACGTCGCGTGGTCGCGGGGTCGCAAGATGGGGCTGGCGGTCGTCGTGGTCGTGTGGCTCGGGATCACGGTGCTGATCGTCGTGTCGTCCCTCCGTAGGGCACCCCCTCCACCGGATGCGATCGCCGGTGCATACACGCAGCGCTTCCCGGCGATTCGCCTGGTCATCGCCGTCGCCCTGGCATTCGCCGCGTTTCCGATCTCGGCCGTTCGTGCCCGCTTGGTCGACACCCCAGTTCTCGAGCTCGTCGGCGCACGCCCCGGCCGGGCGCTCTATCGCGGCACCGTACGGGCGACCGTCCCGGTGACCTCTCCCCTCACCTCGTCCCGCAGCGCCTGGTTCCAGACCAGAGGTGGAACCCGGAAGCAACCCCTGATCACCACGCGATCGGGCGGGCAGATCGCCCTGACCGACACCACGGGCTCGCTGGAGATCGACCCCGAGATGTTCGTCCACGGCCCCAACCGTCGCGTCGTCTTCCAGCGCAAGAAGGGCACGCTCCACGAGGAGCGTGTGCTGCTCGACGGCGACCTGGTCACCGTCTACGCCGATTGCCGCATCGCCGAGGACGGACAGCTGATCCTGACCGAGGCCAGGTGGGCGCCGACGCGGAGCTTCCAACGCAACGGTGTGGTCGGCGATGGCCGGCGAGCCTTGCTCCTGCTTCGTGTCAGCTCGACGGTCCTGCTCCTGGCCGCCTGGCTGATGTGGATGTCGCTCTGGCTCGTGCAGACGTGGGAGACGGACTCGGCCAAGAAGCTCTCAGCCATGGTGCTGCCCGACGATCCGCTGCGGACGGCGGTGGTCGTCACGATCTGCACCCTGGTGTTCGTCTCGCTGATCGCCGCCATCGTCATCGCCAACCGCCTCATCGTGCTCCGCAACCAGATCACCTATGCCTCGGCGGTGATCGACACCGCCGCGGTCCAGCGTCACGACCTCGTCACCTCGTTGTTGGGCAGCGTCGACGGGGCCACGCGCCACGAACGCTCGACGCTTGCAGGCGTCGCCCTGGTCCGGTCAGATGTCCATGCGCGGGCTGAGGTCATCCGGGTCGAGGCGAACCCCGCTCTCGCCAGCAATCCGGTGTTCCAGCAGCTCCAGGAGCAGCTCACGCTCTGCGAGGATCGCCTCGCGGCGGCCAGGCGGTTCCACAACGACGCGGTGACCGTGGCACGGGACCGATCAGGGACGTTCCCCAACCTGCTGGTGCGACCGCTCGTGTTCCCCCACGGCGTCCCGCCGCTGCTGACGTTCGACCTCGCCTGAGGTCGAACGTCAGGCGAGTGCGTCCAGCCAGGTGGTCACGAGCAGGTTGAACTCGGCGGCGCGCTCCTGGTGCAGCCAGTGACCGGCGCCTTCCCAGGTCACGACGCGCGAACGATCATCGGTGAGGACGGCACGCTCCACCGGGGCGCGCAGTGGGTCGGCGTAGAACGAGAGCACGGGGCACTGCCGTCGGCGCAGGTAGGGCTCGCTCTGCGAGAGCAGGACCAGGCCAGAGACCTGGCCGATGAGCGTCTGACGGAGGACGTGCGGTTCGATGCCGGCGATGCGGCGCACCTGCCAGGTGCGCAGGCCGATGTCGCGGGCAGGCGACTCCATCCCGTCACCGACGATGGACTGCACGAACGGAACGAGGCCATCGTCCTCGATGGCGTCGAGCACAGGGACGAGCGCGCGCGCCGTGCCGTCGTCGAGGAGGTACGCGGGGTCGACCGTGACGACGGCTGCGACGCGGGCGGGATGCTCGACCGCGAGGGTGCTCACGATGCTGCCGCCCATCGAGTGCCCGACCGCGACGACTTGTTCGATGCCGAGGTGATCGAGGATGCCGAGCAGGTCCTCGGCGATCTGCGCGCTCGTGTAGCCCCCGGCCGGAGCACTCGATCGACCGTGGCCCCGGAAGTCGACGGTGATGACCCGGCGTGTGGTGGCGAAGTGTGAGATCTGCCAGCTCCAGTCATGGGAGTCGGCGGTGTAGCCGTGGACGAGGAGGAGCGGGGCATCGTCCGAATCAGCAGGCACCTGGTCGGTCGGACCCTCATCGGTGAAGAACAGACGGACGTCGTCGAGCTGGAGGAAGGGCATCGCAGATCAGACCAAGTTCTCGTTCAGACCAGCTTGAAGCCGGGGTAGCCGTCGTCGGCGATCTCGTCGCACACCCGGCGGAACTCGGGGATGCCCAACGGGTAGGCGAGATACCGACGCTTCTTGCCCGGCACGTTGGCCCCGTTCCACCACGAATTGCACGAGGGGTCGACCACGATGCTGCCCTCCACGAGAGAGGTGGCGGCGTCGATCCACTCGTCCTGCGCCGAGTGCAGCGCCTCGATGGACCCGTAGCCGCCGGCTTTCACGTCGGCCAGGCAACGGCCGATCCACTCGATGTGCTGCTCGAGCGCCGCGACGAAGTTGGTGGTGGCTGACGGACTGCCCGGACCCTGGATCATGAACAGGTTCGGGAAGCCGGCGACCTGCGTGCCCAGGTACGACGTGGGGCCTTCGGTCTGCCACACGTCACGCAGGCGCACGCCGTCGCGGCCACGGATGTCGATGCGGGTGAGCGCCCCCGTGATGGCATCGAAGCCGGTGGCCCACAAGATGGTGTCGAGCTCGAAGAAGCCCTGCTCGGTGTCGATGCCCGTGGGTGTGACCGCGGTGATCGCTCCCTTGTGCAGGTCGACGAGGGTGACGTCGTCGCGGTTGAACGTCTCGTAGTACCCGTCGTCGATGATCGGGCGCTTGCACGCGAACGGGTAGTCGGGAACGAGCGAAGCCGCGGTGTCGGGATCCTCGACGATGCGAGCGACCGCTTCGCCGTAGAGGGCGGTGGCCATGCGGTTGGCCTCGATGTCGAACAGGACGTCGCCCCACAGGAGCGCACCGGCGACGCCGCGCTCGTCGATCGCCCGAACCTGCTCCTCCCGGGTGGCTTCCTTGATCGGCGGCTTGTCGATCACCTCGACCAGCGCGGAGAAGGCGCTCAACCGGGCGGCGCCGATCGACGACTCGCGCTGCGCGGCGCGGATCTCGTCGTAGCGGTCGCGCAGCGCTTCGAACTCCCCTTCCTCGTAGGGCCGAGTGCTCGACGGCATCGTGTAGGCGGCGGAGCGCTGGAACACCGTGAGGTGATCGGCCAGGCGGGCGACGACGGGGACGGCCTGCACACCGGTCGAGCCGGTGCCGACGATGGCCACGTGCTTGCCGGTGAAGTCATAGCCGTCGCGCGGGAAGCTGCTGCTGAACAACGTGTCGCCCCCGAACGAGTCGATGCCGGAGATGTCGGGCACGAGCGGCGCGGACAGGATGCCCGTGGCCGCGATGACGAAGCGCGCTCGGTACTGCTCACCGGTGTCGGTGTCGAGCAGCCAGGTGCTCGTCTCGTCGTCGAAGCTCATGGCGTCGACGCTGGTGTCGAAGTGGATGTCGCGACGCAGGTCCAGACGATCGGCGACGAAGTTCAGGTAGCGCTCGATCTCGTCCTGGGCGGGCAGCAGCTCGGTCCAGGTCCACTCCTGCTCGAGCTCGGGCGAGAAGCTGTAGCTGTACTCGACGCTCTCGATGTCGCAGCGCGCCCCCGGATAGCGGTTGTACAGCCAGGTGCCCCCGACCTCGTCGGCGCGTTCGATGATGCAGGCGCGCAGGCCGATCTCGCGCATCTTGTGCAGCGAGTAGAGGCCGGAGAACCCGGCACCCACGACGATGACGTCAAATTCTTCGGTCACGATCTTCCCGTCCACGTGTTGGTCTGGGCTGCTTCAGGTGTTGGGCTCGACGACGACCTTGAGGTCGTTCGGCGCGGCCATGAGCTCGTCGAAGGTCTCGTTGAGCTCGGTGAGTCCGACGGTGCGGGTGATGAGCGGGCTCGGGTCGATGCGTCCGGTGGCGAACGCGTCGATGACCCGCTGGAACTCCTCGGGTTGGTAGTAGACCGAGAAGGCGATGGTCTGCTCCTTGAGGAGTGGGACGAGCGGGAAGAAGGGGTCGACCTCCGCGCAGACCCCGGCGATCACGATGCGCCCGTGGACGTCGGCGACCTGCGCGCACGTGTCGAGCAGGCCGGGCTTGCCGACGCAGTCGATGACGACGTCGTACGGTCCTCCGAGCTCCTCGGTGGTGGGGTCGAGCACCGCGGTGGCACCGAAGTCCGCGGCTGCGTCACGCCGCGTGCTGGCCGGGTCTGAGACGGTGACGCTCGCCGCGCCCAGCTCACGCACCCACGATGCCGTGGTGAGCCCGACCGGTCCCCCGCCGATGACGAGCACGCGATCCTCGGCGCGGATGTCGGCGATGCGCGCCGTGTGAAGCCCGACGGCGAACGGCTCGACGAGCGCACCCCATTCGGCGGGCACATCATCGGGCAGCGGGAACGACAGCGCGGCGCTGGTGCGGACGAGCTCGGCGAAGGCCCCCGGCGAGCCCCCCAGCCCGACGAGCGCCGCGTTGGCGCAGTGCGCGACGTCGCCCAAGTGGCACCACCTGCAGGCACCGCAGGAGAACACGGGCAGCACCGCCGCTCGCATCCCTTCCTTCCATGTGCCTGTCACGTCGGAGCCGACTGCGACGACCTCACCGCAGAACTCGTGGCCCATCACGGTGCCGGCATCCATGGCGGGACGCGCCTTGAAGTCGGATCCGCAGATGCCGCACCCGGTGACGCGCAGCACGAGGTCGCCTCGCCCGGGGGTCGGATCGGCCACCGACCCGATCTGGAACTGCCCGTCTTCGATGATCGCTGCGCGCATCTGTCCCCCTGGCCGGTGCACCGAACCGCTGTGCGCGGCCGGCCCGAACCACGCCGGACCCCCCGGCGCCGCTCGCAATACATCTACAGGTTTACCCCACCACCCCTGACACAGCAATCAGCGAACCAGCCGATCGAGGAAACGAACGGACCGGAGTCGTCGGAGGGCCGGTGACCGCGGCCATCGCCGAGGACCCGATGGCGTCGGCGGCGTCACCTCGCACGCTGAGTATCGTCACGCCGGTGAAGCGCCAGGACAAGGCTGACCGGATCGGCGAGATCCTCGACGACCTCTACCCTGATCCCCCGATCCCGCTGGACCACCGCGACCCCTACACGTTGCTGGTGGCGGTGGCGCTCTCGGCGCAGACCACCGACAAGAAGGTCAACCAGGTGACCCCGGAGTTGTTCGCCGAGGCGTCCACCCCGGAGCAGATGGTCGAACTCGGCCCGGAGCGGATCCTGGCGTTGATCCGCGAGATCGGACTGGCCCCGACGAAGGCCAGGAACCTCTGGCTCGCCGCCAACCAGATCATCGACAGCGGCGGCGAGATCGTCGCCGATTGGGCGTTCCTCGAGTCGCTCGCCGGGGTGGGCCACAAGACGGCGAGCGTCGTGATGTCCCAGGCGTTCGGCGTCCCGGCCTTCGCCGTCGACACCCACATCCACCGTCTCGCCGCCCGCTGGGGCCTGTCGAACGGCACGACCGTCGAGCGCACCGAGCGCGACCTCAAAGCCGTGTTCCCCGTCGAGACGTGGAACGACCGCCACCTCCAGATCATCTACTTCGGTCGGGAGCACTGCCCGGCCCGGCACCACGACCTGCTCACCTGCCCCATCTGCTCGTGGGCGGCGACCAAGCGTCGCATCCTCGACGAGTCCGCAGCGACGAAGACGCCCCGATGACCGAGCCACGTCGGATCCTCGTCCTCGGCCTGGAAGCACCTTCACCCGATTCATCCAAACGACCGTTTGGTCCTAGGGTAGGGGCAACAACTGACGCCTCGTCAGATGCTCCTCGACCACTGGAGTCCGTGATGCCCCCCGCTGACCCGTCGACGATCGAACACGCCAAGGCCCGCTATGCCGAAGAACGCGCCAAGCGCGTCCGCGAGGAGGGCCTGGCCCAGTACGAGAGCCTCGACGAGCACCACCTCGATCGCGACCCGTGGGCCGATCCCGACTTCACCCGCGAAGCGGTCACCGAGGAGGTCGACGTCGTCGTCCTCGGCGGCGGTTGGGCCGGGATGCTCAGCGGCATCAACCTCACCAAGCGGGGCATCACGAGCTTCCGGATCCTCGACAAGGCGGCCGACTTCGGTGGCACCTGGTACTGGAACCGCTACCCGGGCTGCATGTGCGACGTGGACTCGACCATCTACCTCCCCCTCTTGGAGGAGACGGGCTACATGCCCACCGAGAAGTACGCGAGCGCGTCGGAGATCTTCGGCTACGCCCAGCTGCTCGGCCGCCACTTCGACCTCTACGACCACGCCCTGTTCCAGACCGAGGTCGAGTCGCTCGTGTGGGACGACGACGCCAAACGCTGGGACCTGACCACCAGCCGAGGCGACCAGATCCGCACCAAGTTCTTCGTGTCGGCCGGCGGACTCATGCACAAGGCCAAGCTGCCCGGAATCGACGGCATCGACACCTTCGCCGGCAAAGCGTTCCACACGACCCGATGGGACTACGACTACACCGGCGGCAACCCCACCGAGCCGATGGACCAGCTCCACGACAAGGTCGTGGGCATCATCGGCACCGGTGCCACCTCGGTACAGGTCGTGCCCCAGCTCGCCAAGACCGCCAAGGAGGTCTACGTCTTCCAGCGCACCCCGTCGGCCGTCGGCGTGCGCGGCCAGCAGCCCATCGACGAGGCGTGGTTCCGCTCCCAGCCTCCCGGCTGGCAGGCCGAGCGCACCCGGAACTTCACCGAGGTGGTCACCGGCGGTCAACCCGACCGCGACCTCGTGAACGACGGCTGGGGTCAGGTGTTGAAGGTCGACACCCAGCGCGAGCCTGCATCCGAGGAGGAGCGAACCGAGCTCGAAGCCATCGACTTCGAGATCATGGAAGGCTTCCGCAACCGCATCGACGACGTCGTCGACGACCCCGAGACGGCCGAGAAGCTCAAGCCCTGGTACGGCAAGCACTGCAAGCGCATCTGCTTCCACGACGGCTACCTGCCGGCGTTCAACCTCCCGAACGTGCACCTCGTCGACACCGACGGATACGGCGTACGGGAGATGTCACCGGCCGGGCCGGTCGTCGACGGCCGGGAGTACCCGCTCGACCTTCTGGTGTTCGCATCGGGATTCGAGATCACCTCCGGGTTGGTGAGCCGGCTCGGCTTCGATCCGGTTGGCCGCGGTGGCGTCAAGCTCAGCGAACGGTGGCACGACGGCACCCACTCGCTGCACGGCATCCTGACCGCCGAGCTCCCGAACTTCTTCGTGGTGAGCTTCATCCAAGCCGGCTTCGGATTGAACTTCGTCCACTTCCTGTCGGAGTCGACGGCGCACATCACCTGGCTCATCGACCACTGCCTCACCGATGGCATCGACTCGATCGAGGCCACGGTCGACGCCGAGGACGAGTGGCTGAACACCCTGTGGCAGCACTCCGGGCCGCTCGCCCGCTACAACCAGACCTGCACGCCCAGTTACGGGAACAGCGAAGGTGCCCGCACCATGCTCGCCGCCCGCGGCGCCGTGTTCCCCGGCTCGCTCATGCACTACGCCGACCACCTCGAGCAGTGGCGCGACGAGGGCTCGCTGGCCGGCACGAAGGTGGTTCGCCGGCCCTGACCGCTGACATCTGTCGCCAACACGAGTGGCGTCAGAACACGAGTGTTGCCAAAACGAGAACAGCCGCCGGCTCGAAAGCCGACGGCTGTTCTCAGAACTGCGTCTGGATCAGACGACTCGAACGTTCTGGGCTTCTTCGCCCTTGCGCCCGGGGGCCACGTCGAACTCGACGCGCTGACCCTCGTCGAGCGACTTGTAGCCATCGCCGGCGATGTTGGAGTAGTGGACGAACACATCGTCCCCGCCTTCGCGGGAGATGAAGCCGAAGCCCTTCTCACTGTTGAAGAACTTCACGGTGCCTGTAGTCACAGATTTCTCTTTTTCGTGTAGATCGAGCGAACCAGCGTGGCTCACCCGCGTCGACAGGGTAACCGGTCGGGGCGGCGAACGTTCAGATTCTCGCGATCCGGCCTTCGGCAGCGCCGTGGATCTCCCGCCGATGCCCGACGCGCCCGAGCAGGCCAGTACGATTCGCGCCTTCGGCGAGACTCCACACGCCGCGACAGCATCAGGGGCGATGTGCAGACGACCACGGAATCGAGCTTCGGGCCGCAACTGGTGTCGCGCGTGGACGAGGCACTGAGCGACGGCACCTTGATCGCGGCGCGGGACCGGCTCCATCGCAAGGCGGTGGTGGTCGCCGCGTGGTACCTGACCTCCTACGCACTCGTGCTCGTCGCCCACGGTTGGATCCTCAGCTGGATCGCCTGCCTGTCGCTGGCGCTGTCGATCGGCGCCGTGGGGTTCAACATCCAGCACGACGCCAACCACAACGCCTTCTTCCGGTCGCCTACCCGGCGACTGTCGACCGCCAACCGGCTCGCAGGCCTCTCGCTCAACGCCATCGGCGGTAGTTCGACGCGCTGGATCGAAGGCCACGTCCGTCAACACCACGTCTCGACCAACATCGTCGGCAAGGACCACGACATCGAGATGGCCCCCTTCGCCCGACTCGCTCCCTCGCAGCGCCACCGCTTCTGGCATGCGTTCCAACACCTCTACCTCTGGGTGGTCTACGGGTTCACCACCGCATCGATCATCATCGGCGACGTGGTCGGCACGGTGCAGGAGTCGATCTCGGGCGACCGGCGCGGTCGCAAGCCCTCCGTGGTCGACTACGTCGTCCTCGTCGGATCCAAGGGGCTGTTCGTCGTCGTCATGCTGGTCATCCCGATGTTCGTGCATCCGTGGTGGGTCGTGTTGGTCGGCGGCGTCGTCGTCCTCGGCGTCTCCGGGTTCCTCCTCGGCACAGTGTTCCAGTTGGCCCACGCCGTCGAGGAAGCCGACTTCGCCGACGCCGCCGATCCGACCACCATCCGGTGGCACGAATGGCAGGTCCGCACGTCGGTGGACTTCTGCCACGGGTCCGGACCCGTGGCCCGGGCCGTCACCTGGTACGCCGGCGGGCTCAACTTTCAGACCGAGCACCACCTGTTCCCGAGCCTGCCGCACACCGTCTACCCCGACATCGCACCGATCGTGGCCCAGACGTGTGCCGACTTCGGGATCCGCTACCAGGTACAGCCCACCCTGCGAGCCGCGCTCCGCTCGCACTACCGCCATGTGCGGGTGCTCGGCCGTTCCTCCCCCACTGGATGAGCTCGCTCTCCATGCCCCACCGTCGGTTCGTCCGCACCCTGGTGGTCGGGCTCACCGCCGTCTCGATGGCGTGCTCCTCGCCTGCCGATGGGATCGATGACGCCAACGCGGCCGACGGCGCAGACGGGGCCAGCTCAGCTACCGCACCGGCACCGCCGTCCGATGTGGCGCCGCTCACCTTCTACCGTCCTCCCACGGTCTTGGCCGACGGCACGCCGGGCGACGTGCTCGATCGGGCACCCCTGACCATCGGATCCGACCTGCCGGCCACAGGCGAGCGCATCACCTACATCTCTACGACGCCCGCCGGCGATCTGGTGCCGGTCACAGGCGTCCTGCTGAAACCACTCACGGCACCGCCGCCGGGTGGCTATCCCGTGGCCGTGTGGGGCCACGGGACCACGGGGCTGGGTGATGCGTGCGCACCGTCGACGTTCACCCCGTTCGAGCTGACCGGTGGCGCCGAGCTGCTCGCGGCCGGCATCGCCGTCGCCGCTCCCGACTACGAGGGACTGGGCACGGACGAGATCCATCCCTATCTGGTCGGCGAGGCGGCCGGCCACAACGTGCTCGACGCGGCGCGGGCCGCGTCGAGCATCGGCGGCGGTCGCACCGTCGTCGCCTGGGGCCACTCCCAGGGCGGACACGCGGTGCTCTTCGCCCGCATGGTCGCGGCCCACTACGCCCCCGAGCTCGACCTGCGAGGCGTGGCGGCCGTCGCTCCCGTGACGGACCCGAAGCTCTTCCTCCTGCCCGGTACGACCGACCCCGAGGTCTTCCCCTACCTGGCCGAGGCGGCCATGGCCTGGAGCGTCGTCTACGAGGAGCCTGCGCTCACCGACCTCGTCGACGAGCAGGCCGCGTCCAACGCCCGCCTGCTCGTCCAGTCCTGCGCCGGCGGCATCGCCAACACGCCGACTCGACCGCTCGACGAGATCTTCCTCGCCGATCCGGCGAACCAACCGGCCTGGAACGCGGCAGCGGCCCGCAACACCCCGGCTCCGGGCACGTCGGAGGTTCCTGTCCTGCTGGCTCACGGCGATGCCGACCCGCTGGTGCCCATCGCGGGCACCGAAGCCCTGGCCCGATCGATGTGCAGTGCCGGGGTCCCCGTCGAGGTGATGCGTGACCCGACCTGGGACCACGCGACCGCGTGGCTGCTCACGGTGCAGGCCGTGGATGCCTGGCTGCACGACCGCCTGGCCGGCGACCCGGCGCCGACCTCGTGCTCCGAACCCGCCCCGGCTACTCCTACCGGCCGATAGAGATAGCCGGCTCTCGACGCCGGAAGCGAACAGGAACGACCGAGCAGTTCAGCTCGAGACCGGAGCGGTCGTGTGCCGGAGTCGACGCAGCTGGATGGCCTTGTCGACGCCGACGAAGGCGGGCGTGATCAGCGAGAGCCCCAAGACCACGAGCCACTGGCCGCCGCTGAGCGAGACCGTGTCGAGGAGCCTCTGGAGCATGCCCAGCTCGACCGCGGCCCAGGTGAGGGTCCAGCCGGCGATCAACCACCCGAAGTACGGGAACATCGGCGACGACCACGGGGCCTGGCGCTCTCGGCGCATGACGACGCCGAGGTTGACCGCGCTGAGCGCCACCACGGCGAACGCCATCGTCATCGACACCGAACCGGCGGTGGCCGACGCCTCGTCGGGTCCCCACTCGAGCAGGCACAGAGCGCTGACCGCGACGAGGAACCCGCTGATCGCCCACCGCACGATCTGGGGTCCGTTGACGATGCGGGTGCCGGGCTTGCGGGGCGGGAGCTCCATGACGCCGGGATCGGGGACGTCGGCGATGAAGCCGATGACGACGGTGACGACGACGAAGAACTTGCAGAACAGCAGCTGCATCGGGAACAGAGCGACGCCGCCGTTGATGTTGAGGATCGTGGCCAGCACCATGAGCTGGAGCACCGAGGACAGGATCGTGAGCTGGAGCCGGATGTAGGACGAGATGCGCCGGTAGATGTCACGACCGAGGTCGACGGCGCGCACCAGGGTGGCGAAGTTGTCGTCGGTGAGCACGATCTTGGCGGCCTGCTTGGACACCTCGGACCCGCTGCCCATGGCGACGCCGATGTCGGCCTGCTTGAGCGCGGCAGCGTCGTTGACCGCGTCGCCGGTCATGGCCACGACCTCGCCGGACTCCTGCATGAGGCGGGCGAGCCGCAGCTTGTCCTCGGGCGCGACCCGGCCGAACACGTGCAGCTGCGGGAGCAGGGCCACGACCTCCTCGTCGCTCAGGCCCTGGAGGTCGGTCCCGGTGATGACCCCGGGCCCGAGACCGAGCTGGTCGGCGATGGCGCGGGCGGTGATGGTGTGGTCGCCGGTGATCATGCGCACATCGATCCCGGCCCCGAGGGCGGTGTGCACCGCGGCGGTGGCCTCGGTGCGCAGCGGATCGATGATGCCGACGAGACCGACGAGGACCAGGTCGTCGACCGCCGCCATCGGGTCGACACGAGCGGCGTCCATCGTGGCTGAGTCGAGGCCCTTGGCGGCGAAGGCGAGGACGCGCAGTCCCTGCTCGGAGAGCTTCCGGTTGGCGTCGAGGATCTCCTGGCGCAGATCGTCGACGGGGACGACCTCACCCGCGCGCAGCGCCCGCGAGCAGCGGGCGAGCACGACATCGGGTCCACCCTTGACCGCGACGAAGTGCGGCTCGGATACGACCGGGCCCTGGATCGTGTCGGGCCGGTCGTGGAAGGTGGCCATGAACTTGTAGTCCGAGTCGAAGGGGACCTCGACGACCCGAGCGATGGCGTGGCGCGTGGCTTCGGCGTCGACGCCCATCTTGGCGGCGAGAACGACGAGCGCAGCCTCGGTCGGATCCCCGATGACAGAGCCGTCGTCGGCCACGGTGGCGTCCGAGCACAACGCCAGGCCCAGGGCGAGCGGCGTGAAGTCCGGGGCAACGGATCCGGCTGCACCGAGGATGGCACCGGTCTTGGCGTAGCCCGACCCTTCGACGCGGAACCAGCGGCCACCGGCATACATGGACGCGACCGTCATCGCGTTCATGGTGAGCGTGCCGGTCTTGTCCGAGTTGATCACGGTGGTCCCGCCGAGCGTCTCCACATCGGCGAGCGACTTGACGACCGCCTTCTCCTCGGCGAGGCGCTGCGCCCCCGACGACAGCATCGTCTGCACGAACGTCGGCAGTCCGGTGGGGATCGAGGCGATCGCCGTCGAGATGCACAGCAGCGCGAGCGTCTCGCCGTCCTGACCCCGGGCAGCTCCGACGATGCCGATGACCGCGACGGCGCCCCAGGCGAGGAACCCGAAGACCTTCGTCATCCCGTCGAGCTCGCGCTGCAACGGCGACTTGGTCCGCTTGGTGGCCGAGACCATGTCGGCGATGCGGCCCATCTGGGTCTCGGCGCCGGTGGCGGTGACGACGAAGACGGCCGAACCGCGGGTGACCTGGGTGTTCTGGAACACCAGGTTGGTGCGGTCGCCCAGGGCCGTGTCGCCCTCGGCGAGCACACCGGGGTCCTTGGCCACCGGAGCGCTCTCACCGGTGAGCGCCGCCTCCTGCACCTCGAGCGTGGCCGAGCTGATCAGTCGCCCGTCGGCGGGCACGAGGTCGCCCGCCTCGATGAGAACGATGTCGCCGACCACGAGCTCGACAGCGGGCACCTCGACGACCTGCCCGTCTCGCCGGAGGCGGGCGCTCGGCACCTGGAGCTGCGCGAGCGCGTCGACGCTGGCCTGGGCTTTGCGTTCCTGACCGGTGCCCATCACCACGTTGAAGGTGACCAACGAGGCGACGACGATGCCGGTTGCGATCTGTCCGATCGCGAGGCTCGCCAGGGCCACGATGAGCAGCATGATGTTCATCGGGTTGGTGACCTGGCCCCGAGCGACCGTCCACAAGCTCGGGGGCGGATCGGTTCGCAGCTCGTTCGGCCCGTCAAGCGCCAACCGGGACGCGGCCTCGGCCGCGTCGAGACCAACTGCGGGATCGACCTCAGCTGCTGCGGTCACCTCCGCCGAACTGTGGGCGTGGGCGTCGAGGAGCACGGGAGAGGCAGTCGCGTTCACGACGTGAAGCTACCTTGCCCAGCTCAGCCCTCCGCGTGGCGGACCAGCGATGCGAGTGCCACCGGGAACAGCACCGACTCCTCGAGGTGGATCTGGTCCTCGATGGCCGCGACCAGCGACCCGGCACGCTCATGATCCTCGCCGTCGACCGAGTCACGCAGATCGGCCAGGTTGGCGTCGATCCGGGCATGCCCGTCGCGCAGCGCGTCGACGAGGCCGGGGTCGACCAGCGCGCGCATCGCGGCGTAGGCGCGCTCCTCCTCCTCGAGGTGGTCGGCCACCTGTGACGACACCCCGGCGAGCCAGGTGTCCTGATCGTCGACCGTGCCGAGGTCGGCCAGTGCCGCCTTCAGCTCGTGGTGCTCGTCGCTGAGACGGCCGAGCAGGTCCACGAGCGGATCGTCGACCGCTACCCCGCTCATCCAGTTGGCCAGATCGCGCGCCCGCACGGTGACGTCGCCGACCTCGAGCATGATCGCCTCGACCGGGCAGCTCACGAGCGCCTTGAGGATCACGTCCTCACGCCCGTCGGTCGACGCGACCAGCACGGCTTTGGCCTCCTCGTCCTGCCCGAAGACGGAGGGAGCCCAGTGGACGCACTGACCGGAACCGATGCAGGTGTCGCGGTCGACGTGCACCGCGAAGTGGACACCGACCTTCGGCTGGTCCTTCGGCTGGTCGTTCGGCTGGTCTGCGACGTTCGGCTCTTGGACCCCGTGGTTCGACGACGGTCGCGCCACCGGTGCCGAGACCGGCGTCGCGGCAGGTGACGAGACCGGGGGCGAAGCTGGCTCACCCACAAGCGCCCCACTCGGCTCGGAGCCCGCGATGGCGACGGCGGGCGTCCCGAGCAGTGCCCTGCTGTGGACGTGGGCCACCCGGTTGGCGAACGCCCGCGCCTGTTCGACGTGCACGCCCTCCCAACCTGCGAGTGCCTCATCGAAGAGCAGGAGCCAACGCTCGAAGTGCGCGGCCGTGAACGGAGACCGCTCGTGCACGAGCATGTGCATCCGGTACGGATTGCCCTCGTAGCCAGGTTCGCCGAGCAGGGCTCGGGACCAGAACGCCGTGAGCTTGGGGAGGTGCGCAGCCCAGTCGACCTGCGCGACGTCGTTGAAGATCGGACCGAGCAGATCGTCCTGCGCAACCTCCCGGTAGAAGCGTCGGACGAGCTCGGCGATCTCGTCGACGGTGTCCAGATCACCACGTGTGCCATCTTCGTTTGCGTTCACGCTGGCCTCCTCGTTCCTTGAGGTCGATGTGCCATCTCCTCCGGATATGTATACTCTCACACTATGCGATTGGAGGTTACACGGCGGACCGACCTCGCCACCCGTGCCCTGCTCGCCTTGGCCCAGAGCGGCGAGCGGCGAAAGGCGTCCGAACTGGCCGACCTGCTCGACACCTCACCGGGATTCCTGTCCCACGCGATGACGCCGCTGGTCGCCCAGGGCTGGGTGCGCTCCGATCCGGGGCGTTCGGGCGGGTACACCGCCGTGGTCGCCCTCGAAGACCTGTCCGTGCTCGACGTCATCGAGGCCATCGAGGGCAAGACCGACGTGACCCACTGCGTGCTCGAGGAGCGGTCCTGTGCCACCGGCGGCCGGTGCGCCCTCCACGACGCGTGGTCCCAAGCCCGCGCTCACCTCCTGCGCGACCTCGCCAAGACTCCGCTCAGCGCGATGGCGCCAGCCACCGACCTCGCCGAATCCCAGGACCAACCACGTTCAATACCGCCAGACAAGCCAGTTCCAGCCCCACGACAAGCCAATCCCGCCCCCACACACGGAAGGGTCGAGCATTGACCACCACCCCCCACCCCCCTGAGCCAGATGCCAAGCCCGTCGAGCCCTCGGCCGCGGTCGAACGAAGCGCCGCACGAGACGGCCTCCCCCTGGTCGCGGTCGCCATCGCGTTCGGTGCGGTGTTCATCGCTGTGATCGCGGTCGGTCTCGGCTGGCGCGCCGTCGACGAGAGCAAGGCGGGCGGGAGCGGCGAAGCCGAGACCGCGATGGTCTCGCTCAGCGAGTTCAGCGTGTCACCGGTGACCATCGGTGCCGGCGGATCGCTGCACGTGATGAACGACGGCTCGGTGGCGCACAACCTCGCCATCGACGGCACCGACCTCAAGACCCCCGACCTCGCCGCGGGCGAGACCGCCACCATCGACCTCAGCTCACTCGAACCGGGCACCTACACGATGATCTGCCAGATCTCGGGACACCAGTCATCGGGCATGGAGGCAACGCTGACCATCACCGAGGCAGGCGCGGCGAGCACCGGCGGAGAGGTCGCGGCGGACAGCGGCACCCACAGCGGCCACATGACTGAAGCCGACTACCAGAAGCTGACCGACAACATGCTCGCCTCGGCCTCGGCGTTTCCGGCTGCGACCGAGGGCAAGGGCAACCAACTGCTCGCCCCCACCGAGGTGCGAGCCGACGGCACCAAGGTCTTCGACCTCACCATGGAGCTGGCCGACTGGGAGGTCGAGCCGGGCAAGGTGGTGGAGGCGTGGACCTTCAACGGCATGGTTCCCGCCCCGATGATCGACGTCGAGGTCGGCGACCTGGTCGAGGTCCGGGTCCAGAACGACCTGCCGCTCGCCACCGATGTGCACTGGCACGGCACCCTCAACGACAACGCAAACGACGGTGTCGCTCCCTTCACGCAAGACCTCATCGAGCCCGGCGAGAGCTTCACCTACACCATCTCGACCGAACGGCCGTCGGTGGCCATGTACCACCCGCACGCCCACGGGCACGCGCTCCTGCCCGACGGGATGTTCGGTGTGATCCTCATCGGCGACACGCCGCTCCCGCGTGGCCAGACCGTCGGGTACACCCAGGTGCCCGACGACGTCACCGTGAGCCAGGAGATCCCCATGGTGCTCAACGACGCCGGGGTGATCGGCTACTCCCTCAACGGAAAGAGCTTCCCCGCCACCGAACCGATCAGCACGACGGTGGGCGACTGGATCCTCGTCCACTACTACAACGAGGGAACGCAGATCCATCCGATGCACCTCCACCGGTTCGACCAGATCGTCATCGCCAAGGACGGCCTCCCGCTCGCCGAGCCCTACGCGGCCGACACCCTCAACGTCGCTCCCGGTGAGCGCTACTCCGTGCTCTTCAACATCGACCAACCCGGGACCTGGGTCTGGCACTGCCACATCCTCCCCCACGTCGAGCGGGAATCAGGCATGTTCGGCATGGTCACCGCCGTCATCGCCACCGACCCCGACACGCCGACACAATGACCGACTCCTCGCCCGCCTACCACCCCCGATCGGGGGGAGTCCGGGAGATGGCGCTACTGCGAGGGTCGGAACAGGAGCGCGACGGCTCGGTCGATCTCGGCGTAGACGAGCGCGATCGGGGACTTGCCCATCGACCACGATCGCAGGAGCGAACCCAGCAACGAGCTCACCAGATGCACCATCACCTCGGCGTCGTCAGCGTCGAGCGAGCGCAACGAGTCGCGAAGCGAGTCGCCGAAGCCGACGGCGAACCGGTCGAACAGCTCTGCGACCTCGGGGTCCGACACGACCTCGAGGATGGTGATGAGCCGGTAGAAGTGCGGGTGCCGTTCATAGGCTCGTACCGCCCTGCGCAGGGCTGAGCGGAGTCGGTCCTCGTCGGTGGACTCGGTGGCACTGCGCCGGGTGTCGCCCGCCTCGAAGCTCTCGGCCCATGTGACCAGCACCGTGGCATAGAGCCGTTCCTTCGACGGGAAGTAGCGATAGAGCGTGGCCAGGGCGACGTCGGCGGCTTCGGCGACCTCGCGGACCTGGATCCGCTCGTAGTCGCGGTCGTCGAGCAGTGCGGTTGCTGCGGTCACGATCCGACCCAGGCGGGCGTGCTGCGACGGCGTCCTCGCCTTCGGCGACGCCGCGGCGTCGAAGACTGCGGTCACGCGACCCGAGCGCCCGCGGCGCCTCGGAGCAGGGCGCTGTTGGGTTGCTCGGGCAGCTCGTCGAGGGGCCGAGCGAGCTCATCGACGGTCGGTCCGTACTTCGCGGCGAGCGGAGCGAGCGCCTCGAGATCGAAGCCGTAGAGCTCGGCTGCGTTCTCGCCGAGGACCTTGCGCTTCTCGGTCTCGTCGAGGTCCCACATGACCTGACGCAGGTGCTCGCGGGTGTAAGGCCCGCTGCCTTCATCATGGGGGTAGTCGCTCCCCCACATGAACCGTCCAGGAGCGACCGTGGAGCGGGCATCGACATCAGCGGTCGCCGGGAAGCTCGCACCGAGCCACACGTTCTGGCGGAAGTACTCGGTTGCGGAGCGAGGCAGAGCATCGTCGGCTCCGTACTTCAGCTCGCCGATGGCCCCGCTGCGCACGCTGGCGATGACCCCGTCCATCTGCGCGAGCATCGAGGGGAAGACCGCCGATCCAGCCTCGGTGATCACGTACTTCAGACGGGGGAACCGCTCGAACACCCCGCCGAGGATGAGGTGCACCAACGGTCGCAGCCCGTAGAACTGGACCTCGGTGATCATGACCATCGGCGTGGCCGCGTAGCGGCCGTAGTTGGGCGAGCCCGTGCCGCCGTGGAGGTGGACCGGGATGTCCAGGTCCTGGAGCGCAGCCCACAACGGGTCGTAGCTCGGGCTGTACAGCGGCTCGACCCAGGTGACATCGGGAGCCACGGTCGGCAGCAGCACACCGCCGCGCAGGCCGGCCTCTTTGATCCAGGTCGCGTCCTCGATCGCATCGTCGACGTCGTTCAGGAAGATCTGGCCGATGCCGGCCCGCTGGACAGGACGCCGGGCGCAGAAGTCGACCATCCACCGGTTGTGGGCCTGGATGCCGGCCCGGCGCTTCTCGTACTCGTCGGCCTTGGGAGGCCCGGCGAACAGCACGAAGCCCGGGTAGAAGGGCGGCACGGTGTTGGGGAACAGCACCTCGCCGACCACGCCATCGGCGAACTGGTCGGCATCACGGCGATCGTCATCCCAGTTGCGGACCCGCAGGTCGGTGTTGCGCAGATCCTTCCACGGGTTCTTGTACGCCCCCCGCCACTCGTCGAACGCGTCGCGCCACGCGGGATCAAGGTACTCGCGGTACGTCTCGTGGTTGGCTCCCGCGTGGGTGTCAGCCGAGATGATGGTGTAGTTCGGTGCGTCGCTGGCCATGTCGACATCATACCCGTTTCCATAACCAGAATCTGGTTATTGGGAGTGGGCTCCAGGCGAAGGGCGAACGACGAAGACCGCCACGAGGGCGGCGGTCAGACCGAACCCGGCGAAGTCGACCCGACTTCGAGCACGACCGAGAGCCACCAGGACTCTGGTCGTTTCCGCACACACATCTTTGCCACACACTTCGTTGCCGACCTGTCGCTCGTCGGGCGCGCTCACCCCTTACCCTGTCTCCGCAGCGCAGACCGACGCGCCACCGTGCCGTCGCGTCCCGATCGCGGGCAGGATGGGTGGATGGCATCGAGGGTCCGCAACCGACGTCAGCCGTGCGAGCTGTCCAACGAGGATGCAACCGACGCGATCGAACGGATCGGTGAGCAAGACCCCGATCTCGCCCGCGAGGCCGAGCACGTCTACAACACGTTGACGTGGGGTGAAGGTCCAGGCCAGATCCGTCGCGCAGGGGTGCAGGACTGGCTCTGGTATCAGTTGCCGACGAAGTACATCACCGACGAGGCCGGGCACATGGGCCGGCTGGCGGAGTCGGCGGCGGTTCTCTTCGACGAGCTCGGCCTCGATGCCTATGCCGCTGTGTGCCGGGACGAGCGGACCGCCGCGGTGCATGCCGCGTTCGAGCGCTCCGACTCCGAGGGCTTCAAGGCCATGCGCAAGGCGCGGGAGGCCTCTGGGATCGAGCCACCGGACCTCGACGACTTCGCATGGGGCACGACGATGGGGATCGATGAGGCCTGCGCCCGAGCGACGGTCGAGAACGTGTTGGAGGCCGCCATCGATGCCGGCGATCTCACGGTTGGGGGTCGCGGGTGGAGGATCCGCCAGCAGGAGATCACCGCAGCCGCACTCGACGGCGATCACCCGGACCAGCCGGGGCAGTCGTGGCGCACCGTGGTGGTCACCGAGCGGATCGGCGAGTGGGTCCGCACCGCGTCGTTGCGGTCCGAAGGTGTCGGCCGGCGCCGAGCCGATATCGCGAACCGGCTCCTGCACCCGGTCGACCCACCAGCAGACCTCACCGAGCACATGACTCCAGTGACGTGGCTGTTGGAACTGTTCGGTGAGCAGCAGGCGCTCACCCAGGCGGGCTATCTGAACCGGGCCTTCGTGCTGAAGGTCCGCGACCAGCACCCCTGGGACGACGAGCTGCGCGAGCTCGGGGCGCCGCGCACAGAGACCGATGTGATCGGGCTGCACCGCCTGCGCGCGTGGCTGGAGAGGGCCGGCGCACTGCGCAAGCGGGGCAAGGTTCTGCGCCGCACTGAGCGAGGCACCGCGATGGCAAGCGATCCGCTGCTGGTCTGGGAGACGTTCACTCGCACCGTCGCACTCGATGGTTGGGACCGGTTCGTCATCGAGGACGCGGCCCTCATCCTGCTGGGTCGACGAGAGCCCGTCGCCATCCGCGATCTGCTCAGCGAGATCGCCGACGACGCCGTCGAGCTGGGCTGGCGGACCAACGACGGAGCGATGCGGCGCACACCGAGCGAGCAGGACGTCCGCTACGCGTTCCACGAGTCCTGGGCGCTGCTCGACCTGTTCGGCTTCGCCGCCGAGCACGGCGACTGGCGCAATCGTGCCGTCTCGCTCCCGCCAGCAGGCGAGTCGACGATCCTCGCCATGCTGCGCGCCGTCGCCACGGGACCGAAGTCGCGGCCGTGGTGACCAATTCGGCACCCAAGCGAACAACCGGCAAACCACCCCCCACCCATAGCCGCCTAACCAGAAATCAAACCCACACCAGAGTCAGGAGAGCTTGCCACCGCCGACGGTGTCGAGCCGCGCCCGGGGCCCAAAGTTGTCGGCCACGAGAAGTTCCAAGTACGTCAGCCGCGTCGATCACGCTCAGTTGGGCCATCGCTTCGGGGCCTGGCCTCTCCACATACCCGGGAACTATTCCGCCAAGACAATAGTTCCCGGGACGAGGCCGTCGGAGTCCCTTTCGTCCCCGCGAAGCTCACGAGTCTCGAACAACGACAGGTGAACATCGCCAGCCTCTCGATGCCACACTGCGTCAGGCAACCGCTGGCGACTTCAGCTCGACCTTCGACGTCGGCTCGCGTCGGAACACGGTCTGCCGAGACCGGCGAGGCGGATCTCAACGTCGTTGGTGGAGATGGCGATCGAGCGCTGTTCGAGCTCCACGTACGAGCGCCGCGCTCCGTCGAGATCGCGAAGGGAGCGGAGCACATCGAGGTCGCCGGCAGTCGTCCGCCAAGTCGAGACCTCCATCCCTCGCAAGGTCGCCCCGTCGAGTCGGACTGGGAGCGCCCTGGCTTCGTCGTCGCTCAGGCCACCGACCCGAAGGAACGCGCCCAACTCGGTGAGGGCCGCTCCAAGGCGACGTAGGTTCTCGTCGTCGTCAGCAGGCAGCACGTCGACGTCCTCGGTAAGCCGCGTTGCGCCGTGGAGGCGAGCCGCTACACCACCGACGAGCAGATACTGCACGCTGTGTCGATCGAAGATCTCCACGATCCGGTTGACATCGAGCGGCGGGTGGTCGCCCACCAGGTCAGGCCGAACGCTCGGCGGCTTCCCGCTCTCGCCGAAGGTCCTCGAGGAACTCGAGAACGGCCTCGGCGCTGTCCAGCCGACGACCGTCGTTGGTGATCGAGACATCGTCGTCGGTCGCGGGGCCTCCGCCAGCAACGAAGGCCTCCAGCTCACCTGGACCATAGACACGCTTCACCGGAGCCATGGGATCAAGGCTACCCGCCTGCGGTCGACGGTCGATCTCGTGGGTGCTACCAGATCTGGAGGCGGCGAATGGAATTTCCGGGTGCGCTCAGCAGGAATCGGTCGCCTTGAAGTTTCCGACAGACTTGTTCAGGTGGTCAGCGCCAGCCTGCTCCAACCATTCCGCTGGAAAGCGGGCGTCGGTAACGACCATGAACGCACCCACGATGGACCCGTCGACCGTTCCAGAGAGCCGGATCGTGTTGCCCTGCGGCGCTGGGGACCCCTCGATCGTCAGCTCACTGAGAAGCGGATCGTCAGCGCCCTCTGTCTTGACGTAGGCCGAGTCGATTTGAAGCGGTTCGGCTCCAAGATTCGGGAACGTGACCTCGATCGCGCGGTTTCCATCGACACAGTCGACCGCGACGGTGCTCGTCCCGAACGACGGCGCGAGATCGAAGACCGTGTACTCGTCCCCGTTCAGATAGGTAGTGGGGGGCGTCGAAGCGGCCGCAGAACCGGTGGGAGATGCGAGATTGGTTTCGGTGCTGACCCGGTCGGCAGACGCGGCCATGAGAACGCCTCCGGCGAGCAGTACGACGCCGGCGCCGAGGGACGCTGCCCACACAGCTCGTTGCCGTCGGCGCAGGACATCGGCACGCTGCATGATTGCATCGAGCCGGGCCTCATCGAACGGCGGCGGTGCGGGGATCTCGTGTTCAGAGAGCATTGCTGACTCCTTCGATCGGGCGGATGATGGGGTGCTGGGTTCCCAGGCGTTTCCTGAGCGCGGCCAGTCCGCGACTGGCGTGCTGACGAACCGCGCCGACCGAACACCCCAACGTCGTTGCGACCTCCTCTTGGCTCAGATCGGACACGTAACGGAGCACTACCACCTCGCGCTGACGCCGCGGGAGGCGGCGAAGGGCATCCAGGAGGTCGAGGTCAAATTCTTCGGATGACGGCGGCAGTGGCAGTGGGGGGTCAAGCCTCCGAAATGCTCGTGCCGCACTGCCGCGACGTCGCGTCTCTGCAATGGCGAGGTTCGTCGCCACCCTGCTGGTCCAGTGTTCGTGACCCGATGACACCTTGCTCCAGTTCGCCACAAGACGGGCAACGGATTCCTGCGCTAGGTCCTCGGCGAGGTGACGGTCCGCGGTGAGCCGGACGACCGTGCGAAAGGCGCTCGCGTAGGAGGCGCTGAGGATCTCGACAGAGAAGCCGCCGTGCGAGGGCGCATAGGGCTGCACGATCGAAACGTCGCTCACGCTGGTTGCCTGTCGTCGCAGTTCACATCTGTAGAAACGCGCCAAGGCAGCATTTCGATGACAAGCATCGCAAAGAAGGTGACCTATCGCTCAACTTGGCTGGAGCTGGCTCGGCTGTCTGAACGCCCAGGTCGATGAAGATCCGAGGTTGGGACTGTCCCCCACTCGTACCAGAGAGCGTGTATCCCCCACCGCCGGGACGAGTCGTCGAGCACCGTTCGCGCCCGGCAATGTCATCGCTTGTCATCAACACCGCGCCCTCTCGCACCCAAACGAATCGGGCCGTTTCGTTTGGGCGCGTACGTCCGCTCCGGCCATAAGCCTCCCTATAAGTGTTCCTTGCCTTCTGCAGAGAAGGCTTATACCCTGGCGGCATGTCGACGACCACCGCCTCACGGAACGTGGTGCGCCGCTGGGGTGCGGGCACGGCAGCGGTAGTCCGCCTTCTCGTTGCATCCGACGATCCGCTCACGGGTGTGACCATCGCAACGGCGGTCGGGGTGACCCAGCCCCGGGCCTCGCAGATCCTCAGGCAACTCGCGGACCACCATGCCGTCACGGCAACGCCCGACGGATACGTCGGCGAGCGAACGAAGCTGCTCGATCTCTACACCGCTCGGGCCCGACCTCATCTCGTCGAGCCCGAGTCGTACTGGTACAGCACCCGCCCGCTCGCTGAGCAGGCCCGTCGAGTGCTCGCTCTGGCCAGCGGCCACGACGTCAGGGTCGCCTTCTCCGCGGACCTCGCCCCCGACCTCATCGCTCCGTGGCGCCACCCCACGGTCACGATCGCCTACCTCGACGCTCGGCTGCCCATCGAGGACGCCGGCATCGTACCAGCGGAGGGGCGAGCCGACGCGAGCCTGGTCACACGATGGACAGACGACCAGGGCCTCCTCTCCCCCGCCGCCCCTTGGCGCGGTGAGGTGGAAGGCTTGCCGGTCGCCGACCCGTGCCAGCAGTGGTGGGACCTGCTCGACCTCGGCGGCGAGGACCGAGCCGAGGCCGCCGACCGGCTGCGCACCGCGATCGTCGAACGGACGATTCCACGGGTCCGATGACGAGACCCGTGGTGCTCCCGAGCCTCTCGGCCGCGATGGACGGCGGCTTCACCGCCATTGCCCACGTGTCCGCCGCGATGTCCGCCAGCGGGACCACCGAACAGCACCGCCTCATCGGAGGCGTGGCCGTCATGATCCACATCCAGCGCCTCGCACTCGACGTTCCGCTGCGCGCAACCGGCGATGCCGACTTCGGCGTACCGCCGCACGTGCTGCGCGAACCCGAGCTCGTCGACGCGATCGAGGCGATGGGCTACGTCAAAGTCGCGGGGAACCGGTGGGAGCGGCCCATCGACGACCGCCGCGTTGCCGCGGTCGACCTGCTGATCCCGAGCTATCGGTCTCGCGCTCGCGACACCGTCACCGTTGGCTCGGTCGTCACGACCGAGGTGCCGGGCCTCGCCGAAGCCCTTCGGCGTCCCGCCATCACCGCCCAGGTCGAGATGGTGCTCACCGACCAGTCCGCACTCTCGACCACCGTCACGCTCCCTGACGCGGTCGGCATGCTCGCACTGAAGGCCATGGTCCGAACAGTGCGGACCGAGGCTCGCGATGCCGAGGACCTGTGACGATGCCTCGAGGTCGCCGCCGCTGACGGCGTCGAGCCGGCCATCTTCGATTCGAGCGAACCGCTCCGACGGGTGCGAGCGATGCTGTGGCGCGAGCTGGGGCCCGAGGGCGCCGCACTTGGTGTGCTGACCGCTGACCTCCAGAACGACCCGGCGGCGCGACTGCGGACCAGGATCCGCGCCCTTCTCGCCGAGACGGTCGGCGTGGTGCCGCCGACCCGCTGAACGGATCAGCGAACCGCCTGGAGATGGGCGTTCACGAGCGCCAGGTCGAAGGCCTCCGCGTCGAACGGGCCGCGCCACCGGCTCAACTGATCGTATTCCTCGTGTGCAGGATCGGCGAGCACCGCCAGGTAGTGCTCGTAGCCCCAGGAGCCGCCGACGTCCTCGGGCGGACAGGCGTTGTCACCGTCGAGGCACACGGCGAACTTCAAGCCCTTCGGCATCCGCCACACCCGGTGGACGGTGATCTCGTGTTCCCAGGAGTCGCCGAAGTCGTACTCGTAGCCGAATCGCTCGTTGGTTCCGATGGCCGTGACGACGGTGAAGTCCTTCTCCTGCAGCTCATCCTCGGGGTATTCGTCGAACTGCATCCCGTACCGCCCGGCGCCGATGTCGAAGAAGTGGAGGTGGCAGTCCTCCCATCCCATCGCCGCCTGGAACATGCGATGCAGCTTGTCGAGTCGAGCGCTCCCCGGCACGAGCAGCCGGCGCCACACCCGAGGCTCGACCTCGCGCAGCTCGATCGTGCAATCGACAACGGGCTGACCCGGAGGTGTTGGCATGGACATCGAGGCTACGAGGTCTCCCTCAACGGACGAGCCAGACCCGCTTCGCGTCACAGACCATCTGTACCTTCGAACGAGACCCCCTCTCCCTGGAGTTCATGTGCCGAGCCAATCGCTGATCGAAGCCTTCACCGCCGCGCAGCAACGCCACGCCGACGCGGTCGCCGGTCTCGTTCCGCTGCTCATCGAGATGGCGCTCACCACGGTCGCCGAGGTGCTCCCGGGCGCCACAGTCCTCGAGACCGAGGGCGAGATGAACGAGGACTGGCTCTTTACGCTCCGCATCCAGCGTGTGCTCGGCACGGACGGGGCCATGCTCTACGACATCGGCGTCGGCCATCACGACCCGGAGGTCGAGACCCGCATCGACGAGGTCGGCTTCGAGTACCTCGACCTCCTCCTGGATCTCACCGGAGACGACTACCTCGCGCGGAAGACGGTCTCGCGGCCGGTCGCCCCCGTGACAATCGACAAGTGACGATCAGGCACCGAACGAACCAATCCCCGCGGCGCAACCGGTGAGCTCCTAGCGTGCGCTTCGTGGACGAGTTGCCGGCGGGCTTGTACGAAGTCCTCGTCACCGAGGGACTGAAGGCGCGTCTCGACGCGCTTTCGGATGCTCTGCCGACCGAGCAGCGAGCGCTTCATGCCGCGGAGACGCCGGATCGGGTTGCGTGGCACCTCAGCCGGGAGATCGGGCGGGCGCTGGCCGACGTTCCAGACAAGGACCGCGCGCAGGTCGGGATCGAGGTGGCGCGTGCGTTGATCGACCGGCTCGGCGACTTGGTCAAGGTCGATCCCGGGGTGGCTCCGGCCGATCCGGGGACGGTACTCGAGGCGATCCTCGGGCGCCGGCCTGATGGCAGCCCGGCGCCAATCCCACAGCCCCTCATCCCCCTGCTCGACACGACGCTGCTGACGAACGCGCCGGGCGAGCCGAACCTGTGGAACCAACTCCGTTCGGAGATCGAGTCGTCTGATCGGATCGATGTCGTGATGGCATTCATCCGTCGCAGCGGCATCGCTCCCCTCGTCGATGCGCTACGTCGCCACTGCTCCAACGGGCGCCAGCTCCGAGTTCTGACCACGACGTACACCGGCTCGACCGAGCAGGCCGCGCTCGAACAGCTCGTGG
>CAZALT010000002.1:52224-75477 GCA_964485515.1 uncultured Rhabdothermincola sp. | reverse complement strand
AGCCGGGCAACCATCACACCCAGCTCAAGACCCACTCTGAACAGATAGGGCTAGAGCACCTGCGATGACGATCCCAATTCCGCCGTCACTACGGCGGAACTCCACCGCGATCCCGAGGCGTGGTCGCTAGTGCCAGCAGAGTCGAGCTACGGCCTCTGGTGGGACCCACAATCACCCGACCGGAAGGTCGCAGGTCGCCTCAGCTGGGATCGCCTCGGAGCTCCCGAGCTTGAACTCCTCGATCCAACAACGCCGATGTGGGCAGGCGAGCAGCTTGTTGACGGTGTCTACAACTTCGGAACCCAGTGGGTGCCGATGTTGCACGGCAGGCTTGCCGACAAGGGTGCGGTGACGCTTCTCGGATGCGGGTACGGCGGGGCCAAGTTCGGTGTGACCGAGGTGCAGAAGCTGAGGGTTGGACGGGCGCTGATCGGCGTGCTCCTCGAAGAGCCGGAGGAGCGGTTCATTCGACGAGCTGAGCTTCACATGCCCGCTCTTGCCCAGCTTCTGGGCGATTATCCAGTGCGGCCCAGCAAGTGGCCGACACGTCGGACGCGGAAGGTCCAGGTAGATCTCGAGGATCGCAAGCTGGAGTGGCAGTCGGGCGACGTCGAGGCGACTGTGCTCTACAAGTTCACCGGTCGGCAGAGCACGACCTCGACGAGCTTCGAGATGATTCCGACGCTGGAGTTGACGAGCAGTACGCCGAAATCACTCGGGTACTGGCTCAGCGAGTGGGTCGCTCCGACCAACACGCTGATCGAGACAGCGACCGGGACGAAATCGAGCCCAGCAAGCATCCATGTGTGGTGGAAGAAGAACCTCTCCCCTCTCGAAAGGGCTGGGGGCCGGATCCCAGTCTGGATGGCCGGTGTCGGCGACCACGACCACTCCTACGAGCGGGAACTCATTCTGATGAGCGCGGCCGCCATCAACCTCAATCCGGGTGGGCTTCCCGATGTTTTGGGACGCATGCGGACACTGGCCGACGAACAGGAGGTCTTCCTGGATCTGTTGACTGCGACTATCAACTCCGTTGATCGCCCGATTCGGAATCGCTACGTCGATCTGACGAGTGCGCTTGAAGCATTTCATTCCCGACGATACGGAGTCAGCAGCATCTCGAAGGAAGACTTCGCGTCTAGGCGCTCCGACGCCCTGGACGCCGTCGCCCTCGCTGGGACCGAAGCTGCCCACCAGAAGTTCCTCAAAAAGTGGGTACCGCGTCGCCCGAGCACATCGCTCGAAGCGAGGCTTAGGCGCCTAGCGAAGGATGTAGACGTGCTCGGGTCGTGGACCGTTCCTCCGGGCCGAATGGCTCAGCTTAGAAACGACATCGCTCACGGGAACGCCCTGGTCGGGGGCACTGAACTACGAACCGCCTTCGACCAGGCGTTCAACCTCTCAAGACGGCTGGTTCTGCACGAGATTGGAATCCGCAACAAGACCTAGCTGGACCCCTTGATCCGAGACGCGACAGGCCCCTCTACGCGCCTGAAGCCGTCGAGCTGCGGAGGCTTGAGGACCAGTTTGGACCGGGAAACTCGGCTGGGGCACCAAAGTCGACAGGTCCGTGGTCGTAAGTGTTCGCAACAAGGGCGTTGGCGAGGGCGGCCCGCGCCTCGTCTCGCCTCGCGGTGTCCGCTATCTCATCAACGATGTGGTTCGCGATTATCAGCCGATTGATACGGGCGGGCTCGTCAAAGTAGAAGCGCATCTCGGTCAAGGACGCTTTGTAGGTCCGGAGGAACGTCGCCGAGATCATGCCTGCGAGGACCGCACCTCCTCCTGCAAGAACCGGCACGACCCAACTCACGTCGTCCCCCCGGCTGAACGCTGCGACGCCTCCCACAGCGACGAGAGAAATCGCCGCCACCATGGCGCCTATCGAGGCGGTCCCGATCCGACGGGCCTGAGCCTGGGTTAGCTGGTGGTACCCAAAGCTGCGCTCGTTCGCTTCATCGAGGAACCGTCGAAGCGAGAGGTCGGCTGTGGTGCGCGGCTCATCGGTCGACACGGATATCGGTTCCGAACACGGGGCATCCTCAACTGCTGTGCCCGCCGTCTTGAGAACTCGCGAGTCCGCCGTCAGGTCGCGCCGACCAAGAATGAGATCCTTCGCCTCCTCCGCCGACTTCGCAGCCCGCGATGCGCTGAACCAAGCGAGACGGCCGGCCATCACCATGAACCCTGCAGCGAAGGCAACGATCAAAGAAACATCGATCGCCCCAAACGAGTGAAGTGACGCGACCGCGAGCCAAGTGCCTAGGACCACCAGTACGACGCCGGCGGCGGCCATCGCCATACGCCGTGCTCGACTCATCGGGGCCACCTGGAACGACTCCTCCGCCATATACGCCACGGTAGGCGGCGGGATCCGGCAGCTCAGGGATTCCCACATCGGACTGCTCAGCCTTGGGCACCAGGGCAGGGCACGCACGGGGCACGCTCAATGGCCAGGCGCAGCGAGCCGCGTCTCCGGAGAACCCGATGGAGGTTGGTCACATGACGCACAGCGACGCGTGCGCTTGACCCAGTGCGTTAGGAGGCATGCGCCAACAACTCTCTGACCTTCCGAACACGTCGGTAGACGTAGTCCTTGTCGACGTCGGGACGCTCGAATCCGAGGCGGGGTTCGATGCTGCAGGTCCGGACGATGTCCCACTCGTCGGCGGTGAGCTCCCCGGATTCGAGCGCCTGATTCACGGTCTCACGAACGGCTTCGAACTCGACTCGAATGACGACTTCGTCCTCGATCGAGGGGGCAGTTGCGGCGAGCGAGACGCCGGACTCGGAGTAGATCTCGGTCTCGCCGCGGAGCTTGTCGGCGAACCAGCGTCGTTGTGCTCGCTTGTAGGCCCGATTGGCGAGCCGACGGACCAGGTGGTCGAGGCCGTCGAGGTCACCGGACTCGAGAATCACGGCGACGAGGTCAAGAAGGATGGCGTCGCGGTACTCGATGGACTGCCCGCCGATCATGCGTCCGAACAGCCGTGGGGTGACGGCTTCGAGGAGGATGACGATGGCGTCTGGCTGGTCGGCGCTGAGGTGGATGAGGGACCGGACGAGGGCGTCGCTGCGTGGGTTGAGGGCGTCCTTGCGGATCGCTCCGACCAGTTCGGCGGGCTCGGCGTAGGCAGCGAGAGAGGGCTCGCGTTCTGCCCAGGAGTCGGGGATCCGGCGTCGGGCGAAGACGGCGTAGCCGCGGCGCAGGGATTCGTTGAGTTCGGTCATCTGGGGGCTCCTTGGACGGGGGTTGATGACCGAACGATGCGAATCCGAGCGACCCGTCGAGCGACCTGGCGAACGACCTGTCGAGCGACCTGCAGAGGAAATCCGTCGTCAGGAGCGGCATTTGGGGTGCTCCGATGAGCCAGGGCGCGCCCTCCGGGTCGGCGCCGTCCAGCACAGCCGAGACGCTGGCGATCGGTGGCGCCGTAGCGGTCTGCGCCGTCGGAGTGGTCCTGTTCGGCGGTGCGTGGTTGTCGTCCCGCCCGCATGGCCGGGTGTCGGGCGACGCCGGCGCCCTGTGGACGGTCGCCGGTCGTCTGCTGACGGCACCGGGCGATCCGGCGGCGGCTTGGGGTGACCACGCGTCGGGTCTTCCCGGACCGGTCGGCTACTGGTCGGCCACGCTGTTCGTCGCGGTCGTGGTGACGGCGATTGGATGGTTGGGGTTCCGTGGGTGGCGCCGGCTGCGAGACCAGCAGCTGGAGCGGTTGGGGGTGGGGACGTCGGCGCGCGTCGCCCGTCCGTCGGATCTGCGCACCCTGACGGTGCCGTCGGTAGTGCCGCCGCCGGGCCGTTTCCTCCTCGGGAGGGCATCGTCGCGGGGCCCGCTGCTCGCCACTGAGGACCGCGACCGTCACGCACTTCGAGGCGCTGCCGGACGCCGCCAGGGAACCCGGGGGTCGGTGGCTCTGATCGGCCCAACGCAGTCGGGCAAGACGGTGACCTTGTCGACCGGGATCGCGGGCTGGGACGGACCGGTGGTGGCGTTGTCGGTGAAGCGCGACCTGTACGACGTGACGGCCTCGGCGCGCGCCGCCATGGGCGAGCTGGCCGTGTTCGACCCCGGTGAGTCGACGAGCCTGGCCACGGCCCGCTGGACTCCCCTGCGCCGGGTAACCACAACATCGGGCGCGATGCGCGCCGGCCGGGCCCTCGCCGCGGCGATCCCCCGCAACGGCGTGTCCGGTGGCGACTACTGGGCCCAGCAGGGCGAGACGTTCGTTTCGGCGTACATGGCGCTGGCCGGATTGTCGCTCCTGCTGCCGGACTCACATCGCCACACCGGCGACGAGCCACTCACGATCCAACGACTCACGGCGTGGGCCTTCCGTGGTGCGGGGATCACGGATCCGGCCATCAACGACCTGGTCCGGATGGGGCTGCAGTCCAGCGACCTCGAGACCCACAAGCTGGCCGAGGCGGCGGGCATGAAGCTGCTCGCGCTGCACCTGGAGGACCCGAAGATCCGAGCCTCGATCTACGCCACGGCCCGTATGGCCTTCGAGGCATGGTCGGAGCCGTCAGTGGAGCATTCGGCGTCGCGCAGCGCCCGCGCCAAGTACCACTCCGACGTCGTGTGGGATCACAAGCCACGGTTCATCGACCTGGAGTGGTTGATGGGTGCGGAGAACGACGGGAAGGCGAACACGCTCTACCTGATCGCTCCAGATACGGAGTTCAAGCGTCTCGCCCCGGTGCTGGGCGGGCTGCTCGGTGATCTTCGCGAGCAGATCCACGCGTGGGACATCGAGGGGAGGCGACTCACCAAGCCCCTGCTGTTCGTGATCGATGAGGCCGCCCAACTGGAGCTGCAGTGGCTCCCGGAGGAGGTGTCGACCATCGCCGGGCTCGGCGGCATGTTCGTGACGTGCTGGCAGTCCAAGGCCCAGATCGATCACCGCTACGGCACGCTGTCGGACGCGGTGTTGGGCGGGCATCGCTCGAAGGTGATCTTCACTGGTTGCGACGATCCGGCGACGTTGAACTGGCTCGGCAAGGTGACGGGTACCGAGCATGTGGCGCGCCGATCGTGGTCGGCGGATACGACCGGTGGCCGGCGCACGGTGTCGGAGAGCGTGCAGCGTGAGGACCTGGTGGCGGCCCACGTCGTGCGCCAGATGCTGCCGGGCGAGGCCGTACTGATCCACGGCACCCTGCCGCCGGTGCACCTGCAGTCAGTGCCGTGGTGGCAGGACCGCACGATGCGTCAGGTCACGGGGGTGGGCGAGGACGGACGCCCGGTGTTGCCCGATGTGTCGACCTGTCCGCTCAGCACCGAGCGGGCACCGCGGGGCGGCGAACCCGGAATGGACCAGGCAGTCCGCGAGGAGTCCGAGGCATACCTTCCCCGCTCGAAGGGGCCCGATGGTCTCCCGTCAACCCAGGCCGGCGGAAGCGGCCGAGCGCCTCGGTCTCGAGTGGTGCCGGCTCGGCCTCGCGGGGTCAAGGGCCAGCAGAGGCTGCCGACCGAGTCGACGCCCACCGCACCGACCCGAACCGTTCAGCAGGTCGAATGCGCAGGGTGCAACGCGTGGGTTGCGGAGAGCGACGGTGCGTGGAGCGACTACGACCTGGCCCCGATCTTCGTGTGCTTCACGTGCCGAGGCGACCACGACTAGCGGCAGGTCGCCGAAATTCTTGCGATAGGTCGCTCACCAGGTCGCTCGGCAGGTCGTTCGATTCCCGATCGTCGAGCCCATGGTGCTCATCGCGAAACCCATCGACCTCGACGGCAGCGGCAAGGCACAGGCGTATCTCGACGCCTGGGCGAAGCGGACCCTGGTGAACGACCGAAGTTGGCGGGAGTTGCTGGAGAGCGCCCGGGACTGGGTCGACTACGCACCGCGCAACCAGATTCTGCTGGCTGCACACGGCGCCATCGGCCCGGTCGCGGGCGCCGAGACGTGGAGGCTCGTTCCCGCCGATGACGGAGCGACGTGTGTAGTTCGCCGGGGTGAGCATGCGATGCCGGTGCGGGTACCGATCACGGGGCCGGGCACCGCGCAGGACCCGCACCTCGGGGGCACGCGACCGACGTTGTCGGCAGTGCAGGACTACGAGTGGCGCGGCGTGTTCTGCGTCGAGCAGCTCGCCCGCCGCCCGCTCGGGTCGCTGTTCGGCGAAACGCCGGGGCGCCGCCCCGACGTGACCATCGACGAGGCACGCCTGGCCGAGGTCGCCCGGGCAATCGTCAAGCAGACGATCCGGGGCGCGGTGCCGGCCTTCGACGATCCGATCGCGGCGCTCGCCGGCGCGGTGCAGGCTCGTCCCCGTTCGTCCGAACGGCCGGCCCTGTCCGACGTGCTCGCTGGGCACACGGTGTGGCTGGCCGCTGGCGGTCTCGGCGTCGCGGCTCCCCCACCTGCGGAATTCGATCCGTCGGAATTGCCGGCGCGCGAGCGGTGGGAGCGTGCTCTCGATGTCATCGCCCCCGCCCAGCAGCTGCGTGGACAGCTGGGCCGGGCCGTCGGCGTGGATCTGTTGGCCTCGCCGCTACCGCGGATGCAGGTCGATGACGACCGGGTCGTGCCCGCCACCCGGCGGAATCGACTCCCGCGAGCGAGCCTCGAACAGCTCCCGCTGAACGAGTGGTTCGAGGTCGGCCCGTACACCGCTGCCGAGTGGGCAACACGGGGCGAGTCGGCATCCGGACGTGGCGCGTATCTGCGGTTGAACGCGTCGGCGTACCTCGTCGTTGCCGAGGGCGACGACGGCGCGTTCTGGCGGCTCGAAGACACCCGGGCCAAGACCGGTGCTGGCGTGCTCGCAGGAGGCGACGCCGCCTCCCTCAACGATGCTCGAAGCACCGCGGTGCTCACGCTCACCGAGCGGTATCCGCAGCTCGGTGGACCCATCGCGGTCGCCGAGCGAGTCGAGGCGATCGATGCCGTCACCGCTGGGGACGCCGGACGTCCCGCCGCCGCGGGCGTTGCCGACGACCAGCAACGTGTGGCTGCGAGCACAACGCCGCTCATCGTGGTGCCATCGGACAACACCGGCTCAAGCGATGTCGCTGCTGAACGGGCCACCACGCAGGGAGCAGCGCCCCGACCGCTGACGCTCGCGCCACCCGCACCCGACGAGCAGAACCGCAACTCGGTGTTCGGACCCTTCCGCGGTTCGACTGCACCGGAAATCGACGCACAGGTAGCGGATCTCTGCGCAGCGACGGACTACACGCGGGCCGATCTTGTCGCCGCGATCATTGACCGGCTCGACCGGTCCGATCAGCTACGGCTCATCTCGGATCCAAGCCCGCTCGACCTCATCGATCTCGTCGGATCCTGCGGGGTCGGAACTGAGACGACCATCGCAGTGCTCCACGCGGAGTGCGTGCCTGCCGAGCAGGTCGCTCCCCTGCTTCCGGCGGTGGGCGTGTCGACGACGTCTGCGATCCGGATCCTCGACGAGCAATGGTCGCTCGACCGGTCCACCGCCGCGCACCTCCTCGGAGCGTCGGTCGACGAGATGCGCCAGGCCGGCTGCAGCTCAGCGGAGATCATCGCTACCCGCACCTCAGAGGTCGTCACCCTCCTTCCGGCCAAACCGCACCTGTGGGAGATCATTGGCGGGACTCTCGCGCAGACCGGCGAGACGCCGGAAGACATCGTGGGCTTGCTGAGTAGCCACGCCCCGGATGCGGCGTGCCTCGCCGCGGGTGTCGTAACTGCGGTGGACAACCCGGCCGAGGGACTAGCTCTCACCGCCCGTCGGGGCATGCCGTCCGAAAGTCTCGCCCTGTGCTCGGAGCGCTATGGCCTGTCGCCGTCAGAGACAGCCGACCTTCTCTATGACGCCGGCGTCCGCTCCGAGGTCGCCGTGGGAGTGGTCTTGGCCCGCTGCGACGGGGACGAGCACATGACGACTGAGCTGGCCCGCGACCATCTCGGTCTCAACCCTGCCGACGTGGAATCGACGCTCGTCGCGCTCGACACCGTCATCGACTTCCCCGTCAACGATCAGGAGGACGGGCTGGAACCCGCGATCGAGCGTGAGCTGCTCGGCTCCTACCTCTCGCACCCGGCAGCTCGGGGAGCGCGATCGAGCACGGCCGCCGCTCTCCTTGCTCAACTCCCACCTCCGAGCATGGGTACCAACCACGCGTCGGCGGACCTACTCTCCGCTCTTCCGGCTCCCGAGCCGGGACCGGGCGATTCGTCGCTCCTCGCGCGGCTACCGGAGCCGATCGATCCGTCGCTGTCGTTGAGTGTGGATGGGTAGTGGCACGCCGGTGGGGAGCGATCTGCCAGATCGGCTGTCAGCTGACGGTCTCTTGCACTCCAGCAGACGCGCTCGCCGCAGCCTCCTTGGGCCTTCGAACACGGAAGCGTCGTCGGCGCGGGCGGTAGGGCTCGTGGCCTGTTCGAAGGCGACGCGGAGGGACACTCAGGTGCTCGGTGCGCTCACTCACCATGGACATGAGGTCCCTGCGGAAACGCTGTTCCTGTTCCCAGAGCTCCTCGATCTCGGAGTCGTCGACCTCAGCCTCGCCCCGTACCAGGTCGTTCGTTCGGAGCATCATCGTGACCACCCGATACTGCCCGTGCGCTACGCCGTACCGCCCGAGCACTCGGTCGCAGCGCAGAAAGAACTCCCATCCAGTCGCGAGTTCCCAACGCGCCTTCGTCGCTCGGAATTCTGTCTCAATTTCGGCAACGAGTTTGGCCACGCCATCTCGGTTCGTGTCGAGCTCGCCAGCGCTGATCTTTGCGTCGACCCTTCGCTGCGCACCGCTCGCGATCTGGTAGTCAAGCCCGGCTCGCGGAATCTCCCCACCCAGATTTCGCAGAAGGGCGAGCGCCTCGTCTTCCCAACGTTCCTGGGATCGGATCCTGCCTTGCACCCTTGGCGAGATGACCCAGAGCACCACGACGCTCAGAACCGAACCCACGAGTACTCCGACGAGCGCGCTAGCCATCCAACGTCATCTCAGTCGAGGAACTCCCGCAGTTCCTTGCCTTTGACGCGGAAGGGGCGACCACCGTCGACCCGCTTCCAGCACTTGTCGAGATCGTCACGCCAGAAGAGGGTCGATCGGAAGCTTGGTCCTGCGTCGACGTTGTCCGTTTCGAAGCTCTCTTCGCTGAGTCGGACGTGGTGGGGGAACGGAAGCGTCAGTGTGTCGAACTGTGTGAGAGCTCTGGGTGCACTGAGCCGATCGCGGCTCAGCGTCTGGCCTCGTAGTTCGAGTACTCCTCCGAGCATCTCGACTGTTACGGACACGTCCGAGATTCCCACGGGGTTCTGGTTCGAGATCTCGGCCTTCAGGAGGTACCCACCGCCGGCACGAGGTTCGCTCAGGGCAAGAAGGATGACGTTCGACGCCTTTGCCTTGCTCGAGGAACGCCGAGCTGAGACAGCGCGCGCTCCTTCGGTGACGGTCGCGGTGACCAGCGACTCCAGCAACGGCGGTGCTTAGTGCTTCTTGTCGCGCGGCGGATTTGGGTCGCGCCCCGGTGCCACGGTGTCGCTATCCCGGATGGCGCCGTTGGGCCGATGGACCCGCACCTCGCCGCCTCCGGCGTTCTTCACGATCTGCTTGGCTCGCTTTTCGGCCGCTGCCTGCGTCGGTGCGGTGGCACTCGCGCGCTTGGCACCGGGCTTCACGACCTTCCAGCCCCCCGACTTGTCCGGGACGACGTGCCTACGGTTGTCCTTCGCCACTTTGCCTGCTCCTTCATCCCCAGAAGCCGTACACCTGTTCGTTACAACCATATCGATCGAACGCGTGTTTGGCAAGGCGTGGATTGCTGTCGGTTGTGTTCTCTACGTTCAGGGCCGTGACTGACCTGTGCGCCGATCAGAACCACCTTGGTGGCACTCGCAGCGCCTCGCCGCTGGCGCCCGCGGTTCAGCCTCCGTCATCTGGTCGATCGACTGACTCGACGCGGGCCGTCCGTCTCGATCGGTCCCTGTTGGGCATGCGAATCACCGATCGCTGGTCCGCCATTTGTGCAGGTCCTGTGTCTCACGGATGTCCCTTCGCTGTTCCATTCGGCTTGCCTCGGCGACGGCGCAGTCGAGGAGCTCGCCACGGCCGAAGGGTTGGCTCGACGCTCATCGGCGGGTGGGGCGTCTGGCGTCCGGCAGATCGATGGATGGGCAGGGCGGTCGGCCGATTCCGGCGTGGTGCCCTAGAAGTCGAGCGACAGCCCAGCGTCATCCTGCCGCGCGTTCCTGGCGAGGTCGACGCCGTCACTCGGCTGGTCGACGAGCGGCTCGTCAATGACCCGGAGGATCTCGGCGTATTCGACGACGTGGGGCCAGTTGGTCAGGATCCAGTCTCGGCGCAAACCCTGGGTTTCGAGTGCTGCCGCGAGCATCTCGCTGGTGTCGTCGAGGGTGAGCTGGTTGGTGTCGCGAAGCTTGGCGATGAGTTCGCGTTGGTCGGGCGGCGCTCCTTCGAAGATCTGATCGAGGTGTTGGATGCGGGCGGCCATCTCGTCCATCGTCCGGCTGAGCGAGCGGGGTTGGGGCGTGAGCCGTTCCGGTGCGGCGTCGAGGATCACTCGGGTTTCGAGCAGGAACCGCGACAGGGCGGTCCATTGAGACCGCTGCTGGGGATCGACGGGTTCTGGGCCCAGACCACCGGCGTCGATTTCTCGACGAGCTCGGTGCTCGGCGATGGCGCGTACGGCGTGATCCCAGGTGGTGGCCTCGTGTGGTGTCGTGGGTCGCTGGCCGATGAGGTCGGTGAGCCATACGGGTTGGGTGGCGGCGAGGAGCCCGGCGCCGCGGTCGATCACAGCGCTTCTCGCCCGTTCGACCAGCCGTGCCTCGCCGTGTGTAGTGCCCGCCTCATCGAGGTGGGCCGTCCATTCGGTCGTGGTGCGGTTAGAGGCGTCGCGGAGCGCCTCGATCTGGGTATTGGCAGCATCGGGAAGGATGCGGGTGGGTCCTCGGTCATCGACGATCTCGAGTTCGGTCCAGGGCAGGCGGCGGGTGGCTTCGTGACCGTCGTGGGAGATGAAGTGGACGTCGACGGCTGCTTCGGCGTCGGCGAGCCCGACGACGGTCCCGATGTTCTGTCGGTCGAAGGCCTTGATCTGCTGGCCGACCTTGGCGTGCAGGGCGGTGCGTTCGGCTCGATCGACGGCGGCGCGCAGCACGGCGGGGTCGATGCCGATGCGCCGGGTCGCTTCGCGTTCGACGGCGAGGCAGTAGTCGCGTCGGCGATCGAGGTCGGGGACCGACGTCGACGATGCCAGAGCCGCGATGCGGTCGGCGTGCGGGTCTCGGGTCAGGGCCATTGTCTTGGCCCGGGACTTGTGGAGACGGTCCCGCAGGTCGTCGATGGCTTCGGGTGGTTCTTCGCCGGGCAGGGGCAGGCCTCGGCTGTGCTGGGCCAGGTCACGGTCGATGTCGTCCATCTGGGGTGCGGGGATGACCAGCTCGTTGGAGACACGGCCACGCGACATCTGGACGTAGGCGGCTTCTCGGTAGAGGCCGTCGACCCCGACGGCGATGGCGAGGTCCCAGGTGCCGCCTTGGGCGCGGTGGGCCGTGACGGCGTAGCCGGTAGTGATGTGGGACGCGGCGTAGTCGGCCGGCAGGTCGATGAGCCGTTCATCTGCTTCACGGCGCACGGTGAGCGCGCCGTCGGGGCCGATGCTGTGGATGTGGGCGGCGTCGCTGTTGCGCACCGTCACGTTCGCTCCGGTGCGGTCGGTGAGTCGCTGGTTGCGGCGAAGCACGACCCGCTCCCCCACGGCGAACCGTTGGCCGTCGACGTCGTGGAGGTCGCCGCGTTCGTGGAGTCGGTTGCGCACGGCGGTGTTCAGGCGAGCAACGGTGTCGTTGGTACCGGCCATGAGGATGGGCCGAAGGCCGCTATCGAGGGCTGCGAGGTAGCGGTCAGCGGCGACGGTGATCATGTTCTGGTTGGCTTCGACGACGGTGACTCGGCCATGGGCCCGGTAGGCATCGACGGCGTTGGGGACCGATCCGGCGCGGAGCTCGGCGAGGGCGGCTCGTTCCCAGGGCTGCTGCTGGCGACGGTTGATCGTGAGTTCGGCCACGGTGCCGACGGTGCCCACGGCAGCGGCGAGTCCTCCTCCGGCGGTGACTTCGGGGAGCTGGTGGTGGTCGCCGACGAGTACGACTCGGCCGCCGGCGTCGACGGTACGGCTCACGAGGGGCTGGAGGTCGGTGGTGGCGGCCATGGCGGCCTCGTCGATGACCAGGACGGTGCGGGCGTCGGGGTGGTCGATGCCGGTGTTCCACCGTTGAGTGAGGGAGTGCAGCGTGCGCGATTCGATGTGGGCGCCGCCTTCGAGTTCGGCGGCAGCTCGAGCCGACGGTGCGGCGCCGATGACGCGGTATCCCGCGGCCTCGAAGACCTGGCGGGCAACGTTGAGCGTGAAGGTCTTGCCCGTCCCGGCAGGCCCGATCATCACCGAGACGGCGTCGGGCGAGGCGGTGAGTGCGACGACGGCGGCGGCCTGGTCGGCGCCGAGTTCGTCGTGGGCTGCGACGATCGTCGCGGTCTGCGCAGCGTCGACCGGCAGCCATGTATGGCGCTGGGCGTACGCGTCGAGCAGGGCTCGTTCGATCGTGAGCATGTGCCGGGTGGACCAGCGGGGCACGTGGTCCCGCCCCGGTGGCGTGTCGATGGGAATGATCTCGGACGAGGCGAGGACGCGGCTGACGATGGCCTCGATGGTGGGGACGGTGGCGCCGTTGCCGAGTCGTTTGGCGACGGCGATGAGGAGTTCAGGGCGGGTGAAGGTGGCGTCGTCGGTGCACAGGTCGCGACAGGCGAGATCCGCGATCCAGGTCTCGCCCGGCACGATGCGGTCGTGTCCGTAGGGGGTGCCGTCGGGCTCGATCGAGATCTCGGGCAGCCGCCACATCGCGTCGGTGCTGGCTTGTGGGGTCTCGCGGGTCGTGCCGTAGACGAGGTGGTCGGCCTGTTCCGGTCCGAATCCGAGGTCGGCACCTTCGAGCTTCCACGCGGCGTCGAAGCGCTCGCCTTCGTGTTCGCCTTTGCCTCGGCGGGTGGCGAGGACGGCTTCTTGGCGGTTGGCGGGGTCGTCGGGGCGGCCGGTGTCGTTGAGCCAGGCGTCGATCTCGGCGGACCGTTTGGAGAAGACGTCGCACACGCTCTGGGGGATGCCGCTGACCTCGGGGACGTGGCGTCCGGGTCGCCACTGGAGGCCGAGGCGTTCGGTGAGCTCTTGGCGTACGGCGGCCTGAAAGATCTCGCCGGCGGCCTTGCCGGATCGGAACAGGTCGGGGTGCACGAAGGCCGACCAGCGCCCGTCGGCACCCTTGACGAGGTTCGGGACCAACACGTGCCAGTGCAGGAGCGGGTCGCCGGCTCGCGAGGTGCGGTGCCGGAACACGGCGGCGGCCATCCCGGCGCCGCGCACGGTGCGAATCCGGGCGTGCTCGGCCGCCGCGGGGTCGGTCTTGGCCAGGTCGGCGAGGAAGCGTTCGTTGCCTGATCCGCGACGCACCGCCATCACGTCGCGTTCGAGCCAACTGAGGGTCTCGCGCAGTGCCGCTTCGGCTGCCTCGATGATGGCGCCCTGCACTCGGGGGTCGTCGCTCACGCCGTAGAGCACCGACACGGACTTGGGGACCTTGAAGGTCAGGTCGAAGCCCGGAACCCGCCGCGGATGGGGGTGGATCTGCTCCTCGTTCGGGGTCACGCCGCCCTTGCCCGGGGCGAGTCCGGCGAGGATGGCGCGCAGGTCATCGCCTGCGACCGGCCCGTCGAGGCCGAGCTGGCGGGCGCCGACGCCGGCCCACCACCCTTCGGCTTCGCCCGAGCCCGAGTAGTAGTCATCGAGGGACTGGGCGACGCCGGTCAGCTGGTATGCCTCGGCCCCAACTCGCAGTTTCGCCACGGACAGCACGCCCCCATACGCACTGCGCCGGCGGAGCGCGTCGCTCTCGTGCACACCTGTGGTGATTTTCTGTGAGGCGGATTTTGGTGGGGGTGGATTGAGCGACCTGGTCGGCGGTGGTCTCGGGAGGGATTCTGGGCTGGTGGTGCGGTGGGGCCGGTGACGTGCGAGAGCGACGCGTGGACGGGTGAGAGTGCGTATGGGGGTGTGCGGAGAGACGCACGCGTGTGCCGGTGCGGCGCGACGCAGCCGACGTGAAGGGTGGTACCTGGAATGGGCAGTGATGCGGTAAGTGACCTACGGACTTGGCAGCGGGATCAGGCGAGCAAGCAGGACAAGGCGTTGCGCTCGGCGAGGCGGCGACTCCAGGCGATTACGGACTTGGAGGTCAAGGTGGCCGAGGCGAGGGCGGCGTTCGGTCGGACGGTGGACGAGCTCGAGGCGACGGGGTTGAGCCGCGAGCAGTGCGCGGCGTTTCTCGGACTGACGTCGCGGGATTTGGCGCGGTTGGGCGCGACGAAGCGGCGGCCTGCGTCGGGAGACGAGACCGCTGCGAGTCCAGGGACGTCGGCGAGTGCGTGAGGTCTGGGTGGCGACCGGGCGGGCGGGGGCCCGCCCGGTCGATCGTCAGACGGATTCGGCGATGCGGTCGCCGGCGAGTTGACCGGCGGTCTCGCTGAGGTGGTCGACGGCGCCCTGGGCCTTGCTGGCCACGGTGACCAGGGAGCGGGGGTCGCTGCGCAGGATGGTGAGCCAGTGGGCGAGGTAGGCGGCGTGGTCGTGCCGGGTGGTGGTGCTGATGCCCGCGCTCGCGCACCACATGGCGGCGCCGAGTTCGGCGACGAGCTCCTCGGCGGCGTACGCGTCGTCGCCGAACCGTCCGGAAAGGTCTCGGTTGAGCCGCGCGGGGTGTCCGGTCCAGTGGGCGTGTTCGTGGGCGAGGGTGGCGTAGTAGTGCGCGGCGTGGTCGAACTGCTCGAGGGCGGGCACGGCGATGCTGTCGGTGGTCGGGACGTAACAGGCTCGGTTGCCGCCGACCTTCACGTCGGCGCCGACGGCGGCGAAGAACGCTTCTGCTTCGCTGATGCGTTCGGGCGTGTCGGCCGGTGGCTGTTGGCGTGCGGCGATGAGGTCGTCGGTGCCGTCGGCTTGTTCGGCGGCGAACACGGTGAAGGTGCGAGCAACGAACCGGGCCCGCTCCTTCGAACCGTCCTCGGTCGTTTCGTCGTTCTTGGGGTCGAGCTTCTTCCACAGCAGGACGTGGGTGCCCTTCTCGCCGCGCCGGACTTGGGCGTCGTGTCGTTGCCAACCTCGGTAGGTGGCCCACAGTCCCGAGGTCCAGCCCTGGTCAACCGCGACCATGGGAAGCCACAGGGCGTTGATGCCGCGGTAGGGGCGGCCATCGACGCTGGTGGGTGTCCCGGCTTCGGCGAGGGTGCGCCACGGCATGTTCCAGTCGCCGGCACCGGCTTCGATCTGGTCGATGATCTGGCTGGTGATCTGTTCGAAGAGCGAGTCTGCTCGCATGAGCACTCCTTGGGGTCGAGCCCCGCTGGTCGAGGCTTCGCCCTCCGGGCGTCCGGCCCGACGGGCCCGGGCCGGTGTCAACCCCGCAGGGGCGCAGCCCGCCGGAGCTTGCGGAGGCGGGTTGACTCCGGCACGGCGGCGGGCCACCACTGCACCCGGACCGAAGGTCCGGTCACGGCACTGCCCGAGGGCACCGAATTGCCTTTTGCGAATCGCGTTCTAGATTGGGTAGTGAGGTGCCCTGCTCCTGGGTTCCGCCACCCGGTCGAGCAGGGCACCTCACTTCGAGCTACGTCAGCGAGCGCGGACGATCTCGTAGCGCCGCGCCCGGTACAGATCGGCCAGGCACGCGGGAAGTCGTTCGATCTGCTTCTCGCTGAGCGGTCCGAGCGACATGCGCACCGAAACGGTCTGCCCATCGACGCGGATCACGCCGAAGCGCTCAAGGCGCTCGAACGCGACCCGGATGCGGGTCATGCTCTCCCCCATCCCGAACATGGCTGCGAGGTCGGCCATCGTGAACTTTGCTTCTTGGTGGAGTTTCATGTAGCCGGCGAAGCGGTGCGCCATGAGCGTTGCGGTCGGCCCGAGGGTCGGTGTCCACCAGACGAGCGTCTCGTTGCTCGCTGTCGCGGTGGACTCGGGGTGCACCTCGACGAGTTGGTCACGCCACGGAATGACCGTGACGCTCGCAATGGGTTCGGCGGCGAGGCCTCGGTGCTGGTTGGTGTGGGTCAGGGTCATGGCGGGGTCTCCGTTTCGGAGGGGCGGAGCCGCCGGTCCTTCCCGACGAGCGGCTCCGCCCGATGAACCGGCCGGTGTGGCCGGTGAGCCCCGGGATGGGACTCGCCCCTCTGGGCGCAGGGCCTGGTCGACGAATCGCTGTCAACCCCGAAGGGGCGCAGCCCGCCGGAGCCTGCGGAGGCGGGTTGACTGCGAGGCGGCGGTCAGGCACCACGGCACCCGGACCGAAGGTCCGGCCACGGCACCTGGCGTCCACCAAGAAATCTGAGCGACGCGTCTCGACTTTGGCGTGCGTATGGGGAATGTGATGGACAACCCGCGCACCGAGCGTCTCTGCGAACACCCAGAGTGTGGACCTGCAGAGACAGTGACCAACGTCACTAGAACAACCACCACCACCGTTCTACCGTTCCCGCCCACAGGCGCTGAGATCCCACGATCAAGTGAGGTGGCTCACATGATTGGCTCAACCGCCGGATCGACACCCGCCGCCGATCCGGCTCCGAACTCGGGCACTTCACGACCCCCCGCCAGAACCACGCGGTCACGACTCGGGGCCCTGCTCCTCAGCCTCACGCTCGCCGTCGGCATGGCCACGGGGTGCGGTGACTCATCGGAGAAGTCGAGCGCCACCACCTCAATCGTCGACACCACGACGTCGACGACAGGCGCGCCGACAAGCACTTCAGCGGCACCAGGAAGTAGCGATTGGTCGGCCGACCAAGTCGCAGTCATCAATGCCTACGACGCTGGACTCGCAGCCTTCGCCGCCGCCGTGTCAGACCCTCCAGACCCCGGGTCACCGGCGCTCGTTGCCACCGTTGGCGATCCCCTGCTCACTGAGTTCCGAAATGTCGCCGCGACGTGGCTCGGATTTGGACAGGCCGCGCGCTACCCCGAGAACTCAGTCCACGCTACGCATCCGATGTCGGTTGAGGTGAGCGGCGATACCGCGACCGCAGAGATCTGCGCTGTCGATGACTCTGTCCTCTACGAGCCTGGTTCCGGGAACGTGCTCAACGACGAGGTGATCACTACCAGGATCCGCGCCGACTTCAAGCTCGTGGCTAGTGCTTGGATTCTCACCGGACGCGAACGCGTCGAGAGCTGGCAGGGGGTCGCAGGATGCGCGCTCGCCTACTCCTGACCTCAGCCGCCCTCGCAACCCTCGCCACACTGGTAGTCGCTCTTCCTGCGCACGCCGGTGCTCTCGACGGATCCACCGGCGGGTACACGACCGACACTGGCGGTGAGGTCGTCGTGAATGTGCCGGGAAGTGACTCCGGAGGGTTCAGCGACGGGGGCTACAAACGGAATGGTGGCGGCACCTCGACCATCGAATGCCGCTACTTCGAAGTAGTCGGCTCGAGCGACATCCTGCCGGGAGTTGGACCGCCCCTCGGAGACACCGGAACTGTGGAGCCGGGGACCTTGATCTGGGTCACCTGTCGAGATGTGACGACCGGAGCGGTGACGTACACGAACCTCGTGCCGTGGGATCCGGCGAATCCTCCGATCGTGACGCCTTCGGCTGAGGTGCTCGCTCAGATGGCAGCGAACGGTATGACCTTGCCTGTCCCTGGGGTACGGACCTGGCCGAATGCAGGCGGCACTGGTTTGGTCAACCTGCCGGTGTGGTTGCACGTGGAGAACTGGGAGACGGTCTCGGCGTCGGCGTCGGCTGGTGGGTTGACCGCGACGGTAGAGGCGGTGCCGGTGCGCTCGGAGTGGGACATGACCGAAGGGACGGCGTCGTGCGTGGATGCCGGCTCGATGTACGACTCGGCGGTGAAGCCGGATCCGGGTTCGTCGTCGTGCTCGTTCACCTACGGCCGGAGCTCGGGCGTGAACCGCGACGGTTTGTTCCACAACTCGGTGACGGTGACGTGGCACTTGCGGTGGTTCGCGACGAACGGCCAGGGCGGGGACCTGGGCGAGTTGGTGAGTCCGACGCAGACATTCGATCTGCGCATTGAGGAGTCCCAGGCGCTGGTGGCGCCGGGCGGGCGCTGAGCGAAGGGAACCTGCTGTGACTACGTCGTTGTCTCGCGATCGTGTGTCGTCGAACGGATCGGCTTCGAGCCCGCCGGTCGGTATTGCGCCGGCAGGCCGTCGGCGTAGGAGCTTGCCGTTGGCGGTGGTGGCGGTCGTGTGCATGGTGGTGTCGGTCTTGGTCTTCGTCGGGATCCAGTTGGCATCGAGCGACTCGGCGCCGGTGTTGGCGCTGGCCCGTCCGGTGCCCGCTGGCGCGGTGATCAGCGAGGACGACCTGCGGGTCGTGCAGGTGAGTCCCGATCCGGGCCTGTCGACTGTTGCGTTGTCCGATCGCGATCAGATCGTGGGTCGAACGGCGTCGGTGGACCTTCTCGAGGGTGCGCTTGTGACGTCCTCGGCGGTGGGCGAGCCGGCCGTGATCGGTGACGGCGAGGCACTCGTTGGTGTCGAGGTGGCCGCCGCGGCAGCACCGCTGGGGGCGATTCGGGCTGGGGACACGGTGCGGGTGATCGAGGTCGATGCCGCGGATGGCGGTGATGGTGGAACGGGCACGGTGATCGCCGATGGTCGGGTGCTGAAGGTGAGCTCGGGTGGGTCCTCGGCTGCGGCGACGACGCAGCTGTCGTTGGTGGTGCCCGAGGAGAAGGCCCCGGTGGTGGCGAGCGCGTCGCTGGCTCAGCGCGCTGCGGTGGTGGTGGTTCCGTGACGGTCACGGTGCTCGCCTCGGCGAAGGGCTCTCCCGGCGTGACGACCACGCTGCTGGCCTTGGCCGCTCGATGGCCGGACCACCGCGAACCGCTGGTCGTCGAGGCCGACCCGGCCGGTGGAGACCTGGTGGTGCGCCTCGCGCCGTTCGATCCCGAGACCGAGGGTCTGCGCGATGCGCCGTCGACTGTGCAGCTAGCGGCGCTGTCCCGGGCCGGCCTCAACCACCAGGCGCTGCTCGAGCATCTCCAGCGTCTGCCCGGCCCGGGTGAGGTGCGCGCGCTGGTTGGTCCCGCGTCGTCGTTCGCGGCGTCGACGGCGATCCGGTCGCTGGTCGGCGCCGGCCTGGTCGATCGTCTGGCTGAGCTGGAGAACGTCGATGTCGTGGTCGATGCGGGTCGACTCGAGCCGCTCTCCCCTGCCCTGCCCCTCGCGGCCGGGGCCGACACACTTCTGCTGGTCGTGCGGCCGACGGTGGAGTCGGTGCTGCACACCCAGGCCCTCGTCGCCGCGTTGCGGACAACGGGCACGGCGGCCACGCTGCTCGTGGTCGGCGACCGGCCCTACGGCCCCGACGAGATCGCTGCCGCCGTGGATGCACCGGTGCTTGCGGTGCTGCCTGATGAGTCGGTGGGGGCCCGGGCGCTCGCTGGCGAACCGGTGGGTGCGAAGGTCCTTTCCCGCAGTCCACTGCTCGCGGCCGCGGCCAACGTCGCTGGCCACCTCGCGCCGCGGCATGTTCCCGCTCCACCGGAGCCGAAGCCCGTCGCGGCGAACGGTCACGCGACGGAGTGGGTGGCGTTTTGACCACGACCGAGCGTGCACCGACCGCGGAGCTGTCCGATCGCGCCCGCCGGGCTCTCGATGATCTACTCGTCCACGGGGTCGGCGATGAGGTGGCGGCGTGGCGCGACAACGCCGTTGCCGCAGGCCGTGACCTGACCGGCGTGGATCAACGCTTGTTCGCCACGAGCGCGATCCAGCAGCGTCTGCGTCAGGCAGCCGAACGCGACATCGCCAATGGTGTTCCGCCGCTGTCCGATGCGGAGGACGCGGCGGTGGTGCAGGCCGCGCTCGACGACATGTTCGGCGCGGGGATGCTCGACCGGTTGTTGGCCGATCCCTTGGTGGAGAACATCGATGCCATCGGCTGTGACCGGGTGTGGGTGTCCTATGCCGATGGCCGCAAGGAGCTGGGCCCGCAGCTGTGGCGCTCCGACGCGGAGATGATCGAGCACCTGCGGCGCATCGGGGCCCGGGCCGGCCAGGCCGAGCGCCGCTTCGACAACGCCGCGGTGGAGCTCAACGTCCAGTTGCCGTCCGGTGCCCGCCTTTTCGCGGTGATGGCGGTGACGACGAGGCCGTGCGTGTCGGTGCGCCGGCACCGCAAGGCGGCGGCATCCCTGTCGGATCTGGCCGAGACATCCATGTTCGATAGGCGGCTCGAGGAGTTCTTCACCGCGGTGGTGCGGGCTCGACTCAACGTGTTGGTCGCCGGTGGCACCAACGCCGGCAAGACGACGTTGCTGCGCGCTCTGCTCGGCGAGGCGAGGCCCTCGGAGCGGTTGATCACGATCGAGGACAACCGGGAGTTGAACCTCGACCACTTCCCTGACCGCCACGCCGATGTGGTGTCGATGGAGGCCCGTGAGGCCAACACCGAAGGCGAGGGTGAGGTCACTCTGGCCGAGCTGGTGCGCATGGGTCTGCGTATGAACCCGTCACGGGTCATCGTCGGCGAGGTCCGGGGCCATGAGGTGATCCCCATGCTCAATGCGATGTCGCAGGGCAACGACGGCTCGATGTGCACCATCCACGCGTCGAGCAGCGAAGGCGTCATCGACCGGGTCGCGTCGTACTGCGTACAGGCCCCCGAGCGCCTCGACCGCATCGCGTCCAATCTGCTGCTGGCCAACGCTGTCGATCTGATCGTGTTCATCGACCAGCACACCACCGAGACCGGGGTGCGCCGGTGGGTGTCATCTGTCCGTGAGGTCATCGCCGCGGACGAGCACCACGTCGCCACCAACGAGATCTTCACGTCCGCCGACGGCGAGACGGCGACACCGACGGGGGTACCGCTGCGACCAGTCACGGCCCAACGGCTCACCGGAGTCGGCTACTCGTGGCCTCACGCGTTGCAGGCTGTCCCATGACCGGGATCGCGGTGTTGTGCGGGCTCGGCTTCGGCGCCGGTGTGGCCCTGCTCATCTGGGCGCTGGTCCCGCGTCCCGCTGGAGAGTCGCGCCCGTCGCGGCTGCGCACCTGGGCAAACGATGTCGACAACCTCACGCTGCGCACCGGCTGCGCGGTCGCCGCTGCGGTGGCGATCGGGGTGGCGACCCGCTGGCCCATCGGGATCCTCCTCGCTGGCGGGGCCGGGTTCGCTGCGCCTTCGCTGCTCGGTGGCGCGGCGAGACGCCGCGCCGCGCAGGACGGCCTCGACGCCATCGCCACCTGGACGGAACAACTCCGCGATGTCATGGCCGCCGCAGCCGGCCTCGAACAGGCCATTGTGACCACCGCAGTGCTCGCCCCACCATCGATCCGCGCTGACGTGATGTCGCTGGCCTCTGCTCTGCAGTCAGGCACCACGGTGCGCGTCGCGCTGCGGCGCTTCGCGGAACGTCTTGATGATCCGGCCGGTGACCTGGTCGTCGCCGCGCTGATCCTCGCCGCGGAGGGCTCACCCCGTCAGCTCGGTGAGCTCCTCGGTCGGCTCGCCGCGACCACGCGTGACACGGTCAAGATGCGCATGCGGGTCGAGACCGGGCGGGCCCGGACCCGCAGCTCGGTCAAGGTCGTCACCGCGGTGACCGTGTTGTTCTCGGTGGGCATCGTCGTGTTGAACCCCACCTATGTGGAGGCCTACCGCTCACCGATCGGCCAGCTCGTGCTGGTGGTGGTCGCCGCGTTCTTCGGCGCCGCATTCTGGTGGCTGGCCCGCATGGGGCGGCCCACCACCACCGCCCGGTTCCTCACCGCCGGCGCCGCACCGGTCCGCGTCGCCGCGCCGAGTGAACGGATGCCACGGTGACCAGCATCTGGATCACCGTGGTCCTCGGCGCCATTGCCGGGCTGTGTGGGTTCGCCGGATGGCGTTTGGCCTTCCCGCCTCCCCCACCGCTCGCCGCCGAGCTCGGCCGGCTCCAGCGCCGTACCGAGATCGTCGACACCGACACCGCGTCTGCGTGGAAGCGTCGCCTCGGCCGCCGCTCCCTCGGTGCGCTCGAGAACCTGGGCATCAGCTCCGACGCGATCGCCGCGGATGCCCGCATGGTCGGCACCAGCGTCGAAACCCACGTGGGATCCAAGAGCGTTTGCGCCGTGCTGCCCACCGGTTTCGCCCTCGCCATCGGCGTACTCTTCGTCCTGGCCGGAGTCCCCGCTCCCACCTGGGCGCTGATCGCGTTGGCCGTCGGCGGCGCGGTGATGGGCTTCTTCGCTCCCGACGTGAACCTGCGGCGCGACGCCGAACGGCGCCGCCGAGAGTTCGCCCTCGCCCTCGGTTCCTACCTCGACCTCGTCGCCATCAGCCTTGCCGGTGGCATGGGCACCGAAGCTGCCCTCGTCGAAGCGGCCCGCGTCGGTGACTCGTGGTCGTTCCACCTCCTTCGCCGCGCCATCGACGTCGCCCAACTCGACGGGCTGACCGTGTGGTCCAGCTTCGCCCGCCTCGGCGAGGACCTAGACGTCCCCGCCCTCGTCGAGCTCGCATCGTCGGTGGCCTTGGCGGGCAGCGAGGGCGCCAAGGTGCGGGCCTCGATCGCGGTGAAGGCCGACACCCTTCGCTCCACCGAGCTAGCCACCGCCGAGTCCGAGGCTCAGGCCGCCACCGAACGCATGGCCATCCCCTCGGCGATGTTGCTGTTCGGCTTCGTGCTGCTCATCGGATTTCCCGCCGTCATGACCGTCCTCGGAGATCTCTAGCCAACCAACCAATACCCGACAGGAAAGGGGTTCCCATGGGAACCATCATCATCACCTACATCACCGCCCGCATGGGCGTTCTCGCCGCCACACGAGGCGACCGCCGGTTGCTCGGCGACCGGGGCGCCATGACCACCGAGACCGTCATCGTCATCGCCGGCCTCGCCGCTCTTGCCCTTGCCGTTGTGGCCATCATCGTGGCCAAGGTCACCGACAAGGCGAACTCCATCCCCACCTGATGCCCCGCCCCCGTCGCCGCCCCGGATCGGATCCGTCGCGCCTGCGCGGCGATGCCGGCGCGGCGACCACCGAGTTGGTCATCGTCATGCCGCTCATGCTCCTGCTCGTGCTGGTGTCGGTACACCTGGCCCTGTGGTTCCACGCCCGCCACGTCGTCAACGCCGCCGCCCAGGAAGGCGCACGGTCAGCCCGCGCCCTCGAAGCCACCGACCTCGACGGCCACGCCCGGGCCGACCAGATCCTCGCCGAC
>CAZALT010000002.1:0-52214 GCA_964485515.1 uncultured Rhabdothermincola sp. | reverse complement strand
GGCTCCAAGGCCGTGACCGACCCGACGGTCACCGTCACCCGAGACGCTGCCACGGTGACCGTCATTGTCAGCGGTCGATCATCCGCCGTGGTTCCAGGCCTCGGCCTCGAAGTTCAGGCCACGTCGACGTCGCCAATCGAGCAGTTCCAATGAACAGGGTCCGCGGCGACCACGGCGCCATCACCACCGAACTGGTCATCGTCGTGCCCATTGCCATCGCCCTGCTGTGCCTGGTCGCCTTCGTGGGCCGCACCGCAACGGTGCGCGAACAGGTCGACGAGACCGCCCGCGACGCGGCCCGCACCGCCAGCATCCAACGCGATGCCCTCACTGCCCACGACTCCGGGGTGCGCGCCGCCGATGACTCCCTCGACCGCAGCCGCCTGCGCTGCCAGTCCCGCACCGTCGATGTGAACACCGCCGCGTTCACCCCCGGCGGTCAGGTCACCGTCACCGTGGCCTGCGACGTCTCGCTCTCCGACCTCGGACTCATCGGCCTGTCCGGCAGCCGAACCATCACCTCGACGTCGGTCTCAGTGGTCGACACCTACCGGGGCACCACATGAGCCCGCGCACCCGAGCCGACGACCGGGGATCCGCCTCGCTGTGGATGATCTTCGCCACCGTGATCATCTTCGCGATGGCCGGGCTCGTCTTCGACGGCGGCGCCCTCATTTCGGCCAAACGCGACGCCATCAACGACGCCGAACAGGCTGCCCGCTCCGGCGCCCAGGCCATCGACGTCGCCCACCTGTACGACACCGGATCCACTCCCAAGCTCGACCCCGCCGAGGCGGAGGCCCGCGCCGAGGCGTTCCTCGCCACCAATGGCTGGCAGGGCACCGCCACAGCGGACACCGCCTCGGTCACCGTGACCATCACCCGGGACCAGTCCATGACCTTCCTCGCCACCTTCGGGGTCGGAGACCGCCCCGTGACCGGCACCGCCACTGCCCGAGCCCGCGCCGGCCTGACCGGACCGTAAGGAGCTGCCATGTTGACCGCCACCCGGCCCGCCGGCCGCCAGACCGCCCGAGCCCTCGCGAACCTCACCTGGACCCTGGTGGTGGTCATCGGCGGCCCGATCGCGCTCGCTGTGTTCTTCGGCTGGCCCCTCCCTGGACAGATGCCCGATTGGGGCGAGGCGATCAGCACGCCCGTGCAACTCATCGACCCCGTGGTGATCCTCAACACCTTCGTGTGCCTGGCCTGGATCTGCTGGGCGATCGTCGTCAGCTACGTCGCCCTCGACGTCGTCGACGCCGCCCGCGGCATCGGCCAACGAGGCCACCGCATCGGCCCGCTCTCCACCGTGGCCGCCAAGCTGGTCGGCTCCGCCCTCATCATCATCGCGGTCGCCCGCCCCCACCCGGCCGCGTCGAGCGCCCCCCGACCGCTGCCCGTCGTCCAACTGTCCGAGGTCCACCTCAACCCGGTGCACGTCCCGGTCTCCGCGTCGACGGCGATCGACCTGACGCCGACCCCAGGGGCACCGGCTCCGGCGCCATCGCCGACCTACACCGTGGTGCGCGGCGACAACCTGTGGGACATCGCCGAGGCGCACCTCGGCAGCGGGTTCCGCTGGTCCGAAATCCACGATCTCAACCGCGACCTCATTCACGACCCCAACCTCATCTGCATCGGCTGGCAACTCACCTTGCCCGCCGACGCCGTCGGCCTCGCCCCCGTCGAAGCACCCCCAATCGTCCCCGCCGAGACACTGCCGGTCATGGAGGTGCCGGCCGTGGCAGCAACCCCAGCCCCAGCACCACCGCCAACGACCGATGCGCCTCTGTCCGGCCCCGATCAGCCCGTCGTGGCCTCGGCACCAGTTGCACCGCCTCCGACCGGGGCGGCTCCGGACCTGGCCTCGACGACGGCGGCGGTCGACGCCGAAGACGAGCTACCCAGCCTCGTCGAGGTGGTCGCCGGCATCACCGGCGCCACCGTGTTGGCCACGAATCTGCTGCTTGTGCTGCGCCGTCGCCAGCGCCGGGCCACAACCGAACCTCGGAGACGTGCCCGAGTATCGGAGACCGAGCGCACGGTGATCGCCTCGTCCGACGTTCCACTGGTGCGCTGGGCCGGACAGGAGCTCGCCCTGCTCGGTGAGCAGCTCGCCGGCCGATCCACCCCGGCCAACCCGGTCGCCGTCGAGGTCTCCGAGGACTACGGACTCGAACTCTTGTGGGACCGCCCCTACCCGAACGCGCCCGCCCCGTGGGAGGCGGTGCCCGGCGCATGGGCCTGGCGCTTGCTCTACGACCCCGACCAGCCCGTCCCCGATCCCCAACGCCCCGCCCTGATCGCCGGGCTTGTCAGCATCGGCGAACGCGACGGCCGGCAGCTGCTCGTCGACCTCGAAGGGCTCGGCCTGCTGTCGATCACCGGCGACGACGACGCCGTCACGAACTTCGTGCGGGCCGTGGTCGTCGAGCTCGGCTCCGGCGATGACCTGTCCGACGCCTACGTGGCCCTCACCCCCGACATCGCCGCCATGCTCAGCACCGACGACCTGCCCCGACTCCAGACCGTTGACATCGACGAAGCCCACGCCCGCATCGTCTCCGCCGCGGTGTCGACCGCCGACCAGATCGCCGACTCGCGATCGACGTCGACCTTCGGCCACCGCATCGCAGCGGTCCCCGTCCTGCCCCTCGACGTGGTCGTCACCGTCACCAACGCCGACCACACGCCAACCCTGGACCTCACCGATCACGATCTGGTGCGCCGCGCCGTATCGGTCCTCGCCATTGGGGAGATCGCCGATGCCGACAGCCACCTCCGCATCGCGGCCGATGGCACGGCGCGCCTCGAACCTCTTGGGGTGGAGTTCCGTGCCGCGGCGCTGCCCCTCGAGACTGACTTGGTCATCGCTGAACTGCTCGAACCCGACATCGAGCTCGACGACGCCGCCGACCTCGCCACCGAGCTCGCCGCGGCCACCGAGGTCGATGAGACCCCTTTGTCCGCCCTCGACGACGACTTCAGCGACCCGGTCTCCCCGAACGACGAAGTCGTTGACCTGCGCACGCCCGAGGAGCGCGTCGCCGTGGACCTGGTCGAACAGGCGCTCCTCGACCACACCGTGACCACCGATGAGCCGGTCCCGGGCGATGACGCTGACCGTCCGTCGGTCGACGAGTCGCGTCAGCTGATGATCCGCGTGTTGGGGGAACCCACGGTGATCGACGGTCCCCACCTCGGTCGCCGCGAGATGATCGTCGTGGCGTGCACCGCCTGCCTCGATCGGCCCGCCCGCCAGGAAGACATCCAGGACGCCATCTGGGGTGGCAAACCCGTGCAACCCCGCACCATCTGGAACCTCATCACCCGTGCCCGAGCGCAGCTCGGCCGCTGGGGCGACGAACCCATCCTGAGCAACGCCGTCCGACCCCACCAGACCTTCCACCTCGCCGACGGCGTCACCACCGACTTCGCCCAGCTCCAGGACCTGCACCGCCAGGCCCAGGGCGCACCGCCGGAAAGGGCAGCGGTCCTGCTCCGCCAGGCCCTCGACCTCGTCACCGGCCCGCCCTTCGATGCCGACGGTTACGACTGGGCCCGCGTCCACCAGTTCGTCAACACCGCCGAGCGGCTCATCGAATCGTGCGCCACCACGCTCGTCGACCTCGCCATCGAGACCGGCGACCTCGACCTCGGTCGCTTCGCCGTGCTCCAAGGCCTGCGGGGCCTCCCCGGCGATGAGAGCCTGTACCGCGCCCGCATGCGCATCGAGGACGTGGCAGGCAACACCACGGCGGTGCGCGCGGCCTACGACGAGCTGGTTTGCTACCTGGACGATCTGGAGGCGTCGCCGTCGCATGACACCGCCGAGATGTATCAGCATCTCGTGGGTCGTCGCTGATCGGTACCGCCGCCGGCCCACGACCGGTGTCGTGTCGGGTCAGCTCTGGGCGTCTTTGGCGACGAGCTCGCCGTTCTCGAACTCGTAGTGGAAGTAGAACCACTTGTCGGTCGAGCTGCCAGTTTCCTTCTTGAACGCGGTGATGAGGCGCGCGCCGTCGGTCTTGACGTAGATCGATCCGCTGACCGTGACGTTCGTGGCTCCGAGTTGCTCGAAGCGCTTTGTGAGATCGGCGATCAGCGCCTTCGTGGGGGCTGTGTTGGGTGAGAGTGTGGCGAGCCTCTGACTCGTCGTCTCGATGAACGTCTTGCTCTCATTGGGGCGGGTCGAGCGCTGGAGTTCGGTGGAGAGCAGGACCGGCGCCTTGCCACGGCCGTGTTTGCCGAGTCGTCCGAGCAGGTCTGGGCGCGGGTGGACGTGGCCCTCCTCGTCACCAGACGAGATGACGAACACGACGGGATCGACGACCTTGAGGAACTCGTCGGTCACGTCGGATGAGCCGTGGTGGCACACCTTCATCACGTCGGCGCCGTACCGCTTCTTGCCGGACTTGACCATCGCGTCGTAGTCGTCGCGTTCGTCAGCGGGGTCCGGAAAGTCGGTGCGGCCGATCGGGGCGCAGAGTGCGAACTTCTCGGCGCTCTCGTTGAGGTCCCCACCGAACAGCATGGTGAAGTCCCCAATCGTCAGCTTGAGGATGACCGAGTGTCCGTTTTTCGTGACGCTGTAGCTGCTGCCGAGATGCCGAAGCGCGGGGAATGACTCGCCATTGTGGTCCTCGGGCGTGATCCATTCGACGATCGGGCCGACGACCTCGATCCAGCAATCGTCCTTGCGCGGGTTCGTTGGCCGCTTGAATCCGGGCAGGTAGTAGTGCTCGTCGAGCTTGTGCAGGGCGGGTGCTGGCACCATGGCGAACCCACCGATCTTCTCGTTGGCGAGCGCCGTGGTGATCATCTCGGTGTACGGAGGGACCTTCTCCGCTGGAGGATCGGCGAACTTCTCTTCCACGGCGGGCGTATCGAGGGCGAGGCCGCCGATGTACTTGATGCCGTCCACGGTGTGTGGCGTTCCGAGCCGCCTGAACTCGCTGCCCTTGGGCCCTTCCATTAGCCCGCTGTGAAACACGGTCTTGAACCCGATGAGCGGACCGTTGTCGGTTGCGGCTGCACGGTGCGGGCTGCTGTTCGTGCGCGCTGCGAAGATCGGGGTGAATCCCTGGTAGTGGTCCGTATCGGCATGGGTGATCACCGCGGCGTGGAAGTCGTAGCCGCCGCCGTAGCTACCGAAGCGCTCACGCAGGAACTCGAGCATCTCCTCGCCCTCGCCCGCGTCGATGACCACGACACGCTCCTCTTCGCCAGGGACGATGAGCACCGCACCGTCACCTTGACCCACGTCAACGAACACAATCTCGAGGGGCCGGCTGTCGGTGGTGTCGTCGGCCGGAATGTAGAGCGTTGCCGCCTTGTCCGAGTCCGGAGCCCAGTCGACGGCGTACCAACCGTCGATCGGGGCGCCATCGACTTCGAGGTAGTCCCCCCAGAGAACCTGCCGCGCCTTGTTCTTGGGTTTGTTCTTTTCCGGGGACTTGTACAGATAGACGGCGCTGTTCTCCTTGAACGCGACGTACCGACTCACCATTGCCCACCTCCGAACGACCCAGCCACGCCGACGGGCTGCCGTAGCGCCATCGTGCTCCAGGGATTCTGGGGTGTCCAGGGTCGTTGTGAGTCGTCTACCTGAGATCGAACGGGCACTGCTGCGGAGTGCGTTGGCGACCTGTCACGTCTCGGCACATGTGTGGGGCCCTCCCGGCAGTGGGAACAACCGGAGCTGGTCGCAGGTCGACGGGGTGCTCCACGCGTCCACGGCAAGGCCCTCGCTGAGCTGGTTGATCGCGCGTTCGAGTTCCTCGGCCTCGCCCCACCGGGCGGCCCGGAAGAGCCCGAAGATCTGGCGGCGGATCGCGCCGTCGATCTCGAAGCACGCGCGTGCCGCTGTTGTAACCGCGTCGTCCCAACGTTCGGGTTCGACAACGCGGTGGTCGACGAGTCCGAGTCGCAGCGTGGTGACGGCGACCCGCAGCGCGCGTCGAGAGACAGCGAGTCGCTCCGTGGACGGGACCGTCATCTCAGTAGGTGCATCCGTGAGTGGGGAGTTGGGTCGGGTCGAGGCCGACGCCGTCTCGATAGAGCGATCCGATCAGCGTCTGGGGACACCGCCCAACTCCGTCGATCCGGATGGCGAGGTGGAGGTGGGGGCCCGTGCTGTTTCCGGTGTTGCCCGACACGAGAAGTTGTTGTCCCGCTGCGATGGAGTCCCCTGGGCCGACGGTCTGAGCCGAACCATGGCAGTAGGTCCACTGGACGCCATCGGGCTCGGTGACGATGACGCCGAGCCCGCACGCCTGGCAGGCAGCGACTCCGGCGCAGTTGCGGTCTTCGGTGGTCACGGCGGTGACGGTTCCGCCCCGCACGGCGTAGATGGGGGTGCCGATGGGGATGGACCAGTCCCACGCCGGATAGTCGTGGTGGGGATCGTCGAGCTGGCCGGCCGTGGCGTCGAGGACGTCGCGTGGTCCGGGGAGCGCCCATCCGCCGGGGAGGGTGGGTGCTTGGCCGCCGGCGCACACCGCGGCTTCGGGGGCGGCTGGCGGGGCTTCGCCGGTGTGTGTTCGGTAGGCGGTCATCCACTTGGATTGGTACTGGCGAGGGGTGAGCCGGTTGCCGGCCTCGGGGTACGGGATGGTGTCCCACTCTGCGGATCCTGGTGCGGGGACGTGGCCGAGGTACCAGGAGACGGGCACGAGCGACACGTCGTTGTTGTTGGCGGCCAGGACGGCGGCGACGTGCTCGGTGGCTTTGGCGTCTTGTACCGCGGGTGGGGCGAGGTAGGCGTGGGGGTAGCCGCCGTAGTTCGCCCAGGTCGGGTCGATGAACTGGTAGGCGCCCGACGCCGATGAGCCTGCGGCGCGTGCGGTGTAGTCCCCGCCGGATTCGAGCTGGCGGATCGTGGCCAGTACCGGGTCGACCCCGGTCGTCGGTGTTCCCGTACATGGAGCTCGGATGTTCTCGAGGGCCGGAGCCAGCACCGCGGGCAGCAGTGCCGTGGTGAGGACGGTGCCGAACAGTGCCGCGCCGGCTGCGATTGCCTTGAAGCCCATGTCCTCCCTACGCACTCCCTCACCGCCGCGCGTCGCTGTGAGAAATGTGAGCGACGCGCGGCGGTGTCGGAGTGCGTGTGGTGGGTGGGCCGCGCAGCAGGCGCGGCGCCGAGACCTTTGGAGGACTCATGGTTCGTGTTCGTCAACTCGTCACCGCGGTGCTCACCGTGATCGTGACGCTCGGGCTCTGTGCTGGTGTCGCGGCAGCTCAGATCCCCGACCCGGCCCCGGATGGCTCGATGCCTGGAGCGGGACTCGTTACCTCGGTCCTGGGCTGGTTGAAGTGGGGCGCGTTGGCTGCGGCGATGGCCGGGATGCTCGGCGGCGGTGTTGCGGTCGGGGTCGGCCACTTCGGCAACAACTACGGCGCGGCATCGGCGGGCCGCAAGTGGGTCCTGGGCGGTGTCGGGGCCGCCGCGCTGGCGGGAATGGCCCATGCCTTCGCGACCCAGGTCTACAACGCGACATGAGCCGCCGACCGATCTCTTGGCGCCGGTGCTTGCCGCCAGTGTTGTGTCTCGCCGTCCTCGCCTCCGCGTGCGGGTCGGGCTCGTCGGCGGAGAGCTCGCTGCCGGCGACGTTTGGACCGGCATCAGAGCTCCCCCATGACGGCGATGGTCCCACTGGCGTGGTGTTCGGGGTGCCGGTGGGCTGGAGCCACGACGTCGACGGAGCGACCGCCGCGGCGTCCGCCTTCGTGGGCCTCACCGGTCTGGTCGCGACCTCGGGGCCGCTGGTGCGCCGCGACGTTGTGCTGGCCATGGCCACACCCAGCTACGGGCCGACCCTGGTCGACGCCACGGCCCGGGACCTCGACGACCTGATGTTCTCGCTCGGCGAACGCAGCCTCGTGCTCGACGATCTCCGTTGGGGCGAGCACACCTTGACGGCCACGGCCATGCCCCGCTCGGACGACGAGGTCCAGGTGCAGGTGTGGTCCGTGGTCGTCATCACCGCGGGTGACGACGCGGTGCCCCGCCAGCTGTGGCGCACGTCGACGATCGATCTCGTCTGGGTCGACGACGACTGGAAGGTCGACCAGTGGGCCACGACACCGGGGCCGGTGCCCGCTCCCCCGGCCGAGGTCGACGTCGCCTCCGGCTCGGAGATCCGTGAGGTCCTGGCCTGGCCACCTACTCCCGAGGCGGTCGGACCATGATGCCGTCACTGCCCGGCGTGGACGAGCTGTTGGGCCGTGTCGGCGACGCGGCGATGACCTCGGTGTTCGACGGGATCGTGTCGTGGATGGCACGAGGCCTGGCCTTCTTGATCGAGTGGATCTGGGCCACCCTCGACACTGCGACCACTCCCCGCCTGCGCGAGCCATGGTTCACGACTGAGCTACTCGGCCCCATCGGGCTGCTCGCTCTGTCGGTGGTCGTTGCGCTCATGTTGGCGTCGGCCATCCAGGCCGCCCTGGCTGGCCGTCCCGAACAGATCGCTGACGCGTTCAAGCAGGCCGCATGGTCGATCGTGGCCACCGCCCTTTCCATCACCGTGATGGACACGATGCTCGGTGTCGTCGACGAACTGTCGGCCGGAATCTGGTCTCATGCCCGGGCCGACCTGCAGGGCCTGCTCGAGTGGGTGATCGCCATCATGGGCGCGTCGTCGATGACCCAGATGGGGTTCCTGTCGGTGCTGATGATGCTGCTCATGTACCTGGCGCTCATCGGCCTCGCCATCGCGCTGGCCATGCGCGGCGCGCTCATCTACGTCACCGCGCTCATGGTGCCGCTGGTGTTCGCCTCGTCGGTGCTGCCCATGTTCCGCGAGTCGTCCCGCAAGATCGTGCATCTCGCCGTGGCGTTGATCTTCTCCAAGCTCGCCATCGTCGCCACCCTGACGCTGGCGGTGAAGATGCTGGGCAACGCCGCCGACCTGTCGCCCACCGGTGATCCGGTCGATGACGGCATGAGCGCGCTCGGCGTGCTGTTCGCCGGGGTCGTGTGCTTCGCCGTGGCGTCGATCACTCCGGTCGTGCTGTACAAGCTGATGCCGACCGTCGAAGGAGCAGTGATCGGCGCAGGCATCGCCGGCGGCTGGGGTCGCCAGGCAATGACCGGGATGTATGCGGCCAACTCGGCGCGCAACCTGGGGAGCTCGGTCTCCAAGATGGCCAGTGGCGGTGTGCCCGGATCCGGTGGCGGGAGTTCACCCTCGGGCGGACCAACTGGCCCGGGTCCAGGGGCGGGACCGGGTGGCGGCGGTGCCGCAGGGCCTGGTGGTCCAGGCGGGGCTGCGGCCGGTGCTTCGGGCTCCGCGGGGTCGGCAGCATCTTCTGGGGCGGGTTCGGGCGGGGCTGTGGCACTTCCGGTGATGGCCGCGACCACCATGGTCACCGCCGGCCGTTCGGCAGTCGACCGGACGACCGGAGCGGCGTCCTCGACCGCGGACGCTGCGCAGGACGGCCAGCGGGCCCCGGGCTCGGCAGCCACGCGGCCCTTGCCCCGCTTCGAAGGCGGCCGATGATGGCGCGCACCTACCAGTTCGGGGATGCCAGCCGACCGGGCCTGTTGGTTGGTCTGGCCGGTCGGCAGGCCGTTCCGCTGATCGTCGGAGTGCTGTGGCTGGCCGTGGTGATGCAGACCAGCGCACCACCCGCGCTGTCCTTGGCCGGGCCCGTCATTGCGGTCGTGGTCGCGTTCGGTCGGGTGCGGGGCGCACCGCTCGCCGAGGTCGCCGTTCCTGCGCTCCGCCTGGGCGTGGCCCGGCTGCGACGTCGTCGGGTGTGGGTGCGATCGTCGCTGCTCGGGGCGGGCCCCGGCTACGAACACGACGTGCCCGCCGTGCTCGCCGGTCTCGAGCTGCTCGAAGTGCCCGTCACGTGGCTGACCCGACCGATCGGTGTCGGGGTGATCCGTGACCGACGCGACGGCACCGTGACAGCGGTGGTGCGAGCTCAGGGGCGAGGCTTCCCGTTGGCCGCACCCGACGAGCAGGACGCCTTGCTGGCGTCGTGGGGCGCAGCGTTGGCCCCGTTCGCCCGGGAACGTTGCGCCGTGGTGCGGGTGTGCTGGCAGGAGTGGGCTCATGCCGTCGGCGTCGACGGCCACCGCGAGTTCCTCGCCGACCTGGGAGTCACTGCCACCTCAGACGACAACACGGCCGACTACCTCGACCTCGTCGACACCCAGGCCCGAGCCACGGTCACCCATGACGTGCTCCTCGCCGTAACGGTCGACCAGCGGCGGGTCCGCAACCGACGCACAACCTCGGCGCTCGACGCCGCCGTCGAAACCCTCCTCGACGAGGTTCACCTGTTCAACGAACGACTCGCCACGGCCGGGCTCGCCACCGGCGAGCCGCTCGCCCCGGCTGAGCTGTGCGAGGCAGTGCGTCTGCGCTCGGATCCGGGCCGGTCTCGCCATGTCGCCGAGCTGACCCGGTCCCTGGCGGCGGCAATGGGACGCGACGCCATCGAGTGGGGCCCGATGGCTGTCGAGGCGAGCTGGGGTCACGCCGCCGTGGACCGGTCGGTGCACCGCTGCTTCCGGGTGGCGTCGTGGCCCATGTTGCCGGTCACCGCTGATTGGCTCGGTCCGCTGCTCGCCACCGTTGATGCGACGCGAACCGTGACGGTCGTGATGGAGCCGGTGGCGACGTCGAAGGCGGCGCGGGCGGCGGACCGTGAGGTGATGAGTCGCGAGGCCGACGCCGAGATGAAGGAACGGCGGGGCTTTCGGGTCTCGGCCAAAGACCGCAAGCGCCTCGATGACGTGAACACCCGCGAACACGAGCTGGCCCAGGGCCATCCCGAGTTCCGCTTCGCCGGCCTCGTCACGGTCACCGCACCGGATCTCGATGTGCTCGACGATGCGTGCGCCGCGGTCGAGCAGAGCGCAGCACAGGCACTCATCGACCTCCGCCCGCTCGAGGCTCGCCACGATCTCGGCTGGGCAGCCAGCCTGCCCCTCGGACGCACCGTGGCGCCGTCGAGGTCGATGACATGAGGCGCGCCAACCGAGCTCAGCCCCGCCTGCGTCCATCGCAGGCCGCGCGTCTCGAACACCAGGCGGCCGCTCCATCGCGGGCGCCCCGCCACACCACCACGGACGAGGACCGACCTCCGCTGTGGCGTCCGGGCCCGGCACTGCGCGTCGACTGGCACCGATCCACCGCTGCGCATCTGCGGTCGGTGTACCCGTTCCACGCCGATGCCGGTTTCGGTGACCGCGGTCCGTACATGGGGGTCTCGGTCACCGCGGGGATGAGTGCCTTTCACTACGACCCCTTCGAGTTGTACGGAACTGCCCTGACCAACCCGAACGTGATGGTCATGGGTGAGGTGGGCTCGGGGAAATCGTCAACCGTCAAGGCATTCCTGTCCCGGTCGCTCGCCGTCTACGGGAACCGCCGCTTCGTGGCCATCCTCGATCCCAAGGGCGAGTACACACCGCTGGCTCACGCTCTCGGACTGGCGGTGATCAAGCTCCACCCCGGCGGCGTGTCGCGCCTCAACCCAATGGACCCCCGCCCCGGCGATGACCCCGCCGACGCGCTAAGCCGTCAGGGCCTCGTCGCCGCGTTGATCATCGCCGTGCTCGGCCGGCGCCTCGATCCCACCGAGGACGCCCTGTTGGGCTGGGCCATCCACCGCCTCGCCGCCTCCCGTCAGCCATTCACGCTGGCCGACGTCATGGCCGCCGCAAGCGACCCCGCCCCCGAGCTCGTCGCTCTGACCCGTTCGTCACCGCTGGAACTGGCCACCGCGGCGGGTCCCCTCATCTTCGCCTTGGACAAGCTGATGTCTCGCACCCTGCGAGGCATGTTCGACGGAGCCACCACCGTCGGGGTCGACTGGGTCGACGGGGCCGGCGTCGTCATCGACCTCTCCGCCGTGTATGGCGATTCCGAGGCGCTCCCGTTGGTGATGCTGGCCGCCACCCACTGGCTCGGCGCTGTGCTGCAACGCCACTCCGACCGTCGCGTCATCCAGGTCATCGACGAAGCGTGGGCCGCAGTCCGCCACGGCGCCCATCACTTCCAGTCCTCGCTCAAGCTGGCCCGCACCTACGGGGTGTCGACCTGGCTGATCTGTCACCGCCCCTCGGATCTCACCGCGCAGGCCGACGACGGGACCGCCGACGCCAAGATCGCCGCCGGGCTGCTCGCCGACGTGCAGACCCGGGTGCTGTTGCGCCAACCCACCGACCAGCTCCCCCGCGCCGCCGAGCTGTTCGCCCTCACCGAGCGCGAGACGGCCTTGGTCGGCCAGCTCGTGCGGGGCCGGGCGCTGTGGCAGATCCAACAACGCGCCGCCGTCGTGCAGCAGGTGCTCACCGCTCGGGAACGAGCGCTGTTCGACACCGACGAAGCGATGACCACCTGACCGGAGCCGCCCCGATGGCTGAACCGCGCAACCAACACTTCGACATCGCCGAGGTGCTGGCCCGAACCGATCTCCGCGAACTGCTCGACCAGTACGCCGAGCCGACGACCACCGCGTGGGGCCGGCGCTGGCACTGCCCGGTGCCGGACCATCCCGACAGCCGGGCGTCGGTCACGATGCACGTCGACGGCCGGGGCCACGAGCGCTGGCGGTGCTGGTCCGGCGACGACACCCACCGGGGTGACGCCATCGACCTCATCCAGGTCGCTCACCGCACCGATCGCACCATGGCGATCGAACACCTCGCCCACCGCTCCGGCATGCACCTCGGCCAACCGCTACCCCCACCTCGCCCGCGACGACCCCGTGCAAGCGGGGAACCGAAGCCTCTCGATCCCGCCGTCGCCCGCTACGTCAACGCGTGCGCCGAGTACCTGTGGCACCCCGACATGATCCGAGTCCGCCAGTGGCTCCATGCCCGCGGCTTCACCAAAGAGACCCTGCTGGAAAATCGCCTTGGCGCCGATCCCGGCCGCAACGTCATGAGCCGCCGCACGGGACTACCCCGGGGCGAATCGATGGCCGCCACGTTTCCCGCCCTCGACCGAAACGGACAAATCACCTACGTGCAGACCCGCTACCTCCAACCCCGCCCCGACGGCCCGAAGTACGAGAACCCCCGGCAGTCCCTCGGTGCGAACCCCCGCGTCGCCTGGCCCAAGATCACCGGGGAGGTCCGTCCCGGAGTCCTCGTGGTGTGCGAGGGCATCCCCGACGCACTGGTCGCAGCCCAGGCCGGCTTCGCTGCGGCCGGAATCCTCGGCTCCCAAGCACCCGACGCCACGGTCGCTGCCACGCTTATCGACCACGCCCAGCAAAAACGCATCACCATCGCCGGCATCGTCGACGCGGATCCCGCAGGGCGACGATGGGGCGAGCGCCTCGGTGAGCTCATCGCGGACGCAGGGCACAGCATCGAGCTCATCGAGCCCCCCGATGATGGCGTTGACCTCAATGACTGGGCGCTCGCCGACCCCAACTGGGCGGATTGGGTCACGCCCACAGCGGTGGCCGAGCTCAGGGTCACGATGCCCTTCGATCAGGTGCACCGATCAGGAGTCGAGATGCCCTCCCGGTAGTGTCGACACAGCGCGGCATGCGCGACACGCCACGCCGGTCAGCCGCCGCGGAGTCGCGTCCTGATGGTGCCAGGTCGACAACCATCTTCGGCAGCGATCTCGCGGAGCGTGGCACCCTCGGCGATGCGCCGTCTCCAACGACGCACATCGTCGTCCGTCCATCGCTGGGGTCTCCCACCCGCGGGACGGCGCGGTCGCTTGGAGGTGACTCCGGCGCCGGCGAGCAGCAATCGAACCTGACTGACGGGGACGCCCTCAGTCGCAGCGATTGACTCAACGCTTGCACCAGCCTCGTACGACTCAACCCACCTGTGCGCCACGGCTGAGAACGCTATCGAAGGACTTGGACGTCCGCCGGTGGTCTGAGCCGGAGCGACGCTGCGTCGTCGATTCGCCACGTACTGGAACAGCGGGCCGTTCACGCACCAGATCTCGCGATCCACACCTTGGCAATGTGCTGGTCTACCTGACCCCAACCCTTATGAGCTAAAGGATCGCGATCCCGTTGGGGTCGAAAGGGGCAAAATTCTGGGCAAAATCCACATTCTCGTCAAGGGGTACCAACCCGTTTCGTTCCGTCCCACGCCGTCCCACCTAGTGACCGAATCAGGGCCACGTATCACCTGTGAGGTCGGGGGGCTCCCAACGACGATCTCTGCTGGTCGACGCCCGTGTCGTGGCTCGCATCGTGACCGGGCAGGACCTGTTGCCGCGGTTCGACCCGCTGCCTCCATCGGCTCGCTTCGTTCTCGTAGAGTCGCCGGGATGACTCCGGAAGAGGCCGTCGACGAATTCATCGCCCGTATCGTTCGCATCGATCTCGACGCCGCACTCGAACTGGTCACTCCAGACATCGAGTACGACAACGTCCCCATGGGCAAGGTCTCCGGGCCCGAGGGAATCCGCTCCATCCTCGACTGGATGATCGAGGGTCTCGACGAGGTCGAGTTCGTCATCGTCCGTCAGATCGCCGCCGGCAACATCGTGATGAACGAGCGACTCGACCGGTTCCGCATAGGCGAGCAGTGGATCGAAGTGCCCGTGGCCGGTGTGTTCGAGGTCGACGAAAGCGGCCTCATCACCCTCTGGCGTGACTTCTTCGACCAGCCCACGCTCATGGACCGTCTCGCCGAGGTGATGGCACACCCTGCGTAGCCGGCGCCACCGAGCAGGTGGCGTACCCGGAGGGAGTTGAAGTATGCGGGCGGCAGTCAGGGGTCCAACTCAGCGCACCCGCCCAGACACGCACATGATCGAGTCGGCGATCGCAGTGAACACGTCACCGGCGACATGATCGAATTCGATGACCTCGAACTGCCGGTAGGTCGCTGCCGCCAAGATCTCCTGAACGGGCAAGTCACCCTGACCCAGGGTCACCTGTCCAAGCAAGGTCGGGTCATAGTCGTCGGCGGACTCGAACGGGTCGACGCCAACTGGTCCGTCCTTGAGGTGCAGCGCCCGAACTCGGGAGCCCAAGCGCTCCACGAGCGAGGGGACATCCTGGGAAGCCGTCGCGGCCCAGAAGATGTCGAGCTCGAGGGCCACCCGATCATCGAGCTGAGAAGCGAACCACTCATAGGCCGGGGCCCCATCGATCACCTCGTGGAACTCGAACGAGTGATTGTGAAGACCGAGGCGCAGGCCCATGGGCTCGGCGACCTCGGCCAGTCTGTTCAATCGTTCGGCGATCTCGAGGACCTGATCTCTCGACCGCCACCTTTCACGCTGCACCATCGGGTCGAAGAGAACCTCGACGCCGAGCGCACGCGCTGCCTCGAAGAACCGCTCGGGCGGCGGCATCGCGATCGCCGTTCCCTGGAAGAGGATCTCGTCGGAGAGAAACGGAGCATGCGCGGTCGGTGCGCGGAGTCCATGACGTGCCAGCGCGGTGGCCAGAGCGCCAGACTCGTCGAGGATCCAGAACGGTTCGACCGCCTGAGCTCCTGCCTCGACGAGACGAGCAAGGGTCCCATCGAGATCAGCGAGATGGTCTCTGACGCTGTAGAGCTGGACGGAGACAACGGGTTCAGCCAAGGGATCTCACCGACCTGACGAGCTCTGCCGGTTGCTCGACACCCAACTTCTCTGCCGTCACGTACATCCGCTGCCCGTCGCCGAGACTCAGCGTGAACCGTCGAGCACGGCGTCGACGATCTCCTGGAAGCGATGCAACTCCGAAGCGCGATCTTGGCCGCCGGCGGCGACAAAGGCATCCATGCGCGCTCGATGACCGCCGGTTGACAGCAGGCGTCCGACCTCGTCGCTCTCTACGACGAGCGCGTCGCCATCCTCGGAACCGACGACGCGCTTCACCGCAGCAACACCCTCGGGAGGCATCGCCGCGATCCGTCGCGCCAGGTCGAGGCCGACCGAGTCAAGGTCCGGCGCCGGGACGAGGCGGTCGAGCCATCCCATGGCGTAGAGCTCGTCGGCGGTGGCGTCTCGACCGGAGAGCAAGATGTCGAGCGCCCGACCACGCCCGACCAGCTGCGGCCACCGCACGGTGCCTCCGGCCCCGGCGATGGTGCCAAGCGCTATCTCGGGTTGGCCGACGAGGGCGCGTTCAGAGCCGAGGCGAAGATCGACACCGCAGAGGAACTCACAACCGCCTCCCCTTGCGACACCATCGAGAAGGCCTATCGTGACAAGCCGGCCGGTGTGCAAGCGGGTGAAGGTGGCAGCGGCGATGTTCGGTTCCGCTGCCACCTCGTAGGGCGGCTGGATACCCCGCAGGAGGTCGACGTCGCCGTGCATCAGGAAGAAGTCCGGGTCGGCACTGCGGAAGACCAGCACGCGAACGGACTCGTCGTCCTCCATCTCACTGAACACCTCGAGCAGCCTTATGAAGAACGGGCCATCGATCAGGTTCGATGGCTGGTGATCGATCGTCGCGACACCAACCCCGTCCTCGATGTGGGTGTGAATCGTCATTGGGCTTGCCTCGTCGTGAAGGTCTGGGACGTAGGTGGGACGCAGACTGCGGCGTTGGCACCTGCGGAGTCCTTCGTGCACCCCGCGAGCGTCTGAGACTAGAGTTTGAACAGTCATTAAAACTTAGTCAAGGAGCCGATTTGGAGGCCTTGGCAAGACCGATGCATGGGAGGGCTGTGTGTCGACCGTGAAGCCAGCAAGGCTCGTAGGACCCGTCATGACGGGGACCATCACGCCGCCGACCGATCTCCGGGCCGTGGACCTGGCCAGCGTCGGCTACGTCGAGGAAGAGTGGTTCGCGTCCGGTACCGCCAACGCCTTCGACCATGTGGGCGAGCGCCGTTCGGATGGACGATGGGAGGTGTCGGTTGCGAGCTCGGCCGACTTCAACACCCGATTGGTCATTCGCCGCCCTGTCGATTCGGCTCGGTGGAACGGCAGCGTGCTGATCGAGTGGTTGAACGTCAGCGGAGGCTTCGAGTCACCTGCTGCGTGGACCTACACCGGTGAGGCACTCCGCGACACCGGAACGATCTATGTGGGCTTGTCCGCACAAGCACTCGGGATCGTCGGCGGAGAAGCACTGCTGGGCGAGGACGGCGCCGATGCCCCACCCGCGGTGGGGATTCGAGATACGAACCCTGAGCGGTATGGAGCGTTGGAGCATCCCGGTGACCAGTACTCGTTCGACATCTTGTCCCAGGTCGCCGTCGCTCTTCGATCCACCTACGAGTCGGTCGCGCTCGGAGGATCGCGAGCGTTGCGGATTCTCGCGAGTGGCGAGTCGCAATCCGCGTCCTTCCTCGTCACCTACATCAACGCCGTGCATCCCGTCGCGGCGGCCATCGACGGGTTCTTCATCCACAGTCGAGGCGGTGGGTGCGCGAGCCTCAGCGGAGCATCCGACTTCGATCGCGTGACCGATGGTTCCGTGAGCATCCGGGATGATCTCGGCGTTCCGGTCCTGACGTTCCAGACCGAGACTGATGTCGGCGCGCCCATGGGTTTCGTCGCTGCTCGGCAACCCGACGCAGACCTCATGCGCACCTGGGAGGTCACCGGAGCGGCCCACGCCGACGCCTTCTACGTCGGCGGCGACTTCGACATGTGCTTGGTCCCCATCAACAACGGACCCCACCACTACGTCGCGAAGGCGGCGACGTCGGCGCTGTTGTCGTGGGTGGCCGACGGCACTCCCCCGCCAATCGGCGAGCCGATCGAGACGACGGGTACAGGCAGGCAGACGGTCATCGTCCGAGATGATCGGGGCATCGCCAGAGGCGGCATCCGCACGCCGGCCGTTGACGTGCCCGTCGCGACGCTCAGCGGAGAAGCCCCCCAGGGCGGCCCCTTCTTCTGTCGCCTGTTCGGATCCTCCCTCGCGTTCGACGATGCGACGCTCCGTGCGCTGTACGGCACGACCGACCGATACCGACAGGCCGTTCAGGACTCGCTCGAACGGACGATCTCCGCCGGCTTCATTCGCCCTGAGGATCGAGATCGCTACCTTGCGGAGACGGATTCGATCCCCATCCTCGGGTGATCCGAGCAGGCAACTGCCAGCAACGGTCTCCGCAACCGCTCATCACACCCCACTCGCGCTGCCGGAGGTCGCATCGAGCAAGTCGTCGTCAAGGTCATCGACGGAACCCACTCCGAGCAGACTCATGGTTCGCCGGCAGTCGGCTGCCCACCAGTCGAGCAGCCGATCGACCCCCCGTTCGCCACCAGCACCCAAGGCGTACAGGTATGCCCGACCAGCCATGGCGACGTTGGCGCCGGCAGCGACCGCCTTGATGATGTCGCTTCCCCGGCGCACGCCGCCATCGCAGATGATCTCTGTCCGGTGGCCGACTGCGTCGGCCACCGGCGCCACGAGGTCGAAGGCGGCGGGCGCCCCGTCGAGTTGGCGACCACCGTGGTTCGACAACGCGATCGCGTCCACGCCCATCCCGGCAGCTCGCTCCGCGTCGTCGACTCGCTGGATGCCTTTGACGACGATCGGACCGCTCCAGATAGAGCGAAGCCAGTCGATGTCGTCCCATGACAGGGCAGGATCGAACTGAGCGTTGATGTAGTCGGAGAGGTTCACGGGCGATGCGCCGTCGCCCACGCCACGACCAACGACGTTGGCGAAGCGGATCGGCTCGCCACGCAGGAACGAAAGCGTCCACCCGGGGTGGAGCGCGCCGTCGAGCACGGTCCGGGGCCCGATCGTTGGCGGCAACGCGAAGCCACGCCGTACATCGCGTTCTCGTCGACCGAAGACTGCGGTGTCCACGGTGAGTACGAGCGCCTCGAAGCGCGACGCTGCCGCCCGCTCGACCATCTCTCTCACGAGGCCCCGGTCGCGCCACGCGTAGACCTGGAACCAGAGGCGGCCCTCGCTCACGGCACGGACCTCCTCGATGGAGCGGGTGCTGAGGGTGGACAGGACGTAGGGCAGTCCGGCGCGGTCGGCCGCGCGTGCAACGGCCAGCTCGCCTTGCGGATCGGCGATGCGGGTGAAGCCTGTCGGTGCCAACACGAGGGGGTAGGCAAGCGACTTCCCCAGGATCGACGTCGAGGTCGAGACCGATTGGATGCCGCGCAGGACCCGGGGCCTGAAGGTCGCGCGGGCGTAGGCGGCCTCGTTGGCTGCGAGGGTTCGTTCGTCCTCCGCCCCGCCATCGATGTAGTCGAAGACCCCCCCGGGCAGGCGGTGTTTCGCGATTCGTCTCAGATCTGCGACCGATGCTGCTCGAGCGAGGCGGCGTTCCACCGGGTCGGTCTGGATCTGCTCGAATCGCACGACCGACTTGAGGGTGTCGTAGATCTTCATGCCGGTTCATACCTCTGGAGGTCGACGGAGTTGGCGACCAGAGCCCGCATGTCGCTGAGCGATGCGCCGAGCACGCCATGTGCTCCCGCTTGCACGAGGACGTTGCCGAAGGCGGTCGCCTCGATCGGTCCGGCGACGACGGGGAGATTCGTCGCGTTCGCCGTGAGCTGGCACAGCAGCCTGTTCCGACATCCGCCCCCGACGACGTGGACGACGGCCGCGCGCTTTCCGGTGAGCCTCGTCGCTTCGTCGATCGTGCGGGCATAGGCGTCGGCGAGGGAGTCCAGGATGGATCGCACGATCGCGGCGACGGAGAGGTGCTCGGCGCCGGCGGCCCGGGCGATGCGTTCGGGCATCCCGCCCGGGGCGATGAACGCCGGGTCATCGACGTCGAACAGTGGACCAGGAGGTGCCTGCGCCGCCTGGGCGAGGAGGCTGTCGAGGTCGACTCGCTTCCACGACCGCATGCACTCGTCGAGGAGCCAGAGGCCTCCGACGTTGCGCAGGAACCGTGTCCGCCCTTGGTAGCCGACCTCGTTGGTGAAGTTCGCCAGGCGAGATCGGTCCGATAGTTCGGCCCGCTCCAGCTCGAGTCCGACGAGCGACCAGGTCCCACTAGAGATGAACGCGAAGTTGTCGTCGACCGCGGGGACTGCGACGACGGCGGACGCCGTGTCATGTGATGCCACGGTGGTGACCGCGACCCCCGCAGAGGTCGCGCCCCGCACCGCTCCGGGCGACTCGAGGGGAGGAAGAAGTCGAGACGGAATCCCGAGTCGATCGAATACCTCGGCTGACCACTGTCGAGAGTCGCTGTCGAGCAGTCCGGTCGTGGAAGCGTTCGTGATCTCCGTCCGGATCGCTCCCGTCAGGCGATACGCGAGCAGATCGGGCAGGAGCACGACGTGGCGCACCTCATCGAGTCCCCGGCCGGAGAGCTGATCGGCCATGAGCTGGTAGATCGTGTTGAACGGGAGGAACTGCACACCGGTGGTGCGATAGAGACCCGCCGGCGAGATTCGGCGATGGACTTCGGTGACGGCGACGTTCGTTCGTGGGTCCCGATAGGAGATCGGCAGCGCGAGCAGTCGACCGGCATCGTCGAGCAGGCCGTAGTCAACCCCCCAGGTGTCGATGCCGATCGAGATGACGTCATCGAGTTGCGCGAGACCGTACGAGACCTCTCGCTCGATCCGCTCGAAGTCCCAGCGGAGGTGTCCATCGATCTCGACGGGGCCGTTTGCGAACCGGTGCACTGCACGTAGGTCGATGCGACCGGCGTCGACGATGCCCTCGATCACCCGTCCACTCGACGCCCCGACATCGACTGCGGCGAAGGCGACCCGGCTCATGTCATTCAGCGGACGAAGGCGGCTGCCACGCCGGCGTCGACAGGGATCAAGAGGCCTGTCGTGTGACTGAACTCGTCCGACGTGATGGCAGCTACCGCAGACGCGACATGCTGAGGAAGCACTTCGCGCTTCAAGATGGTGCGCTGCGCGTAGAACTCGCCGAGGTCCTCCTCAGCGACGCCATAGACCTCAGCTCGTTGCGCGCCCCACCCGCCGGCGAAGATCCCCGAACCGCGGACGACCCCGTCGGGGTTGATGCCATTGACGCGGATGCCGTGCTCGCCCAGCTCGGCGGCGAGCAGCCGAACTTGGTGGGCCTGGTCGGCCTTGGTTGCGCCGTACGCGAGGTTGTTGGGCCCGGCGAAGAGCGCGTTCTTCGACACGATGACAACGATGTCGCCGCCGAGGCCCTGGTCGATCATCGCCTTGGCTGCCGCCTTGGAGACGAGGAAGGTGCCTTTCGCCATCACGTCGTGCTGGAGATCCCAGTCCTGTTCGGTGGTTTCGAGGAGCGGCTTGGAGATGGAGAGGCCTGCGTTGTTGACGATGAGATCGACACCACCGAAGGCGAGCACGGCTTCGTCCATCCCAGCCTGCACCGACGCGGCGTCGGTCACATCGACGCGGATGCCGACCGCGACGTCGGTCGTGCCCAACTCCCCCGCCGTTTGCTTCGCACGGTCGAGATCGATGTCGGCGACGACGACGCACGCTCCCTCGGCGGCGAGTTGGGCAGCGATCGCCTTGCCGATGCCTGAGCCGGCTCCGGTGACGAGCGCGATGCGACCGGCGTGTCGCTTCGGCTTCGGCATCCGCAGCAGCTTCGCCTCCTCGAGCGCCCAGTACTCGATTCGGAACTTCTCGGATTCGGAGATCGGGGTGTAGGTCGAGACGGCTTCGGCGCCGCGCATGACGTTGATCGCGTTGACATAGAACTCGCCGGCCACGCGGGCGGTCTGCTTGTCCTTGCCGAACGAGAACATCCCGACCCCGGGGACGAGCACGATGGTCGGATCAGATCCCCGCATCGGCGGCGAGTCATCGTTGGCGTGGCGCTCGTAGTAGGTGGCGTAGTCCTGACGGTAGTTCCGGTGAAGAGCATCGAGGCGGTCGATGGTCTCATCGATGCTGGCCGAGGTGGGCAGGTCGACGACGAGCGGCTTGACCTTGGTCCGAAGGAAGTGGTCGGGACACGAGGTCCCGAGCTCAGCGAGCCTGACGAGGTTCGCAGACCCGACGAAGTCGAGCACCACCGCCGAGTCGGTGAAGTGGCCGACCATGCGGTTGTCTGTCGACGCGATCCTGCGGACGTGGGGAGCGAGGCGTGCTGCGCGTGCTCGACGTTCATCGGCTGGAAGGGCGGCACGGTCGGCGATGGCCTCACCGAACGGTTCCGCCCGTCCGTGCGCGTCCAGGTAGTGCTGCGCGGTGGTGATGATCCGCCGCGAGTTGGCTTCGGCTTCTTCGCTCGTGGCACCCCAAGCGGTGATGCCATGGCCACCGAGGATCACGCCGATCGCTTCGGGGTGTGCCTGGTAGATGGCGGCGACGTCGAGGCCGAGCTGGAAGCCCGGGCGTCGCCACGGGACCCACTTGACCATGTCGCCGAAGATCGTCTCGGTGAGTTGTTCGCCGTCGGCCGCGGTCGCGATGGCGATGCCAGCGTCGGGGTGGAGGTGGTCGACGTGCGGCGCGGCGACGAGTCCGTGCATCGCGGTGTCGATCGACGGCGCCGCGCCGGGTCGGCCGTGGCAGCAGAAGTCGAAAGCGGCCACCATCTCGTCCTCGCGGTCCTCGCCGGGATAGGAACCCACGAGGGCCCGCAGCCGATCGAGGCGGAGCACGGCAAGTCCGCTCTCCGCGAGCGTGCCCAGGTCGCCGCCTGAACCCTTGACCCACAGCACGTCGATGTCTTGACCGGTGACCGGGTCGTGCTCCCGGGCTTTGGCCGACGTGTTGCCGCCGGCGTAATTGGTGACCGTCGGGTCCCCTCCGAGTCGGTGCGAGCGAGCGAGGAGCTCGGCGATGGCCATCGTGCTGTCGTCGAGGTGCTGGTCCACGATCACGCGCCCCATCCGGCTTGGCCGCCACCGACACGCTCTGCGGCGATCACCTCGGCGTAGCCGCTCTGATGGTACGCAGCCATCGGATCGGCAGGCAGTCCCCGAGATGCTCGCCAGTCCGCGAGGTCTGCTCGCACATCGGTGTTGAACGCGTCCATGAGCACGGCATGAGCACCGAGCACGTCACCTGCACGTTCCGCCTCGGCGAGCGCCAGCCGATCGACGAGGAGCGCCTTGGCTGTGGCCTCTTGCACGTTGAGCACCGAGCGGATCTGGCCCGGGATCTTGGGCTCGATGTTGTGGCACTGATCGAGCATGAACGACACACCACTCCCGGCTCCGTACCCTCCGCCCCTCACGACTTCGTACAGGATCCGAAAGAGCTGGAAGGGGTCGGCCGCGCCGACCATCAAGTCGTCGTCGGCATAGAACCGCGAGTTGAAGTCGAAGGCTCCGAGCCGCCCGAGTCGGAGGAGTTGCATCACGATGAACTCGATGTTCGTCCCCGGCGCGTGGTGGCCCGTGTCGAGGCACACGACGGCCCGATCACCGAGGGCCACGCAGTGCACATACGCGGTGCCCCAGTCAGGCACATCGGTGGCGTAGAACGCGGGCTCGAAGAACTTGTACTCGAGCACGAGGCGCTGGTCGGCTTCGAGCCGGGCATAGACCCGTTCGAGCGAGTCGGCCAGGCGGTCTTGGCGATCTCGGAGGTCGCCCTGTCCGGGGTAGTTGAGTCCGTCGGGCAACCAGACCTTGAGGTCGCGGCTTCCCGTTCGGCCCATGATCTCGATGCAGTCGAGGGCATGCCGCACGGCCTTGTCGCGCACGGAGTCGTCGACGTGGCAGAACGATCCCAACAGGTAGTCATCGTCTTGGAACGTGTTCGTGTTGATCGTGCCGAGACGGATGCCGTGGTCTTCGGCGAACCGAGCGAGCTCATCGACGTCGTCGACGCGGTCCCACGGGATGTGGAGTGCGACCGAGGGCGCAAGTCCGGTCAGACGATGCACGACAGCCGCGTCGGCGACCTTCTCGTAGGGGTCCCTCGGCACCCCGGGCTGGGCGAACACCTTGAACCGGGTCCCGGAGTTGCCGAACGCCCATGACGGCAGCTCGATGGCTTGGTCTTCCAACAACTCCGCTATGTCGTCGAACCTCTGCATGTGCAACTCCTCGCAATCGCTTCGGCGGGGTGTGCGGCGATCAGGTCGGCAGGCCCGATCGTGCAACCTCGCCGAGCCACCGGGCCGATGGCTTGACGGTTCGCTCGAGGGTCTGGCGATCGACGGCGATCAGGCCGAAGGTCTTCGCGTACCCTGCCATCCACTCGAAGTTGTCGAGCAGCGTCCAGTGGAGGTATCCCCGGACGTCGATGCCGTCGGCGATGCAGCCGGCAAGCCCCGCGAGTGCTTCGCCGGTGTACGCGATTCGAGCTTCGTCGTCGTCGGTGGCCATGCCGTTCTCGGTGACCAGGAGAGGCACCCCGGCGTGCTCGGCCGCGAGGCGGACGGTGTGTCCGAGAGCCTCGGGATAGACCTCCCAGCCGGTCTGCATCGTCGCGACACCCTCGGGCACCGGGACGGCGCCGTCCGGGCCAAGGCGGTTGCGCGAGTAGGTCTGCACGCCCAGCCAGTCGTCGTCGCGGGAGACGTCGAGGAAATCGAGCTGCGCGCCTTGGCGAGCAGCTTCGACCCGCTCATCGCCGCCCTCCGCGGCCTGCAGGTCGACGAGGGCGAGGGTCCACCCGACCTTCGCGTCCCCCGGCCCAGCCTTGATCTCACCTGCCGCGGCCCGGTGGAGGGCCGCCATCCGTTCGACGTCGGTGCCCATCAGGCCCATGCGGTAGGTGGCAGGGTCGTAGCCACCCACGCCAGCCGCTTCGCCGGGAGCCGCGTCGGTCAGCGGCGACTTGTCCTTCACGCCGAGCGGGATCACGCCGGTCAGCTCGAGCATGGTCATCACGTTCGGCTCGTTGAGGGTGGCGACCCATCCGAGCAGGTCGCCGAGGTGTTCGGTCGCGGCGGCCGCGTAGCGAGCGAAGCGGTCGACCGCCTTGGCCCCGCCCCACCCTCCGTCCCCGGCAAACCAACGGGGCGTGGTGAAGTGGCAATAGGTCACGACCGGCGTCACCCCGTTGTCGAGGCAGGTACCGATGACTCGGCGGTAGTGATCGAGCTCGGCACGGGAGAAGTAGCCCGGTTCGGGCTCGATGCGAGACCACTCGAGTGAGAACCGGTACGAATTCAGCCCGAGGCCCGCGAGCGTGGAGATGTCTTCGCGGTAGCGGTGGTAGTGGTCGCAGGCATCTCCCGAGGGTTCGACGAACAGCGAGGGCTCGTCCCACTCGAGCGGCCAGAGGTCGGCGTTGAAATTGCCGCCTTCGACCTGATGCCCCGCGGTCGATGCCCCCCAGAGGAAACCGTCGGGAAAGGTGAACCCGTTCGCTGCGCTGTCCATGGGTCGATGGTTGCAGAAGCACACCCGTTGTGCAAACCTTTGCAGTGGTGCTTCACCCAGACCGGCTCTTGCCTCCCGATCCCGGCGTTCGACGCCTTGCTCGCTCGATCTACGAGCACACGATGGCCCTCCCGATCGTGAGCCCACACGGCCATTGCGACCCGTGGCTGCTCGCCACGAACGCATCGATCGACGATCCCGCTCTCGAGCTGATCACCCGCGACCACTATCTGCTGCGCATGGCCTACAGCCAGGGCACGCCGATGGAACGGCTCGGTGTTCGATCTCCCGGCGACGACTCCCCCGTCGACGGGCGGTCCGTGTGGCGGACGTTCGCCGAGTGCTACCCCCTCTTCCGAGGCACTCCGTCGAAGCTCTGGCTCGACCACACCCTCCACGTCGTGTTCGGCATCGACAAGCCGCTCGAGCCCGCGACCGCTGACACGATCTACGACGCGCTCCACGCACACCTCACCAGCGACGACTTCCGTCCACGCGCCCTCTTCGACCGGTTCGGCATCGAATTCCTCGCGTCCACGGACCGAGCGCTCGACCCCCTCGAAGCGCACGCCACCATCCGTCGGTCGGAATGGGGAGGACGGGTCGTCCCGACATTCCGACCCGACGACGTCATCGACCCCTCCAATCCTCGGTTCGTCGAGAACCTGCAGACCTTGGCTGCCATGACCGGTGAGGACACGACGACCTGGCAGGGCTACCTCGAAGCCCTTCGCGTGCGACGGACAGCCTTCGTCGAAGCGGGAGCGACGGCCTCGGATCACGGCCACCCCACACCACGCACGGCCGACCTCCCCGCCGCCGAAGCCCACGCGCTGTTCGGTCGGGTGGCCACCGGCGATGCGTCAGCGGAGGAGGCGGACCTGTTCCGAGCGCAGATGCTGGTCGAGATGGCGGCCATGAGCCTCGACGACGGACTGGTGCTCCAACTGCACGCTGGTTCGTGGAGGCGACACAACCCACAGGTCACCGCGGCCTACGGCAGCGACATGGGAGCCGACATCCCTCGCTCCATGGACTACGTCGGCTCCCTCAAGCCCCTCTTGGACCGCTTCGGCAACGAAGCAGCGTTGACGATCGTCGTCTACACGCTCGACGAGAGCACCTACAGCCGAGAGCTCGCTCCTCTAGCTGGCCACTACCCCGCCCTTCGTCTCGGACCTCCTTGGTGGTTCCACGACAGCCCGGAAGGGATGCGTCGGTTCCGACGAAACGTCACCGAGACCGCGGGGTTCGCCAACACCGTCGGCTTCAACGACGATTCTCGCTCGATTCTCACGATCCCAGCACGCCACGATGTCGCCCGACGCATCGATGCCGGGTACCTCGCCGGACTCGTCGCCGAACATCAGATCACCGAGGTCGACGCCGCCGAGATCGCCACCGACCTCGCCGACGGGCTCGCTCGCCGGGTGTTCCGAGTCGACCCATGAGCGTCGTGCTCGTCGGACTCATGGGATCGGGCAAGTCGACCGTCGGAAGGATCGTCGCTGATCGACTCGGGTACCCGTTGATCGACAGCGACACGGCGATCGAGGAACGAACCGGCTCGTCGGTTCGTGAGCTGTGGGAGGACGGCGGCGAGGCCGCTTATCGCCAACTCGAATCGGACGTGGTGCTCACGGCACTGACCGCCGACGCACCCGCCGTGATCGCCGCTCCAGGCGGTGTGGTGATGGACGCTGACGTCCGCGAGGCACTCACGAGCGCATTTGTCGTCTGGCTTCGCGTCGACGCCCTCACCCTTGCCTCGAGAGTGCGCCAAGGAGACCACCGACCGCTGCTCGGGAGCGACCCCCGAACCGTGCTCACTCAGATGGCCGAGGAACGCGAGGGTCTCTACCGCGAGGTTGCGGACCTGACCCTCGACGTGGACGAGATCGGGCCCGAATCGCTCGCCGACCACGTCCTCGACGCATTGCCGACACAACACGACAACCGGAAGTAGGCAGATCATGCTGCGGCCACAGGACAACACCGCCCGCGAGGCCCGTCGACTCGACGGGCTCTGGGAGTTCGCCATCGATGCCGACGGCGTCGGGCGAGAGGAAGGCTGGTGGAGACGTCCACTCCCGAACGCTCGGCAGATTCCGGTCCCCGCGAGCTTCAACGATGTCCTGGTCGATCGGGAAGTACACGACCACGTTGGCGACGTCTGGTACCAGCGCTCGGTGTCTGTCCCGAGGGGTTGGGAGGACCGTCGGGTCGTCCTGCGGTTCGACGCAGCGTGCCAGCGTGCCGTCGTGTGGTTCGACGATGTCCAGGTCGCCGAGCACGAAGGCGGCTACACACCGTTCGAGGCTGATGTCTCCGCGTTCGTACGTGCGGGAACCGAACACACGGTCACGGTTGCGGTGAACAACGAGCTGAGCTGGCACACCATCCCGCCAGGCATCGTCTCCGAGCGCGCCGACGGCCGCAAGCAGCTTCACTACTACCACGACTTCTTCAACTACGGCGGCCTGCACCGCAGCACATGGCTCTTCACGACGCCACGTGCCCATCTCGACGACATCACGGTCGTGACCAACCGCCGCGACACCACCGGCATCGTCGGGTACTCCGTCGAGACCAGCGACGCCGCAGGGCTTCAGGTCCGAGCAGAGCTTCGAGACGAGGCCGGAGCCCTCGTGGCCGACGCGACCGGAGCGACCGGTGAGCTGGAGGTTCTGGACGCAACGCTGTGGCAGCCCGGCAAGGCCTACCTCTATGACCTCCGCGTCGAGCTGACCGACGATGCAGGCAACGTGATGGATCGCTACTCGATCCCCGTCGGCATCCGCACTGTTTCACTCGATGGCACACGGTTCCTCATCAACGGCGAGCCTTTCTACTTCAAGGGCTTCGGGATGCACGAGGATCACCTCGTGCGCGGCAAGGGCCACGACGCCGCCTCGATGGTCCACGACTTCGCACTCCTGCAGTGGTTGGGCGCCAACTCGTTCCGCACGTCCCACTACCCCTACGCCGAAGAGGTGCTCGACCACGCGGACCGTCTCGGCATCGTCGTCATCGATGAGACCGCCGCCGTAGGACTGAACCTCGCGGTGGGGGGAGGCATGTTCCTCGGCGGTGACCGGGTCACCTTCAGCGACGAAACGGTGAACGACGTGACCCAGGCCGTCCATCGTCAAGCGATCGCCGAGCTCATCGCACGCGACAAGAACCACCCCAGCGTCGTGCTCTGGAGCATCGCAAACGAACCTGAGTCAGACACGCCCGAGTCGAAGGAGTACTTCACTCCCCTCTTCGAGCAGGCGCGCGCCCTCGATCCCACTCGGCCTGTCGGGTTCGTCAACATGCTGCTCGCTCCCCCGGACCGGTGCCTCCTCTCCGAGCTCGCCGACGTTGTGATGGTCAACCGGTACTACGGCTGGTACCTCGGATTCGACCTCGACGAAGCCGCTGAAGGGCTCGCGAACGAGCTGCTCGCCTGGGCCGACAAGCACCACAAGCCGATCGTGGTGACCGAGTACGGCGGCGACGCCGTCGCCGGGATCCGCTCAGTCGAGGCGAACCCGTGGAGCGAGGAGTACCAAGCGGCGCTGCTCGACACCTATCACCGTGTCTTCGACCAGATCGACGCCGTAGTGGGCGAGCACGTCTGGAACTTCGCCGACTTCGCAACGGCACCATCGTTCATGCGGGTCGACGGCAACAAGAAGGGCGTCTTCACACGCGATCGCCAGCCGAAGATGGCCGCCCACCTGTTGCGCAAGAGGTGGCGCGACGAATCGTGAGACGGCTCGCCAGCAGCACCGTGCACTCGGTGCACGACGTCACGATCCCGACCTATGACCGGACGGTGCCACCTTCGCTCGTCCACATCGGCGTCGGAGCGTTCGCCAGGGCCCACCTGGCCACCTACGCCGACGACCTGCTCGCCTCGGGAACACCAGCCGCCATTCGCGGGTGCTCGCTACGCACGGCCCGCGCCGAGGACCAGCTCCGGGACCAGGATGGCCTCTTCACGGTCACCACGCGAGAACCCGACGAGCGCTCACGAACCCGTGTCATCGGCTCCCTTTCATCAGTGGTCACCGGGATCGATCCGACGGTCGACGCCATAGCTGACCCCGCGACGACCATGGTCACCGTCACCGTGACCGAGAAGGGCTACGAGGCCGCTGGCCCTGATTCGCTCGTCGCCGTCCTGGCGAAGGGGCTGGATCGGCGGCGCCAGCACGCGGACGCCCCATTGGTCATCGCCGCACTCGACAACCTCATCGACAACGGCACCGTGCTTCGGGACCGCACGCTCCGGTTCGCCGAGTCGATGCCCGCAGGCCTTGCCGAATGGATCGATGCCCAGGTCAGCTTTCCTTGCTCGGTCGTCGACCGGATGGTCCCGGCGACCACCCCGGCGGATCGTGCGCGTCTCGCCGATGCGATCGGCGTGGTGGACGAGGCCGCAGTCTTCGCCGAGGCGCATCGCTCCTGGACGATCCAATCCGCCGCGGGACTCCCGCCGCTCGACCTCGTGGGCGTCGAGATCCTCGATGACATCGGCCCCGCCCAACGCCGGAAGCTCTGGCTGCTCAACGGTCCGCACTCGTCGATCGCCTACCTCGGCATGCTCGCCGGCCACGAGACCATCGTTGACGCCGTGAAGGACCCCACCGTCATCGCGTTCACCGAGGGGCTCATCGACGACACGATCGAGGTGATGGATGAGCCGGACGACGACTCGCGAGCCTTCGCAGACAAGTCACTGGTCAGGTTCGCAAACCCTGCCCTCGGACATCGGTGCGACCAGGTGGGGACCGACGGATCGGTGAAGCTACGGCAGCGCATCCTCCCGGTCATGGAGCGCAGATGGGCCCACGGTCTCAGCTCCCCACGACACGCGCTGGTCGTCGCCACGTGGCTCGCGGCGACGACGGCGACGCCCCTGACGGGATCACGCCTCGCTGCCGTCGACGACCCCGAGCGGGTGTCCCTGCGACGGACCCTCGAATCGTCCGGGGACGCCGCCGTCGTCTCCAGGTTCCTCGGCGAGGACCACGCCGCGCTCACCGGAGCGGTTGTCGCCGCGTTCACCGACGTGCGACGTGGCGGGTTGGACGCCGTCCGGGAGTTGCTGTGACCGCCACCCTGGGTGGAGCGCATCAGCGGCTCGAACCCCCCGCCGTTCGCGAGTTCGTTCGCGACGCCTTCGACCAACTCGACCTCGACGGTCGTTCGCTGTGCCTCGTGATACCTGATGGAACCCGACTCTGCCCGCTCGGCCTCTTGCTCTCGTCGATCGTCGAGGCGACCGCGCACCGCGTCGAATCGTGCGTCGCGGTCGTCGCGCTCGGGACGCACGCCCCGATGGACGAGTCGGCACTTCGGGAGCTCGTCGAGGTCGACGGCCTCGACGTGCGGAACCACGAGTGGTGGGATGACACGACCTTCGCCCACGTCGGTCGGCTCGATGCCGCCACCGTCCGCGAGCTCTCGAACGGCGCCCTCGACGAGAGCGTCGAGATACGGGTCAACCGTCTGGTCGTGGAAAGCGACGTGACCGTGATCGTCGGCCCGGTGCTCCCCCACGAGGTCGTCGGGTTCTCCGGCGGCGAGAAGTACCTGTTTCCCGGACTCTCCGGGCAAGAGCTGATCGACCTCACCCACTGGCTGGGTGCCCTGATCACCAGCTCGGAGATCATCGGCACCCGGGGAATCACCCCGGTGCGGGCGATGATCCACCGCGCAGCCGACATGGTTCGTCGGGAGCGCCATGCCCTGTCGGTCGTCATGGACCACACCAGCGGCGACATCAGCGCGCTCGCGTTCAGCGATCCCGTCGGCTCCTGGTCGGCGGCCGCGGCAGTCGCGGCGCAGACGCATGTCGTCTACTTGGACTCCCCTGTCCAGCGCGTCCTCTCGTTGGTGCCCGCCCGCTACGACGACCTGTGGACCGGGGCGAAAGGCTTCTACAAGGTCGAGCCCGTCGTCGCGGACGGCGGTGAGGTCGTGCTCTACGCCCCGCACATCCGAGAGATCGCCCCGATGCACCCCGGCCTCGATGACCTTGGATACCACTGCCGGGACTTCTTCCTCGCGAACTGGGACAGGTACCGGGACCACCCTCGGGGCGAGCTCGCCCACGCAACCCATCTCTATGGGGCGGGCACGTTCGATCCGGTCCATGGAGAACGAGCGCGAGTGCGTGTCACGCTCGCGACCGGCATTCCGGAGTCGGTCGCGCACCACGTGAACCTCGGCTACCGCGACCCGACAACGGTTGATGTGGCGGACTGGGCCGACGACCCCGATGCGCTGGTCGTGGCCGACGCCGGTGAGGTCTTGTTCCGCTTGTCGCCGAGGACCGGCCTCAGGCCGTGAACTGCAGGCCGATCTGCGCCCGGATCGTGTCGAGCGTCTCCATCAGCGAGATGCTTTCGGCGACGGGCATCACCTCGCTCACTCGCAGTCCAGCCCGGATGCAGCGTTGGACCTCTTCGATCTCGAATCGGAGGCCACTCCCTTCGTAGCTGAGGTCGAGGCGCTCACTCCCGCCGATATCGGAGACCACGAGGGTGTCGGGGCAGTGCATCAGGGCGGGCAGCTCGATGACCCCGTGGGTACCAGCGATCCGACCGGTGCAGGCCATTCCGACCCGGAGCCCCGCCTTGATCACTCCCATCGCTCCACCTGGATGCTCGAGGACGGCGCACACGATCTCGTCGACCCCGGTCGATCCGATCACGCCGCGAGCGGCCACCGCCACGGGAGGACCGAGGACGAACGAGCAGAGTTGCAGGGGGTAGACGCCGAGATCGAGCAGCCCACCCCCGCCGAGATCCTGACGGAAGAGGCGATGCTCCGGGTCGAAGTCCCTCCTGAAGCCGAAGTCTCCCTCGACCAGGAGAACCTCTCCGATCCGGCCATCTCGCAACAGCTCGGCAAGACGGCGGTAGGCCGGCAGGAACCGCGTCCACATCGCCTCCATGAGGAACCGATCGTTGGCCTCCGCAGCCTCGGCCATCGATCGGGCCTCGCTCGCATCGAGCGCAAAGGGCTTCTCGCACAGCACGTGCCTACCGGCCTGAAGGAAGCTGATCGCGTCGGCTGCGTGGCGCGACTGCGGCGTCGCGACGTAGATGACGTCGAGCTCGGCATCCCGGGCGAGATCGTCGTACGACCCATACCGTCGGGGAATTCCGAAACGCTCGCCGAAGGCCTCCGCTGTGGCGAGGTTCCGTGATCCCACCGCGTGAAGGGCCGCGCCCTCGACCTGACCGAGTGCCTCGGAAAACCCAGCAGCGATCGCACCCGTGCCTGCAATGCCCCATCGGATGTCCCGGCTCGTCACCGGCCGCGTCGGTTTCGGTCTGACACAGGGCCGGTGGAGCCACGCACGATGAACGACCCCGCGAGTTCGACCGTGCGAGGCTCGCCCGTGAGGAGCTCGACCGCTGCGATTCCTGCTGCTTCCGTCGGCATGGTGATCGTGGTGAGCGGTGGAGCGACGAGCTCCGCCAGCGGCACGTCGTCGCAGCCCACCACGCTGATGTCATCCGGGACTCGAACACCCCGACGGGTGAGTCCGGAGATCAGACCGAGCGCGAGCTGGTCGTTGAACGCCATGACCGCGGTGGCCCCACTGTCGAGGATGACGTCGACCGCTCCTGACGCGCCGGCGACGGTCGGCGCGTCGGCACGCGCGACCAGCACCTCCACACCGCTCGCCTTTCCGATGCGCGTCACCGTGTCGCGTCGCTCGGTCGCCGCCCATGCTCCCTTTGGTCCTCCGACGTAGACCAACCGCTGGTGGCCCAGATCGCTGAGATGGCGAAGCGCATCCGTTGCCGCCTCGGCCGTTCGCATGACGACCGAGGCACGGTTCTTGACCGGGCGATTGACGAAGACCGTCGGCGTGGAACCATCGGTGACGGACCGGTGCAGCTTGCGGGGAGACACGACGATCAGGCCGTCCACCTCGGGTGCGATCATCCGCGCCGCACGTTCCTCCTCGTCGGCTTGCTCGCCGGTATCGACGAGGAGAACCTGTAGATCGGCGTCGCGTGCCGCTCGTTCCACCGAGCGGACGAGCAGGGCGAAGAACGGGTTCGTGATGTCAGGCACGATCACCGCGATGTTGCCGGTCCTTCCCGTGATCAGACCCCGTGCCGCACGGTTGGGGACGAAGCCGAGCTCGTCGACCGCCCGTTGCACGCGGATTCGCGTGTCCTCGGCGACGACCTCTGGCCGGTTGAGCGTCCTCGACACCGTGGCGAAGTGCACGCCGGCGAGCTCAGCGACGTCGAGGATCGTCACGCGAGAGCTCTTCGGTGCCATCTCGGGACCCTATCGGCCAGCGGTGGACTGCTCGGCGGTGGCAGCGGTACCGCTCCGTGCGATCGTTCTCTCGTCGGTGCCCAGGTAGCTGGCGATGACCAGCGGGTCGTTGCGAACGACCTCCGGGGTGCCCTCGGCGATGACCTTGCCCAGCTCCAAGCAGTAGACGCGGTCGCTCACCCCCATGACCAGAGGCATGTCGTGCTCGATGATGATCATCGACGCCCCGAGCTGGCGCCGGATCTCGGTCAGCAGGGGGCCCATGGCTTCAGCTTCTCGCTGGGCGACGCCTGCCGTGGGTTCGTCGAGACAGAGAAGTCGAGCGTCGAGCGCAAGCAGGCCTGCCAGCTCAACGATCCGGCGCGTGCCGGTAGACAGGACGAGCACGGGTTTGTCGGCGTAGCGACCAAGGCCGAGGAAGTCGATCAGCTCGTCGGCCTCAGACCTCCGACGACGTTCCGCTCGCACCTGCCGCGGCGAGAAAAGGGCGACCTCGAGGAGGCTGGTCCGACCTCGAGCTTCGAGCGCCACCTGTATCGACTCACGAACCGTCAGTTCGGGGAAGAGGCGAGCCGCCTGGAACGTGCGACCGAGACCGAGGCGAGCACGCTTGGCCGCAGACATCCCTCGCAGCTCGGTGCCCAGCAGGTCGATCGAGCCCGTCGCCTGCACGTAGCCGCCGATGGCGTTCATCAGTGTCGACTTGCCGGCGCCATTGGTCCCTATCAGCCCGACGACCTCGCCCTCGTTCACCTCGAGGTCGATGCCCGCGTTGGCGTGGACTCCACCGAATCGCACGAACACATCTCGGCACCTCAGCGTCGCGTGTGACGTCGCTGTGCGGTCCGCGGAGCGTCCGATGATCGCGGGTGCGGCCACGACCCTCTTCTCTGCGGGAGGGAGGTGGTTCACCATCCACGCGTACAGCCCGGACCTGGCCCGGTGAGCGATGTGCATGAGACCGCCCGGGAAGTAGAGGAGCAGCACAAGCAGACCGATGCTCGAGGCCAGGAGCGGGAAGAGCTCGTTGTCGGGGAACAGCGCCGGAAGTCCGATCACCCAGAGGGCGCCGACGACGGCGCCCGTCGTGGAACCCATGCCGCCGATGACGATGAGCGCGACCAACGTCAGCGAGAACTCGACCGTGAAGTAGGAATCGTTGAGCGGGATCTGCTGGCTCCCGCCAGCCAGCAGCGCTCCACCCAGACCGGCGACGAAACCCGAGAGGGCGAACGCGCGGAGCTTCACGAAGGATGGGCTGATCGTGTACGCCGCGGCGCTGTTCTCGTTGTCCCGCACCGCGAGCGTGGATCGACCGACGCCGGATCGACGGATGCGGCCGAGTGCGGCCATGACGAGCACCAACGCAGCGAGCGTGAAGAAGTAGTAGTTCCGCTGATCCCCGAGCTCGATGCTTCCGAGGTCTTCACGGTTGTACGGCACCGAGAGTGCACTGCCCCCGCTGAGGACATCGAGCTTGAACAGCCAACTGCTTGCTGCGATCGCGAAGGCGAAGGTCGTGACGGCGAGCATGAGACCACGCACTCGCAGCGCACCGGCACCGATCAGCACGGCGACGAGAGCGGCGATGATCGCTCCGACGAGGATCGAGAGGACGAACGGGATGCCGTACAGCTCGATGTAGATCACTCGGGTTCCCGCGACCGTCCAGTCAAGGACGAGACCGCGGGCCAGGGCTGCCCCGCTCAGTGCAGCCAGGCCGGCCAGCGCCATCTGTCCGAGCGACAGCTGGCCGGCCCACCCGGTGAGGACCGTGAGCGACAGCGCACAGATGGCAAAGGCGAGGATCGTCGTCCACAAGAGCTGCTGTGACGGCTTGGTCACGATGAAGGGCAGGGCGACCGCTGCAGCGAAGAACGGGAGCAAGGCAAGACGGTTGATGTTCCGTACCCACCAGATCTCACGCAGGCGGGCGGGAAGTGCCGCAGTCTCGGGGATGAACGAGAAGGGCGAGGACGGCCATCCCCCGTCGCCGCGCCGGCCCTGGATCGCCACCGCGACGAGCACGACGACGAGCAGCACGATCTCTGTCGTACCGGGCTGGTCGGTGAAATTGAAGCGGACGAGCGACTCGCCGAGGCCGATCAGCACCGCGGCGAGCAACGCGGTCCGAAACGAGCTGAAGCGAGCGATCGCTGCGGCGATGAGGGCGCGGAGCAACGTCTCCGCGCCGACGGCCTGCAGCCCGAGCGTCGTGCCATCGAGCCCGGTGCGCATGATGATCGCCGCGGTCGACAGCACGCCGGCTATGGCCCACACCAACGTCGAGAGCAGCTTCGGGTTGATCCCGCGCAGGCGAGCCAGATCGGGGTCGTCGGCCGCGGCCCGCACGGTGCGGCCGATCGCTGTCCTGTTGAGGAACGCTCCGAGGCCGATGGCAAGGACCGGCGCGACGACGACGATCGCCATCTGCGCGCCGCTGATCGAGATGTTCCCCAGGTTCCACGTCGAGCTCGTCGCCTGCGGCCACGGCAGGCGCTCCCCGACGACGTCGGGGAAGGCGTTCAGGATGAGGAGCGAGAGCTGCGCAACGCCGATGGTCGCGACGAGCAGGATGACGCGCGGAGCGCGGAAGAGTCGACGGACGACAACCAGCTCCACGATCGCTCCGTAGGCGACGCCCGCGATCAGGGCGATGCCGAGTGACACCCAATAGGGGATGTCGTAGTTGACCTCGCACATGACGAAGAGCCCCGCGCCGACGAGGCCCATGTTCCCAGCGGCGAAGTTGACCACCTTCGTCGAGCGATACACGAGCACCACGGCGATGGCGAGCAGCCCGTAGACCAGTCCCTGGACGATCCCATTGAAGAGGACCTGTTGGGTGAACACCGACGCGCCGAACATCAGCCGCCCTCGGCACCGAGGAAGACGGCCCGAGCAAGATCATCACGTTCGACAAGGTCCGCGATGGCTCCCTCGAACCTCACATGGCCCTTCTCGAGGAACACCGCTCGGTCGGCGATGGCGGCTGCCACGTTGAGGGACTGCTCGACGACGATGATCGTCATGTTCCGCTCTCGGAGCTGCCGGATCACCTCCACCAGTCGCTCGACGATCACGGGCGCAAGACCGAGCGAGAGCTCGTCGATCATCAGCACATCGGGCTCACATGCGATGACACCTGCGAGAGCCAGCATCTGCTGCTGACCGCCGGACAGTGACGAGGCCCGCTGAAGCTCGAGGGCCTTCAGCTCGGGGAAGAGCTCGAGTGATGCATCGATCCGCCGTTGCAGATCCTCCTTGTCACTGCGGAAGTTCCACGTCGCCATCTCGAGGTTCTCCAGCACGGTCATGTCTCCGAACACGCTCTTGCCACCCGGCAGAAGGAGGATCCCCGCCCGGGTGCGCTGCTCGGGAGCGGCGTAGGTGATGGATCGACCGTGGTGACGCACCGCGCCTCGAGAGGGCGTGCCCAATCCGGCGATGGCGCGGAGCACGGTCGACTTCCCCGCGCCGTTGGTGCCGAGCAGGGCGAGCGTCTCGCCTGTGCGCACCTCGAACCCGACGTCGAACAGGATCTGCACCGGGCCGTAGGAGAAGTCGAGGTGACTGGCCTGGATCGCGGGCACGTCGGCGAGGTCTTCTTGCATCCGTTCGTGTTCGGCCTGCTCGTCTCGAAGCTCGTTGACGATCATGGCCAGGTCATCGTGGACGTACGTCGAGCCGCGCAGCAGAAGCAGTCCTCCCACGAGGGACGAGGGAAAGGCGATCACCAACACGGTGAGCCGCGGCCCGAACGCGTCGACCAGGAGCGCCGACAGCAGAGCGCCCCCGACGGCCCCGACGAAGAACAGATAGACCGCGCCCAGCGCGGCACCGATGCCGCGGAGCTGGTAGGGCACGACGGTCAGCAGGAGCGGTTGGACGCAGGTGAACGCGGCCGCGAGCATCACCGCTGGCACGGTCGCCACGATCGCGTAGAGCACCGGGTTCGGCATCATGAACTGAAGCGGGGTCAGCACCGCGGTGGGCAGGATCAGCCAGGCGAGCAAGCGCAGCGCGCGAGCAGGATCTGCTTGGTAGGAAGAGTCGTACGCCCGACCGACGAAGGGCAAGAAGACCAGTGCGACAACACCGGTCACGGTCGTCACCGCTCCGCGACCGAAGGAATCGAGGCCGTACTCCTCCTCCAAGAAGATGCTCGCGACGACGGGAACCGTGAAGAGGCCGAACCCGAGAGCTGCGAAGCCGAACACTGCGGTTCGTATCGTGCCGATCTGCAGGAGACGAGCGAAGGCCGCCTCGATCGAGATGGGCGCGGGATCGGCATCCTCGAAGACTTCGCCCAACACATCCTTCTTCTCGTACTGACCGCGAGGTGGCTCGGGGAGACGAAAGGCAAACCAGGCGAGGATCGCGACGGGGATGGCGAGCACGAAGAACGCCCATCGCCAGCCACTCGAGCCACCAGCGAGCACCGCGATGCCGCCGACGGCCAACGGGCTCAGCGTGCCGACCACGCGACCGGCGGTAGTTGTGATCGCAGCCATCCGACCGCGCGTGGCGATCGGGTACTGGTCGGCGAGAAGCGACCCGTGCACGACGAGCGTGTTCGACTTTGCGACTCCGACGCCGGCGCGGGCGAGGAACAGCATGAAGGCGTTCACCGCGAAACCGGACAGCGCGACCAGCCCGGCGAACGCGAGGCTCGCGAACCCGATGATTCGTCCACGACGGAAGCGGTCGGCCAGCCAACCCATGGGGAGCGCACCGAGCACGAGGAAGCCGGATGTCGCGGCGACGATGAAGACGATGACGCCGTTGCTCACTCCCAACGAGTCACGGATGTCAGGAGCCAGCGTCCCGAGCGCTGCCGACTCGAGCTCGTCGAGCGAGTTCAGCAGGACGAGCACCACGATCGTGTACGCGCCGCCCATGCGCAGCGCGTCGCGAAGGTAGAGCTTCTCGCCGACGCCAGGTAGGTCCTCCTCGGCGACGTCGACCTCGGCTGGCGCGCTGCTGACCTCGTCCTCGATGTCGAGGATGTTCCCTGCGAGGGCGGTTGCCGCCGATTCCTGATCGCTCATGTAGAGGAGCCTTCCGAGACGGGTCGGACGCCTATGGCGCCTGTACGAAGGCGCGTTCGTTCACGTCGAACACGAAGCGGTACAGCTCACGGTCGCCGTCGATAGACGGGGGCGGGCCGTAGAAGAACGGCTTGGGTTCGCCGGGGAGCTCGATCTCGCCGAGGTTGTAGCCCGCTGTCTGGAAGGTTCCGTAGTTGAGCTCGGGCCCAGCGCCCTCGAGCAGCGCCTCCAGCAGCGCGATCTGCTGACACGCAGCGAGCGCCGCGACCACGGTGTTCGGATCGCCTGGCGCCACCTCCGACGGCGGGTTCAGCTCGATGCCAGCTGCTCGGATGACGTCGAAGCACGCTTCGGTGATGCCACCGAGTTCGAGGTAGGCATCTGGTGGGCCGTAGACGCCCATGGCGATAGCCCCCTCGAACACGGATGCGTCGCGAGTCGTGTCCTTTGCATAGGCGTTGACGGAGTTGGTCGAGGTGAAGAGGAGGCTCGGTCGGTAGGCCGGCAAGTCCGCCAACCCGTCGAACACGCCGCCGGCCGTGCCCTGACCGATCGACAGGATCGTGTCTGCCTGCACCAACTCGAACTTCTGAAAGGCCGTCCGCGCCTCGGCCGAGAGCTGCTCAGGGTCCAACGCCGAGTTCAGGATCGACGTCTCGACGATGTTGACATCAGCCTCTTGGAGCATGGGCAGGATCATGCTCTCGTAGATCGCCTGGTCCTGATCGGTCATGAAGATGGCGACTGAACCGTCGAGCTCGCCCTCGGCCACGAACGTGTCGACGGCTGAGACGAGCGCGTCGGTGCTGACGTCGAACGCGAACCACGGCGCCCGCGCCTGGGCCAGGCGCTCCTCCGTCATGTCCCCGCCGATCACCGCGGTTTCGTTCACGTTCACGAAGCACATGACGCTCTCGCCGAAGAAGAGGCCGAGAGCAACGAACACGGGATCGTCCTGCGTCAGCGCCGTGCAGACCTGATCGGTCGATGTCGACTTCGACGGATCCACGGCTCCGAAGACGGGCACGACCTTGCGCCCGTTGATGCCGCCCCCCGCGTTCAGGTCATCGATCACGGCGGTGTACACCGCCTCGTAGTCGCCGTGGTTGATGTTGACGGCATCGCCGAGCGCCTCGAAGTCGGGGTAGGTGACCCCCACCTTGACCTCCGTGTCGGTGACTCCGGGAGCGCGGTCATCGACGACCGCCTCACCTGACGCAGCCGCCGACGTCGGAGACGTCCCGGCCTCCTCCGGGTCGGTTGATTTGCACCCGACGGCCAGAAGAAGCGTCACGGAAATCAGGGCGGCGAGCTTTCGCATCAGAAGCACTCCAGTGTTGCGTTCGTCACAGTTCAACAACCGAAGGTAAACGAAGCACCTCGGCAATGCAAACGTTTGTAGTAACCTGCGAACCGATGCGTTCCCCAACTCGGCTCCGCTGCGAGCACCTCGAGGGTCCGGTCCTCGGTACGGACGTGCGTCGCCCTCGCCTGTCGTGGTGGCTCCCCACAGACTCCGTTCGCCAGACCGCCTACGAGATCGCTCTGGACGATCGACGGCACGCAAAGATCGACTCGGCGGAATCGGTTCTGGTCCCCTGGCCCTTCGACGATCTGCGGTCTCGCGATCGCATCGAGTGGCGTGTGCGCAGCTGGCTCGGCGCCCGACCATCTGCGTGGTCCGAGCCTTCCGTCATCGAGGTCGGCCTGCTCGACCCGACCGACTGGCAGGCCTCCTGGATCGAGCCCGTTGAGGTCGATTCGCTCCCTCCGGGCAGGCGTCCGGCCTGGATCTTCCGTCATGACTTCTCGATCGAGAAGCCGGCGCAACGCTCCCGCCTGTACGCCACTGCGCACGGGATCTACGAGACGTTCCTGAACGGACGACGAGTCGGCGATCTCGAGTTCACCCCGGGATTCACCAGCTACCCATCGAGCCTCCAGGTGCAGACCTTCGACATCGATCACCTCTTGCTCGCCGGGAAGAACCGATGGGAAGTCGTCCTCAGCGACGGCTGGTACCGCGGCATGCACGGTGACAAGCAGCGAGGCGATGGCTTCGGTGAGACCGTCGCCTTTCTCGGCCAACTCGAGGCAGGCTCGCTCGTCGTGTCGACCGGCGCGGACTGGGAGGCGACGACGGGGCCGATCGTGTCGGCAGACCTCATGGCTGGGCAGGTCGAAGACCGGCGCAGAGCTCCCGGACCGTGGAGTCCGGTCGCCACCAAGACCTGGGGATTCGACAACCTCACGACGTCGCCCTGTCCACCCGTCCGAGCCGTCCAGGAGATCCCTCCCGTCACCATCCGACGGCTCGACGAGGACGTCCAGATCGTCGACCTGGGACAGAACATCACCGGACGTCTCCGACTCGCGACCGTCGACCCCGAAGGGACCACCTACACGCTGACCTACGGCGAAGCCCTCGACGAGCACGGCGATGTCACGTTCGACCACCTCACCTTCGGGCAGGACGGTCGGGTCCCTCCAGTCGATCAGGTGACCCTCGGCGACCGGGATGACGGCGCCTTCGAACCGCGCCACACCCTGCACGGCTTTCAGTACGCCCGCATCGAGGGTCACCGCACCACCCTGACGTCCGACGATGTCACCGGCGTGGTCACCCACACCGATCTCCGGAGAACCGGATGGTTCCGCTGCAGCAACGACCGGATCAATCGCCTTCGCGAGATCGCTGACTGGAGCTTCCGAGACAACGCCTGTGACATCCCCACCGACTGTCCTCATCGGGAACGATCCGGATGGACCGGCGACTGGCAGATCTTCGCCCCGACTGCAGCCGAGATGTACGACGTAGCCGGCTTCTCGATCAAGTGGCTACGAGACCTCGCCGCTGAGCAGCTCCCGGGTGGGCTCCTGGGCAACTACGCACCCGACCCAAGACGGAGGGTGGCTGTCGCGAACGAGGACCTCACCTGGTACGGACTCATGGGTTCGTCGGGCTGGGGTGACGCCTGCGTGCTCGTACCGTGGGAGATCTACCGCCGTTACGGAGACGTCGATGTCCTCGACGAGCTCTGGCCGACCATGCTCCGTTGGCTCGATTTCGCGGCGACATCTGCGAGGACGAAGCGTCACCCCTCCCGCGTCGAGAAGAGTCCCGCACCGCGGCCGCACGAGCGGTACTTGTGGGACGGCGGTTGGCACTGGGGTGAGTGGTGCGAGCCCGAGACCGACGGAGAACCCTGGTGGTCAGCAGACCAGGGTCACGTCGGAACTGCCTACCTCCACCTCAGCGCGCGCCGCGCCGCAGACATCGGGCGAGTCCTCGGACACGATGCGGAGGCCGAACGCTTGGCCGAGCTGGCGGGCGGCGCACTGAACGCCTGGCGCGCGGAGTACCTCGATGCGTCAGGTTCGATCTCGCCCGACACCCAAGCCGCCCACGTTCGTGCTCTCGCGTTCGACCTGGTCCCGGACGAGCTTCGAGCCCGGACGGCAGGGCGTCTGGTGGATCTCATCAGAGCAGCCGGGACTCACCTGGGAACCGGTTTCCTCGCCACGCCCTACCTCCTCCCCGTGCTGGCTGATTCCGGACACCTCGACGTCGCCTTCGACCTCTTGCTGCAGGACTCCCCGCCGTCGTGGCTCACGATGGTCGACCGCGGGGCGACCACCGTCTGGGAAGAATGGGAAGGCATCGATGCCGACGGTGTCGCGCATGCGTCGTTGAACCACTACAGCAAGGGTGCGGTCGTGAGCTTCCTTCACCGCTACGTCGCTGGCATCCAGCAGGTCGATGGACACGTCGCGTTCCGGCGGTTCCGGATCGCTCCGACGCCCGGGGGCGGCGTGACCTGGGCCGAGGGCGCGCTCGAGACACCCCACGGTCGCATCGAATCGAGGTGGCGGCTCGTCGAAGGCCGATTCGACCTCGCGGTCACCGTGCCGCCGGGGACCGAGGCGGAGGTGATCCTGAGTGACGGCACATCCCGCCTCGTCGGTCCCGGAGCATGGGAGTACTCGTGCCCGACCCCGTGAAGGCGTCCCGGATGGCTTCGTCGGCGGGGCCCGAACCTCGCATCGACCCCTTGACGGGGAGGTCGACGTGGATCGTGCCCGACCGCCAGAGCCGACCGAACCTCCCGACGAAGAACTGCCCCTTCTGTCCCGGCGGCCGAGAAGCGCCCGATCCGTACGACGTCCGCTCCTTCCCCAACCGGTGGCCGCCCCTTGCCGATGGGAAGGCCGAAGTCGTGCTCTACACGCCACACCACGACACCTCGTTCGCCGACCTCTCTGTGGAAGATGCCCGCAAGGTCGTCGATCTGTGGTCCGACCGGACCGACGCTCTGGGCGCCGCACCCGACGTCGCCTACGTGCTGGTCTTCGAGAACCGCGGCCCTGAGGTGGGCGCGACGATCCATCACCCTCATGGCCAGATCTACGCGCTGCCGACCGTGCCCGACGCCGCTCTGGTCGAGCTGCAAGGCGATCGACTCGTCCAAGGACTCGGACCTGCCGCTCCCGGTGACCGTCTCGTCGCCACCATCGGTCAGTGGCGCGCCTGGGTGCCGTTCGCGGCGGGCTGGCCCTTCGAGCTCGTGCTGGCTCCGCAGCATCCCGTGCCCGACCTGCCAACGTTGGAGCCGACGTCGAGAGACGACCTCGCTGGCCTCCTGATCGATGCCGTCGGCCGCCTCGACGCACTCTTCGACGCGCCGATGCCGTTCATGATGTGGATACACCAGCGGCCGTCCGACGGCGCAGCGTGGCCGACCGCCTGGCTGCACCTGCATATCGCTCCGATCCTGCGCAACGCGGGAGTACCCCGCTTCGTCGCCGCGGGCGAGCTGGGCAGTGGCAGCTGGTTCAATCCGATCGACCCCAGCCGAGGCGCTGATCTCTTGCGCAGGGCACGCGACTGATGCGGGAGGAAGGCGACCAGCCCGACGGTCCGATGATCAGCGCATGGGCTCCCGGCCGGGTCGTCCTGATCGGCGACTACACCGATCACTCCGACGGGTTGTCGATCGCCATGGCAACGGATCTCGGCACCTCCGTGACCGGCCAGAAGGGGGGTCGCCGCATCCGGCTGCATTCGACCGAGTTCGGCGACACCGCGGACCTCGACCTCGACGCGTCTGAGGACGACGTCGACGGCCGCCCCGACTGGTCTCGGTTCGTTTGCAGCGCGCGCCGCTCGATGCTCGTCGAAACCGGGCTTCGCGGCAGGATCGAGTCGTCCCTGCCGGTCGGTTCCGGCATGTCATCCTCCGCGGCGCTGTCTCTTTCGCTCGCTCTCGCACTCGGGTTCGACGGCACACCCATTGAGCTCGCCAAGCTGGGCCAGGCCATCGAGCAGCACGCCACCGGCGTTCCGTGTGGACTGCTCGACCAACTCGCCGGCGCGTTCGGGCAGGATGGCCACGCCCTGCTGATCGACTTCGCGGACAACGCGGTCGAACCGCTTGCCATGCCTGACGACATCGACGTCGTGGTCACGCACTCGGGTGAGTCTCGCCGTCTCGACCTGTCACCGTACGCACAGCGGCTGGCAGACCTCGACGTGGCCACCGCGTCGATCGGACCCCTTCGCGACGCGACAGCAAGCGACGTCGAGTCGATCGCCGATGCAACCATCCGCAAGCGTGCGAGGCACGTGTCGACCGAGTGCATCCGGGTTCGGGCAGCCGCCACTGCACTCGGTCGGTCGGACGCCGAGCTCCTCGGCAAGCTCATGATCGCCAGCCATCAGAGCCTGCGCGACGACCTCGAGGTGTCGACGCCAGCGCTGAACGACACCGTCGAGCGCATGCTGCGCGTCCCAGGCATCCTTGGTGCTCGCCTGACGGGCGCCGGATTCGGCGGTTGCGTCGTCGCGATCTGCGAACGCGGAGCCGTGCCCGATCCCAGCTCCATCACTGGCCGCGGATGGCTTGTCCGCGCCAGTGGTCCAGCGGCACTTCGTGGTCCTCACGGATGGATTCCACCCAGCCAAACCTCGTCACCAGAGGCCACGAACCCATGACTGGTGCACAACCCATCATCGCCGGATTCCACCCAGACCCGAGTGTGTGTCGGGTCGGCGACGAGTACTTCCTGGTGTGCTCGACCTTCACCTACTTCCCCGGTGTCCCGATCTTCCGCTCGACGAACCTGCTCGATTGGGAACAGATCGGCAACGTGCTCGATCGGCCATCGCAACTCGATCTGAGCGACACGCGAGGTTGGGACTCACTCGGCATCTACGCGCCGACGCTCCGCCATCATGCCGACCGGTTCTGGATGGTCACCACCGTCCTCACCGACCACGGCAAGCGAACGATCTTGGTCAATGCCAGCGAGGCGACCGGGCCGTGGTCGGACCCGGTGCTCGTCGACGTCCCGGGAATCGATCCCGACCTCGCGTGGGATGACGAAGGCACCTGCTGGGTCCACAGCTCCTCCGGAGGGATCGAACGAACCTCCATCGACCCAGCCACCGGCAGTGCGCTGTCGTCCAGCGAGTCGACATGGTCCGGAACGGGGATGAAGGCACCTGAGGCGCCGCACCTCTTCGAACGCGAGGGAATCTGGTACCTCGTCATCGCTGAGGGCGGAACCGAGCGCGGTCACGCCGTGTCGATCGCCCGCAGCCGATCACCGCTCGGACCTTGGACCCCCAATCCGCGCAATCCCATCCTGAGTCACCGAAGCACCGACTGGTCGATCCAGAACACCGGCCATGCCGACTTCGTCCAGGCGGCCGATGGGTCCTGGTCGATGGTCTTCCTCGGCGTGCGCCCACGCGGCATCAGCCCCGGCTTCCACGTCCTCGGCCGTGAAACGTTCCTTGCCACGGTCGAATGGGTCGATGGGTGGCCGGTGGTCGAGGTCGCTGTGCCGTCGGAGGACCATGGCGCGGCAGGTGGTCCGGTCACCATGTCGGTGGAGCGCGACGACTTCGATGGGAAGACCCTCGACGCCAGGTGGATCTCCCTGCGGCGCCCTCCGGCGGAATTCGCGTCCCTGGACGACCAGCCAGGCCGCCTCACGCTCGACGGTGGCGAGGACACACTCGATGAGCCGGAGCCGGCGATGCTCGGCCGACGGCAACAGCACCACGGGTTCCGAGCCACCGCGCTCGTCGATGCGGGCTCGAGCGAGGAATCGGGAATGGTCCTGCGGGTCGACGACTCCCATCATTTCGAGGTCGCACTGACCGGCGGCGAAGTGACCGTCCGCGCCCGCATCGGGCCGTTGTCATCGGTCGTCGCGAGCATCGCCCACCCGCGGACCTCTGCGGTGTTGATGATTGAAGCAGCCCGCGGCTCGATGGGTCCCGACGAGATCCTTCTTGGCTTCCAGGACTCAGCCGGAAACTGGAAGCACCTTGCCTGCCTGGACGGCAGGTATCTGTCTACGGAAGTCGCCGGCGGATTTCTCGGCCGAGTCGTCGGCGTCTACTCCCGCGGTGGAGTCGGCGCATTCGACTGGTTCACCTACGAGCGCCTCGAGCCATGACTGATCGCCGACGGATGCATCACCAGGGCGAGACGTCAGGGCCTCGCACGGCTCGACGTCGGCGGCTCGGATGGCGATCCGGTCGACACCGGACTCGGCTCGATGGTTGCACCCGTCGCGAGGTTCCACCGCTCGGTGATCGCGGTGAACGGTTCACCGGTGAGTACAGCAGCGGCCTGGACCGCGGCGTCGAGGGCGACGAGCTCGTCCGCGTCGGGTACGACGACGACTCGGCCGGTGAGGTCAGCCACGACTTGGCGGTACGCCACACTCCGCGCACCTCCTCCCACGAGGAGCAACCGGCCCGAGCCCTCCGGCAGCTGGTCGGCCCCCATCAGGAGGTTGCAGACCACGCCTTCGATCGCTCAGGTCTGAGCTTGTTCGAGGGCTGGAGCGGAGTGCTTCCTTTGCGTACCACTCGGCGCCGCTGCAGGTAGTGCGACGGTGAACGCAATGGCATTGCCGTTGCCTCCATCTTCGGCCCGAGCGGTTCCACCGTGAGCCTCGGCGACGGACCGAACAATCGGTAGACCGAGGCCCGCACCCCCGCGTTGATGGCTCCGGGCGTCGTCGAGCCGCGTGAACCGCTCGAAGACTCGTTCACGGTCTTCAACCGCGATGCCCGGCCCGTCATCGGCAACGGTGAGCGTGACCACGCCGCCAGACTCATCGAGGGACACCTGCACCACCGTCGTGGCATGGCGGAGCGCGTTCGAGACGAGGTTGGCGACCATGCGTTCCAAGTCCTGGTCGTTGCCGCGCACCTGGCCCGCCGACACCTCCGATGCATCGACCGTCACCCCGGCGGGACGCGGGACCAGATCGACGACGCGCAGAACGATGTCATCGAGGTCCACAAGCGAGTCTTGGCGTGCGTGGTCCGCCTCACCGTTCCGGGCTTCGATCAGGAGGTCGGTGGCCATGGATTCCAGACGGGTGAGCACGGCGAGTGCTTCGAGACGGTTGAGCTCGATCTCGGCAGGTATCTGTGATTCCGATTCCAGCAGAGCTCGCGCCCCGGCGAGCGGCGTGCGCAACTCATGGCTGACATCGGCAACGAGGCGTCGCTCGCGTTCCATGGCTTCCTCGGCGGGGCGCAGGGTGAATCCCACGACGATCCACACCACCAGACCGAGGAACGCGGCGAGCACGGGCACGCCGACGAGCAGCGCCGTGCTGAGCGTCGATACGGCCTCGTCCACGCCCCGGATCGACTCGCCGTAGTAGATCAGCCTGTCGCCGAACGGGATGACGATGACACGCAGGGGGCCGACGCCGTCGACTCGCACCGTCGTCGCCGAGCCGGGTTGTGTTTGCCCTGGAGGCTGCAGGGCGGGTCGATCCTTGAGCTGATCAGTCGCGAAGAGGACGGTGCCCTGCATGTCGATCGCTTGCACGAAGGCTTCTTCCGCCGCTCCCGGAGGCATCGTGGGCGAAGAGCCCTGGGCGCTCTCGATGAGGCGCGACGTGGTGGCGAGGCGCTCGTCGATCTGCCGCAGCTGCTGACGCTCGAAGACCTGGACGAGCATCACCGACCCGGCCGTGAGCACGAGAACCACGGTGACCATCGCGACCGCGGTGGTGCGCACTCGGACCGAGCGCAATCCAGGATTCGGTTGCCTACTCATGCGCGATGCGTCGCGACGTCAGGTGTCCGCAGGCGGTAACCGACACCGCGGATGGTCTCGATGTCGTTCTCCCCGAACGGGGTGTCGATCTTGCGCCGGAGCCTGCCGACGTACACCTCGACGACGTTGGGGTCCCCATGGACGTAGCCGCCCCATACCACGCGGAGGAGATCCGCCTTCGCGATCACGTCCCCGCCACAGCGGAACAGTTCGCTGAGCACCTTCGTCTCCCGCCCGGTCAGCTCGATCTCGGAGTCGCCCCGCCAGCAACGATGCAGCGTCGTGTCGAGGCGAAGTTCGCCGTTGACCACAGACGTGGCAGTGGTACCGACGCCACGGGTACGGGCACGAACCCGGGCGAGAAGCACCGCCATCGAGAAGGGCTTTGTCATGTAGTCATCGGCGCCGAGGTCGAGTCCTTCGACGATGTCCCACTGCCCCGACTTCGCGGTGAGCATGACGATCGGCACTCGGACGCTTGCGGTCCGCAACCGCCTGCAGATCTCGTAGCCGTTGAGCTTCGGGAGCATCACGTCGAGGACGATGAGGTCGTACCGCTGAGTGGTGGCCAGTTCATAGCCAAGCTCGCCATCGAGTGCGACGTCGACCTTGTATCCCTCGGTCGTCAGGGCGCGCTTGATGCCAGTAGCCACGCTCCTCTCGTCCTCCACGACGAGCACCCGCAAGGACGACCCCCTTTCACCCGTGCCCGATCTGCCGGCACGCGGCTCCCCGTTACCGTACGCCCATCGGCCCACCTTCGACCTGGGCTGTCAGCGTTCTGTCAGGTCTCGCCGGCTCCAGCCCTGTCCCCTACCTGACGATCTCCTGACAGAGCGCCTTCTCGCTCGATGCTCCGGGGCAAGATGGCGCGATCTGTCCGGTGGGCAGGTTTCGTTTCGGGGGGAACCGAACATGGCTGCACTGCACGAACCGTCCGCGCCTGAGGACCGAGCGAAGGAGGAAGTGCTCGCAGCTCCCCTTCGGGTCGTGCTGGCCAGCGCGCTTCTCGGCGCGGCGGGCATCCACTTCGCCATGGTTCCGTCGCACGCCAGCGAATGGGTGGCCGAAGGGATCGCGTTCGCCATCGCTGGCTGGCTGCAGGTCGCCCTGGCGGTGGCGGTGCTCTTCCGGCCTTCGAAGGTCGCGCTGGAGATCGCGCTGGTCGCCAATCTGGTGTTCATCGCCGCGTGGGCATGGACGAGAACCGCCGGAGCGCCGTTCGGTCCCGAATCCGGAGCCGTCCACGATGCCAGCTTCGTCGACATCACCTGCGTCGCGCTCGAGACGCTCGCCGTCGTTGCGAGCGCGGTCGGCCTCGTCCGCCCCCGTTTGGGTGCCAGCATCCCTCGTACGGCCTTCGTTCCACTGTCGGCGATCCCACTCGGGATCATCGTCGTGGCAACGATGGCGATCGCGTCGCCGAGCGCGTCGGGTCACGCGCACGGCGAAACGGCGGCAGGGGAGGCGCACGACCATGCCGGCGCGACCGTCGAAGGCGACGGTCATGCCCACGAGGTCGCGGCCGACGGCTCGGCCACCGAAGCCAGCGATCACGGCCACGGCGCGACGGCGGTCGACAGCGGGCCGTTCGACGACAAGGGGCTCGCGCTGCTCGCCAATGGCGAGATGGCCCACGAATGGGGCCCCGACGAGCCGCTCGATGCGAAGCGCCGCGCGGCGCTCGCCCACCAGCTCGCGCTCACCAGGCTGATCGCCGAGCGCTTCCCCACCCTGAAGGATGCCAAGGCGGCAGGCAGCAAGCCCGCCGGAGGCTACGGACCGGGCATGGGCATCCACATGACGACCCCCAGCTCAGGAATGCCTGAGGTGCCACCGCCGGATCCGACAGCCCCGTACATCGAGGGCACCTTGACCGACGAGGAGATCCTTCGTCCCGCAAACCTGCTCTACGACGGCACGCATGACGACGCCCCCATCGCGGGGTTCATGTACTACTCCCCTGCCATGGAGGAGCCCGAAGGCTTCGTCGGACCCAACGACCACTGGCACACGCACGGGTCGTTGTGCGTGAAGATGGACGCTGGTGTCGAGGTGCTCCACCCCGTCGAGAAGACTGCCCAGTCCTGCCAATCCATTGGCGGGATCTTCGTAGAGAAGACGAGCTGGATGGTCCACGTGTGGACCGTTCCCGGTTACGAGAGCAACCGGGGCGTGTTCAGCGACATCAACCCGGCGATCGCGTGCCCCGACGGCACCTACTTCATCGTGCCGGAGGATCAGAACGAGATCTACAAGGTCAACAAGTGCCGCTCCAACCCGGAGTGACTACTCCCCGGGTTCGGTGAGCACTCGCCAGGTCTCGGCAACGATGACGCGATCGCCGGCGCTGGACAGGTGGACGCCGTCCTCGTCCCGGAGGTCCTCGGGCGACGTCTTCTGGGCGGCATAGAAGACCGTTCGCCAGTCGATCAGCGCAACACCGAGCGACCGGTAGATCTCGTTGAACCGCTCGACACGTGTCGGCGGCCAGGGCGCCCCAGCGGTGGGGGCTTCCGAGGGTGACAGAACCCAGTACACAGCTGCACCTGTGGCCGTCGCGGCGCTCGTCAAGGCTTCAGCCTCCTGACGCCACCGGTCGTAGTGGGCCTCACTGTCGGCGGGGAGGGCGGACGTATCGGGGTCGGTGTAGGTGCCGTCGTAGTTGCAGCAGGCTTCGATGACCACGATGTCGGGGCCGAAGGTCGCGAGGCTGTCGTTCAGCTCGCCGGACCACCACGTGGCGCCCCCGTCCTCGGGAAGCTGGGTGAGCAGTCCCGTCGCGGTGTAGCCGCGGAATTCCACCTCCACGCCGTTCGCAGTGAAGATCTCGGTGAGCTCGTCAGACGCGCGCTGCACGAGCGAGTCACCGAGGAACAAGACACGCAGGCGACCGTCACCATTCGCGTCAGCGATGGGTGTTCCAGCCGGTTCGGAGACGGCGAGCGGCAGGTCGCTGCTCGGGGAGCCAGCCGCCTGACCAGGTCGGGTAGCAACCCAGCCGAACGAGCCGACGATCGCTGCCACGATCGCGATCGTGGCGATTCCGAGTGGGGAGGACCAACGAAAGCGGATGGTGGATCGGGAGGTGATCGGTTTGTACGGTGACGACAATCGTCGGATCCTTCGAATCGGTCCGATCGCGGGGGCGAGCGGCTCGGCAATCGGCTCGCGGATTGCCCGGTCGGACCCAGGATCACGGTGGTCTGTCGTCGATGCGACGAACTGTCAGGAGATCGACAGATCCACGCCGAACTCCTCGAACGCGGCGGCGCGGCGGCTGACCCGACGGTCAGAGCAGACGAAGGGTGGCGGGCATGACCTCGCCCGCCTGGTGCAACCGCTGTTCGGTCGCGTCCGACGCTGGTGCCGCGAGGAAGCCAGCCAGTCCGTCGAACAGGGAGTTCACGAACAGCTCGAAGGGCACCGACGGGCGACCGGACACAACGGTGTGCTCGCGATCGGCGGCGGCGTGGACGCAGAACGCCTGCGCTTGCTCGATGCGCAGCGCGCGAAGCGGTTCGGGAATCGCGGCGAGGATCCGGTGGAGGTCGGCTCGGAACTCGTCGTTCGAATCCTGACCCTGCGCCGGGAGCTCGCGGAGATCATCAGTCAGACCGCGTTCGTGGCGCTGGAGCTGTTCGACGAACGAGACGTAGTAGTTGTCGGGGGCTTCAGCCAACGCGAGGACGGGAAGGAACTGGGCCTCGATACGGGATCGGAGGTCGTCGCGATCGCACCGGGTGACCAGGAGATGCCGTTCGCGGATCATCTGGGGCAGGCGGTGCTGGAAGATGGCGGTGATCAGACCAGCCTTGGACCCGAAGTGGTAGTGCACCGCCGAGTTGTTGGCTGAGCCTGCCTCGGTCGCGACCTGTCGAAGCGACACTCCGTCGATGCCGCGCAAGGCGAAGAGGCGCTCGGCGGCGACGACGAGCTTGAGCGCGCTCGCCGACGGCACTGCGGGGTCAACGGTGGTCACGGCCCGTAGCCTGCCACGGCGCGACGGTCGCCCTCGACGCGGTCACGCCGGGGTCGCGCCACGGCCGAACCCCATGGCGTCAAGGGCTCGGTCGGCCGCGACCAGCAGGGCGGTGTCGCTGAGGTCAGCCCGATCGACGAGGATGCCGACGTCCTTGGCGAGCAGCGCCCCGGCGAGCGTGCCGAGCACCTCGAGGTCGAAGCCCCCTCCTGCGACGACCTCGGCGGCGTAGCTGCGTCCGCTTCCGTCGGACAGGATCGTGGCAAGTGCTTGCTGGTCGAGACCACGGCGAGCAGCGAGGGCGAACACCTCGGCGGCGAGGGCGAGCTGGGCGGCGAAGACGGTGTTGTTGAGGACCTTGGCCTCCTGTCCGGCGCCAAGGGGCCCGAGGTGCAGCACCGGGTCGCCGAAGGTGTCGAGCACCGGTCGGCATCGGTCGACGACCTCGGCGGGTCCACCGACCATGACGAGCAGCTCGCCCTCGGCTGCCTTGTGCCCACCGCCGCTCACCGGGGCATCGATGATGTGCAGGTTGGGGTAGTCGTCCTGCAGCCGGAGACAGGTAGCGGGGTGGACGGTGCTGTGGACGATGACGATCGATCCGTCGCCCATCCATTCGAGTGCGCCGCTCGGTCCGCGGAGGACCTCGTCGA
>CAZALT010000001.1:52042-102567 GCA_964485515.1 uncultured Rhabdothermincola sp. | reverse complement strand
GGCCGAGAGCCTCGCCTGACGTGCACGGTTCGCTCCACGTCGTCGACGACGTCGCTGCGGAGTTCGCGGAACGGGTGATCGAGGCGTTCCACTCCCGCCCCAACGACCGGTTCGCCATCGCCCTGTCGGGCGGCGAGACCGCACGCCTCTGCTACGAACGCCTCGCGTCGGACGCCGACACGCAGATCGACTGGTGGAAGGTCGACGTCTACTGGGGCGACGAGCGGTGCGTGCCCCTCGACGACCCCGATTCGAACTACCTGCTCGCCCGCCACGCGCTGCTCGATCGGGTCGGGGCGGCCAACGCGACCTATCCCATGCGGTGCGAAGACGGAGCGGACGGCTACCAGCTGCGCGTGGGGGAGCTGGGCAAGTTCGATGTCGTCCACCTCGGCCTCGGACCTGACGGCCACACGGCGTCGCTGTTCCCGGGAAGCGATGCGCTCGACGCCGACCCTGGGCGTCTCGTCACCATGAACGAGGATCCCCTCGGCACCAACGCCCACCCCAGGATGACGCTGACCTTCTCGGGCATCGCCCGGTCACGACTCGTGCTCGTGACGGTCTCGGGGTCATCGAAGCGTGACGCGTTGGCCCGTGTCGCCGTCGACGACCCAACCGCACCGGCTTCCCACGTGCGGTCTGACCGCCTGGTCTGGCTGGCCGATCCGGCTGCTGCGGGAGACGTGGAGCCCACATGACGTCCCGGCCCTGGTCGTGCTGGCGCTCTTCGCTCGGTGCGCTCGCCTGCGGCGCCCGAGCACGCACCGAACCGCTTCCCGACCGGTAGGGTCGCTCCCCATGACCGACGCGTTGCGCGATGTGCCGATCGACGAGCTGCGCGCTCAGGCCCGCAAGGTCCGGGATCGAGCCACGGGGACCCGCATCACCTACTCCCCCAAGGTCTTCATCCCGCTCACGATGCTGTGTCGCGACAAGTGCGGCTACTGCACGTTCGCGCAGCCACCGGCGCGGCTCGGCTCGCCGTACCTCAGCGCCGATGACGTCCTGGCCATCGCCAGGGCCGGCGCCCGATCGGGCTGCCACGAGGCCCTGTTCACCTTGGGTGAGCAGCCCGAGGACCGCTACCCCGCGGCTCGCTCCTGGCTCGACACCAACGGCTACGGCTCGACGGTCGACTACCTCGTCGCGATGTGCCAGCTGGTGCTCGACGAGACCGGGCTCCTGCCGCACGCCAACGCGGGCGCGCTGTCCCTGGACGACCTGGCGAAGCTCCGGACGGTGTCGCCGTCTCAGGGGATGATGGTCGAGTCGACCAACCCCGATCTGGCCTGTCACCGGGGAGCTCCCGACAAGGACCCGGCCCGTCGGCTCGCGACGTTGGAGGCGGCCGGCGAGCTGCAGATCCCGTTCACGACCGGACTGCTGGTCGGCATCGGCGAGAGCCTCGACGACCGGATCGCCACGCTGGCCGCCATCGCTGCGAGCCACGAACGTCACGGTCACGTCCAAGAGGTGATCGTCCAGAACTTCCTGCCCAAGGACGGCACGGCGATGCACCGCGCCGCGCCCTGCCCCCCCGACGAGTTCCTCCAGGCGATCGCGCTTGCCCGGGTGATCCTGCCGCCCGAGGTGCACATCCAGGCGCCGCCGAACCTGTCGGACGACTTCGGCGTGCTGGTCGACGCCGGCATCGACGACTTCGGTGGCGTCTCGCCCGTCACCGCCGACCACGTGAACCCGGAACGGCCGTGGCCGGCGCTCGACCGGATCCGTTCGGTCACCGAGGCGAACGGTTTCGAGCTGGCCCCACGGCTGACGATCTACCCCGAGTTCGCGGCGGACCCCGAGCGATGGCTCGACCCCGCGCTGCGCTTCGCGGTGCTCGACCGCAGCGACGCCGAGAGCCTCGGTCGCGACGATCCGGGGGCGGTGTTCGTCCAGAGGCTCAAGGCTCCGAGCCCTGAGCAGGTCGACGACGGTGTGGAGGTGCTGCACATCGGCGCTCGTTCCACCGCTTGGTACAGCGGGGCGCCTCGCCACCCGGCGGCGATCCTGCCCGGTACCCCGCTCGCCGGGGGCGCCGTCGGCGAGGTGCTCGCCGGCGTGTCGTTGGGACAGCAGACAGGCGTCGACGAGATCGTCACGCTGTTCGGCGCCCGGGGTCGCGAGGTCGCCGCCGTGTGCGAGGTCGCCGATCAGCTGCGACGCGACTTCGTCGGCGACACCGTCACCTTCGTGCACAACCGCAACATCAACTACACGAACGTGTGCACGTTCAAGTGCAAGTTCTGCGGGTTCTCCAAGGGCCCGCTGTCGCTCAACCTCCGGGGAACGCCCTATCTCCTCACCCTCGATGACATCGCGGGGCGGGTGCGGGAGGCAGCCGATCGCGGCGCCACCGAGGTGTGCCTCCAGGGGGGCATCCATCCGAACTTCGACGGCGACTACTACATCGACGTCACCCGAGCGGTGAAGCAAGCCGCACCCGACATCCACGTCCACGGGTTCACCGCGCTCGAGGTGACCGAGGGGGCCAAGCGGCTCGGCGAACCGTTGGCCGACTACCTGCGCCGGCTCATGGACGCTGGCCTGCGGACCCTTCCGGGAACGGCCGCGGAGATCCTCGACGACGAGATCCGCGCCGTCCTGTGCCCTGACAAGATCGACACCGACGAGTGGCTCGACGCGCACCGCACAGCCCACTCGGTCGGCCTGCGGTCCAACGTCACCATCATGTTCGGGTCGGTCGAAGCTCCGGTGCACTGGGCTCGGCACATGGTGCGCACCCGCGACCTGCAGAAGGAGACGGGCGGCTTCACCGAGTTCGTCCCGCTGCCATTCGTGCACATGGCCGCGCCGATCTACCTCCAGAAGAAAGCCCGCCGCGGCCCGACGTTCCGCGAGGCGCTGCTCATGCACGCGGTGGGGCGCATCGCCTATCAGGGTGCCATCGACAACATCCAGGTGTCGTGGGTGAAGATGGGCGTCGACGGCTCGCGCCAGATGCTGCAGGCCGGGGTCAACGATCTCGGCGGCACGCTCATGGACGAGAACATCTCGCGGGCGGCCGGTGCCGAGCACGGCCAGCTGATGGAAGAGGCCGACTTCCGCGACCTCGTCGAGCCGCTGGGCCGCACGCTCGAGCAGCGCACCACGCTCTACGGGCGCGTGGCCGCTTCCACCCGCTGACGACCCGAGCCGCTCATCGGGCCCCGACTCCCAGTTCGGTCAGAAGTCGTTGTGGTCGTGGTCGGGCTCGCGCAGGATGTTCGCTGCCTTCTCGACGGCGCGCCGCGCTCGGTTGAGTCGCTTCTCGTCGACCGGGAGCTCCGTGCCGCCCTGATCGATCGACTCGCGCAGGCGTTGGATCGCCAGATCGGTGAGCTCCTCGGAGATCTGCTCGAGGCGAAGTCGGATGTCGTCGAATTCTCCGGCCATGCCGGAGAGTATCGTTCGCCCGATGTCCGACACCCACCAGTGGCTGTCCTTCGACTTCGAGGACGAGACCTTCATGTTCGACCTGACCTTCCTCGGGTCGAACTGGTCGTGCATCTTCGGCCGTGGCTGTCCGGGCATCGACGACCACCCTGCTCCCGAGCTCGAGATCGGCTGCTGCACCCACGGCGCGCACTTCATCGACAAGGCCGACCGCAAGGACACCAAGCGCCACATCGACATGCTCAGCGCCGACGAGTGGCAGCACAAGGCGGTGGCTGAGGAGCTCGGCGGCGCCATCCAGAAGAACGACTACGGCGAGTGGGTCACGATCACCCACGACGGAGCCTGCATCTTCCAGAACCGACCGGGCTTCGCCAACGGCGCCGGTTGCGCCTTCCACCAGGCCGCCCTGCGACGCGGCGAATCGATCGTCGACTGGAAGCCGACCGTGTGCTGGCAGGCGCCGCTTCGCCAGGACTACCACGTCGACGACAACGAGCACATGACCCGGATCCTCCGCGAGTGGAAGCGTCGAGACTGGGGGCCGGGCGGGGACGACTTCCACTGGTGGTGCACCGAGTCGCCCGAGGCGTTCGACGGCTACCAGTCGGTCTACGAGGTCCTCTCCGAGGAGATCATCGCGATGGTCGGCAAGGAGCCGTACGAGTTGCTCGTCGAGCACTTCGAGGACACACCCCACGAACAGCTTCTCCCGCATCCAGCGGTCAAGTCGCGGCGTTAGGCGCCGACAGGTTAAGGACCATGCGCCAGTTCAACGCCGAAGAGCTCACACGCGCCGCGGAAGCAGCGGGCATGCTGTTCCCCGAGCACGTCATCGAACAGCTCGTCGCCGCTGTCGACGCGTCGAAGCACGTCATCTTCACCGGGCCACCCGGGACGGGAAAGACGACCCTGGCGTACCTGGCGGCCGACGTCGCTCGCGAAGCCATGTTCTGCACGGGCTACCTCCCGACCACGGCGACGAGCGAGTGGACAACCTTCGAGACCATCGGCGGACTCCAGCCGACCCCTGACGGACTGATCTATCGCCCCGGGCTGTTCGTCGAGGCGATCGAGTCCGGTCGCTGGCTCGTGATCGACGAGCTCAACCGCTCGAACTTCGACCGGGCGTTCGGACAGCTCTTCACGGTGCTGTCCGGCCAAGCCGTCGTGCTGCCGTTCAAGCGCAAGGGCCAACCCGATCCCCTGTCACTGGTGCCGAGCGGGGTGGAAGCACCGGCCAAGACCGACGTCATCCGGGTGCCCGCCAACTGGCGGATCATCGCCACGATGAACGTCTTCGACAAGAACCTGCTCTTCGACATGTCGTATGCGCTCATGCGGAGGTTCGCGTTCATCGAGGTGGGAACGCCGTCCGACCACGCCTATGAGACGCTGCTCCAGCGGCCCGGCGGCGACGTGGTCACCAAGCTGCTACCGCTGCGAAGGTTCCAGAACCTGGGGCCAGCTGTGTACCTCGACGCGGCGAAGTACGCCGCCCGCCGGGCCAAGGACGACGTCACGCCGTCACGACTGCTCTACGAGGTGTTCTACGCCTACTTCCTGCCCCAGTTCGAGGGCATGGAAGACCGTCGGGCCACGACGCTCTACCGGGCGGTGGCCCAGCACCTCGACCCTCCCGAGCAGGACGAGGTGCGCCGCACGATCAGCGAAGTCCTCGGCGTCGAACTGGCCGTGTGAGGGTTCGGTGTCACGCGCATCGGTCGCTTCGCTCCCTCGCTCCGTTCCACCGAGTCCGCTGGAGGGGCGGCTTGGCCGCTCTCTGGTCGGTCGGGTCGGAGCAAGCTCCTCGTCCGACGGCGGGGCAAGGCCCCTGCACCCACTGGAGCTGCGCCCCAAATCCCGCACTGGGACTACGCCCCAAACCCCGCCGAGTGGCTGGGGCCCCCAGAGCCCCTGCTGGCCCACGGCGCACCTCGTCCCTCGCACCCGGGCGGCGTCGGATGAGTGACGGTTGGTTGGATGAGCTGGATGGGATCTCTGCTTCGGATTCGGACGATCCGCTCGATCGGATCTGGGCCCGGCTGAGCCGTCCCTTCGACGTGATCGGCACGGTCGGGGCCCTCACCGGGCTGTCCACCGCCTCGGTGTCCCAGCTCGTCGGCACGATCGTGGCCACGTCACCCGAAGCCGACCGGCTCCTCCAGCAGTTCCCCACCTCGGTCCGCTCGCTGGCCACATCGATCCAGACCCACGCCGAGCGGTGCGTCGGGTCGTTGCGCGGGCCGATCCTGTGGAGCGAGACCATGTCGGCGCGGGCGTCGAGCTACGGCGACGAAGGGCTGTTCGTCTGCATGGCGCCATCGCGGGCCTACGACATCGACGAGAACCGGGTGCTCGTCGCCGCGCTCCTCGACGTCGTCGCCGCCGCCAAGGAGGCCGATGCCACGATCCAAGCCGGCGCTGCGAGCGGGCCGGGAGGCCCCTCGGCGGGACTCGGGGCGGCCTACGACGACACGGCACTGCTGCTCGACGCACGGCGCAACGGTCACGAGGCGGCGCGGTTCGCCAGCCATCCGTCGCTGTCCCGGGTGAGTCGGAAGCGTCCGAGTCCCCGGGCGATCAAGCGCACGCGGTCGGGCAAGCACCTCAAGTCCTACGGTCCGGCTCTCGCCATGCTCGAGCGGACGGCGAACCCGGTCGGTGCGGCCGACCTCAGTGGGTGGTGCGACGCGCGGACCCGGGCCCAGCACGCCGCGTTCATCGGACTCGCCGAGAGGCTCGAGGTGCTGGGTGGTCGGCTCCCAGCCTTCCGGGTCGAACGCGGTGCGCTCTACGCCGGTCCCATCCAGTACCGTCACGGACGTGGTCACGGCGAGTCCACGCCACGATCGGGGATCCTCGTCGGCGACCTGCTCATCGACGTGCCCGATCAACTCGACGACGCGAACCGGACGCGGGCGGAGGAGCAACTGCGCCAGCGAGCGCGACAGCTCCAGTCGATGGTCGTGATGGACGATGCCGACCTCGATCGAGCCATCGACCGGGCCGTCGAGCTCGCCACGACCTGACCGCCCACCCGACCGCCAGGTCACGCCACCGGACCGCCGGGTCACGTCACCCAGAGCGGGCGACGTGAGGCGGAGCGATCAGTGCTTGGCCTTGCGGCGGCGGTCGGCCTCGTTGAGGAGGCGCTTGCGGACCCGGATGGCCGTCGGGGTCACCTCGACCAGTTCGTCCTCTTCGATGAACTCGATGCCGCCCTCGAGGGTGATCACCTTGGGCGGGGTCAGCTTGATGGCGTCGTCGTGGCTGTGCGTGCGGATGTTGGTCTTCTGCTTGTCCTTCACGACGTTGACGACCATGTCGTCGGATCGGGAGTTCTCGCCGATGATCATGCCCATGTAGACCTTCTCGCCGGGTCCGACGAACATCGTGCCGCGGGTCTGCAGGTTGTCGAGGGCGTAGCCCGTCGAGCTGCCTTCGCGGTCGGCGATCATGGCGCCACCCGAACGGCTGGGCAGTTCGCCCACCCACGGGATCCAGCCGGCGCGGTGCTGGTGCATGAGCGCCGTGCCGCGTGTGGAGGTGAGCAGCTCGGAGCGGAACCCGATGAGGCCGCGCGCCGGGGCCTCGAAGGTGAGGATGGTGCGACCGGTGTCGCCGCCGCGCACGTCGGTGACCTTGCCCTTGCGGGGAGCGAGGCCCTGGGTGACCGTGCCCACGAACTCGTCGGGTACGTCGACCACGGCACGCTCGAGCGGCTCGTTGCGCTTGCCGTCGATCTCCTTCTCGACCACCTCGGGTCGGGAGACCTCGAGCTCGTAGCCCTCACGGCGCATCGACTCGATGAGCACCGCCAGCTGGAGCTCGCCGCGCCCGGCGACCTCGATGACGTCGGGAGATCCCGTGTCCTGGAGACGGATCGAGACGTTGCCGAGGATCTCGCGCTCGAGGCGGTCGCGCAGGTGCCGTGACGTGAGGTACTTGCCCTCCTTGCCGGCGAGCGGCGAGGTGTTGACCCCGAAGGTCATCGACAGGACCGGCTCGTCGACCGTGAGGCGAGGCAGAGCATGGGGGTTCGCCGCGTCGGCGATCGTGTCGCCGATCTCGACCTCGGGGAACCCGGCGATGATGAACAGGTCGCCGGCGGCGACGGCATCGGCTTCGAGGCGACCCACACCGCTGAAGGTCATGAGCTGGCTCAGCTTGCGCTTGAGCGGTGACTGGCCTTCGTCTTCCTCGCACAGCGCCACCTGTTCGTTGCGGCGCAACGTGCCTTGCATGACGCGTCCGATGGCGAGGCGTCCGAGGTACTCGGACGCGTCGAGGTTGGTGACGAGCGCCTGGACGGGCGCGGCAGGGTCACCGCCCGGAGCGGGGATGGTGGCGAGGATGGCCTCGAAGAGCGGGTCGAGGTCGGCGTCGTCGGCGGGCATGCCGATGCCGACCATCGAACGAGCTTCTTTGGCGACCGCCGAGATGATCGGGAAGTCGATGTCCTCCTCGCTCGCGTCGAGATCCATGAAGAGCTGGTAGATCTCGTCGAGCACCTCTTCGGGACGGGCGTCCTGGCGGTCGACCTTGTTGAGCACCACGACGGTGGGCAGCTTGGCCTCGAGCGCCTTGGACAGCACGTAGCGGGTCTGGGGCAGTGGTCCTTCAGCCGCGTCGACGAGCAGCACGACGCCGTCGACCATGGTGAGCGCCCGTTCGACCTCGCCGCCGAAGTCGGCGTGACCGGGGGTGTCGACCAGGTTGATGCGCGTGCCGTTCCAGCTGACCGACGCGGCCTTGGCCAGGATCGTGATGCCCCGCTCGCGCTCCTGGTCGTTGGAGTCCATGATGCGGTCGACGACCTCTTCGTGGCCTCCGAACACACCGGTGCTGCGCAACATGGCATCGACAAGGGTGGTCTTGCCATGGTCGACGTGCGCGACGAGCGCGACGTTCCGGAGAGATTCAGTCACAAATTTGGTCCCAGTCAGAAGGGGGAGGAAAAGGGGGGAGGAATCTACCAGGGCGCGTCGTGGTTGGCGTCCTCGACCATGCACCACGACGCGTGGTCATGGCCCGGAGCGGCACCGCACTCCGCACATGGCTCTGCGTCGCGTGCGTCGAGCAAGGCATCGAGTTCTCCCTCGTTGCTTCGCTTGAGCGCACGAGCTTCCTCGAAGCGGCGATGACGGCCCTTCTTCATGGGCAGGCTCCCGAACTGGTCCTGATGATCGACCGGTCAGTGTACAGGTGAACACGGCATCGCCTGACATCGGCTCGGCGGCGCCGGCGGGTGCCCTGACGGGTGGCAGATCTCTCGACCTGCGGAGGCGAAACCGGTCGATTCAGCACTGACCGCCCCTTTGCAGGGGTACCGATGATCTCAAGGCATGCGATGCAATGCCAGGGGGAGGACCGCAGAGGTGCCGGCCGACCGGATTCGGGCCGCGGCGACGGTGGTGGCCCACCCCGAGCGGTACCCATCGACCACGAGGAGGACCGGTCCACGGGGCACGGGGACCGAGGGGTCGATGTCGATGCTCGGCACGAGCGTGCGCACCATCGGCCCCGAGGCGAGATCGGACGACGGCGGGTGACCGCCGACGGTGAGCGGGGCGATCCTTTCGAGCTTGCCCACCGTGGCGATGTGGTCGGCGACGGCCGCGACGAGCGCCGAGCGACCCCAGGTGGGGAAGGCGACGACGGCGACGGGCCGTTCGCCCCAGGTGCGTCGCCACCTGCTGAGCACCGCGACGACGGCGTCGGCGACATCGGGGGGTACGGGTCCGTCGCGCAGCTGGGACACGACCTCGCTCCAGCCCGGATCGTCCGCGAAGGCGAGCGCCCGACCCTCGGAGCACCCCGTGATCGCCCCCTTGAACCCGTCGACGCCCGCAGGCCACCGCTTGCGCGGCTCGATGACGATGTCGAGGCCGCGCACAAAGGTCGATGCCGCAAGGCGACGTTCGGCCGAGGGCCCGACGCCGGGTGGTGGCAGGTGGCCGGTGCACACCGAGCACCGGCCACACGGTCCCGTGTCGTCGTCGTCGAGCGCCCGCTGGAGGAACTCCATGAGGCAGCCCTCCCCCGCCGCGTACGAGCGCATGAGGTCGGCTTCGGCGGCACGGACCGCGGCGAGGGCGTCCCACTTGGCGTGGTCGTAGACCCAGGGCTGACCGGTGCCGCGCCAACCCGACCCGTCTCGTTCGACGACCTCGTCGACGGCGAGCACCCGGAGCATGGCGTCGAGGCGGCCTCGTCGGATGCCGGTGGCTGTCTCGAGGCTCGGCACCGAGATGGCCTCGGGTCCGGTGCCGAGCGCGTCGAGCAGGCGATCGACGAGGTCGGGGTCGGGCACACCCGCCGTGGCGAAGTACTGCCACAGACGGGTATCGGTCTCGGCGGGGAGCAAGACGGCATGGGCGTGGTCGAGCGCTCGGCCCGCTCGGCCGACCTGCTGGTAGTAGGCCACCGGGCTCGACGGCGAGCCGACGTGGATGCAGAAGGCGAGATCGGGCTTGTCGTAGCCCATGCCGAGCGCGCTGGTGGCCACGACCGCCTTGAGCTGGTTGTCTCGCAGCGCGTCCTCGACCCGCAGGCGGGCGTCGGCGTCGAGCGCACCCGAATAGGCCGCCACCGTGAAGCCCTGGTCGGCCAGGAAGGATGCCAGGCGCTCTGATTCGGCCACGGTGAGGACGTAGACGATGCCCGAGCCGGCGAGGTGTTCGAGTGCTTCGGCCACCCAGGCGTAGCGCGCCACCGCGTCGAGTCCGGGGACCACGGAGAGCGTGAGCGACGAGCGGGCGAGGCTGCCCCGAAGCGTGACGGTGCCGTGGCCGAGCTGGCGGGCGACATCGACGCTGACCCGTTCGTTGGCTGTGGCGGTGGTGGCGAGGACCGGCGTGTCGCTGGCCGTGTCGAGGAGGAGGCGGGCGATGCGGAGGTAGTCCGGCCGGAAGTCGAAGCCCCAGTCAGAGATGCAGTGCGCCTCGTCGACCACGAGCAGACCGGTGCGCTGCACCAGACCGGGTAGCTGCGACGCGAAGCGAGGGTTGGCCAGTCGTTCGGGGGACACGAACAGCACGTCGAGCGAACCGTCGTGGACCGATGCGAGCACCTCGCCCCAGTCTTCGGGGTTCGTGGAGTTGATGGTGTCGGCCCGCAGGCCGGCGGCGCGGGCCGCGTGGACCTGGTCGCGCATCAGCGCCAGGAGCGGCGACACGACGAGCGTGGTTCCCGCTCCCTCGGCGCGACGGGCCCGCGTGGCGGCCCAGTAGACCGCGGACTTTCCCCACCCGGTGGCCTGCACCAGCAGCACCCGGGCGCGGTCGTCGACGAGGGCGCGGACGGCCTCTACCTGATCGGGCCGCGGGTGGGCATCGGGTCCGGCCATCGCCTGGATGACCGTGGTGAGGTGGTCGGCTGCCGTGGTCGTCATGTGCTCATGGTGCCGCGGCGGTGTGACAACCAGGCGAGCCGTCGTCGAGGTCGCGGCTCACCCGATGGGCTTGTGCGAGCGCTCCTCGAGCGTGAGCTCGCCGTTGCCGGCGAAGGCCAGGGCGGCCTCGCCGTCGACGAGGCGACGGATGGGCTCGCCGACGAGGCTCTTGCGCCAGCCGGTGGCGAGCCGTGCGTCGGCGTCACCACGCAGGAAGGACTCGAGGTCGGAGCGAGTGGCGAGCAGTGTGGTGTCGATGCGTTCGTCGCGGGCGAGCTGGCTGACCCAGGCCGAGACGAGGCCGACGGCGGGGCGAAGGTCGCGGTCGAGCTCGCGGGGTGGGGCTTCGCTGCGCTCGGGCAGCGGTGCGTCGGCCGCGGCCGCGATCGTGGCCAGCAGGTCTTCGGCTTGCCCGTCGCGCACGTGGCGTCCGTCGAAGCCCCGCACCTTCTGCAGCTCTCGGGTGGTCTTGGGTGGGCGTTGGGCGATGCCGACGATGGCGAGGTCGGCGAGCACGTAGCGGACCGGGACGTCGATGGTGGCGGCGCGTCGCTCTCGCCACGCAGCGACGGCCTGCGCGACGACACGGGCCCGCCCGCGCAGCTGCCGGGCCTCCTTGATGCGTCGCCATGCGTCTTCGGGATCGCGGGCTCCGCGAGCCCGGTTGCGGACGATCTCGCACTCGTCGTGGGCCCAGTCGAGGCGGCCGTGGCCCGACAGGTCGGCGAGGAGGAGGTCGTACACGTCGAGGAGGTGGTCGACATCGGACGCGGCGTAGTCGAGCTGGGCGTCGGTGAGCGGACGGGCCAGCCAATCGGAGAGGCGATCGGCCTTGGGCACGCGGATTCCCAGGAAGCGCTCGTAGACCGAGGCCAGCGACGGTGAGCTCATGCCCGAGAACCCGGCGGCGACCTGGGTGTCGAACAGCCGGTTGGGGATGGTGCCGCAGGTCAGCTCGAGGATCTCGAGGTCCTGGTCCGACGCGTGGAGGACGGCGACACTGGGTCCTTCGAGGATCTCGGCGAAGGGTCGGAGGTCGACCTGGAGCGGATCGACCAGTGCGAGGCCGCCGCGCCAGGCGATCTGCACGAGGGCGAGCTTCGGGAAGTACGTGCGCTCGCGGTGGAACTCGGTGTCGAGCGCGTAGGCGGGCTGGTCGCGCAGCTCGTCGAGGACCGTGGAGAAGCCCTCCTGGGTGACGACGACGTCGTGGGGCACGAGCCGCTCAGCTCGGGTCGACGGACGGGTTCGGCCCGGTGACGGTGGGCTTGCCGGCATCGATCCACGCCAGCGTGCCGCCGGCGACGTTGGTGGTGACGACGCCCTGGCCGGCCAGGAACTCAGCCGCCTTCAGGCTGCGCCCACCGCTGCGGCAGATGATGAGCACCGTGCCGTCGGCCGGGATCTCGGCGAGCCGGTCGGGCACCTCGGCCAGGGGGATGAGCACGGCGCCGGGCACGTGGGCTTCCTCGTACTCGTCGGGCTGGCGGACGTCGATGACCGGCGCTCCCCCTGCCTGGCGCGCTTCCAGCTCGTCGACGTCGATCTCGTTGATGGCCACTGCCTGCTCCTCGTCTTCGGTCTCGGCAGGTTACCGGTGCCGCGACGCGGGACAGGGATCAGGGGGCGATTCCGCCGTAGCCGACCCGTTCGCCTCGCCCGGCATCGTGCGCGTCGACCGCGGCGGCGAGGTCGGCGAGGAACGGCTCGACGACGTGGTCGTGGTACGGCGAGACCATGAGGTGGAGCCCACCAGGTTGGCGATCGAGGTTCCAGCCCCGGTCGTCCATGACGTCGCCCACGCCGTCGATGTCGACATCGGTGGTCTCCGCGGCGAACTGGAAGACGGACAGGTCGGGGATCCCGGTGATCGAGATGCCTTCGATGGCCTCGATGCCCTCCCGGATGCGGCGGGTGGCGCGCCGGACCTGATCGGTCTTGGCCAGGTAGCCGTCCAGGCCGAGGAAACGCGTCGCCGCCCACGCACCGGCGATCGGTGCGGCCGGGCGGGTGCCGGCGGTGGTGACCGACCCGTACAGCCCGCCGGGCCAGTCGTCGAACACGAACCACTGGTGCTGCACGAGATCTGCGTCGCGGTACAGGATGACCGAGGCGCCCTTGAAGGTGTAGCCGTACTTGTGCGTGTCGGCCGACAGGGATGTGACCCCGGGGACGCGGAAGTCCCACGGAGCGACGGGCTCGCCGAGGCGCTCCCAGAACGGGAGGATCCATCCGCCGAGGCAGGCATCGACGTGGCAGAGGATGCCGCGGGCCGCGGCCGTCTCGGCGATCGCGGGGATCGGATCGATCACGCCGTACGGGTAGCAGGGCGCCGAGCCGACGAGCAGGACGGTGTGGTCGTCGACCGCCGTGGCCATCGCCTCGGGATCGGCCCGGAGATCCGCCCGGGTGGGGATGCGTCGGTGGTCGACGTCGAGGTAGTGGCAGGCCTTGGCGAACGCCGGGTGCGCGGTGTCGGCGGTGACGATGTTGAGCCGACCATCGAGCTCGCAGGTGCGGCGACCGTGCTCGCGGGCGGTGTGCACGGCGAGGAAGATCGACTCGGTGCCACCCGACGACATCGTCCCGGCCTTGGGTGGCGCCCCCACCAGACCGGCGGCGGTGGCGACGACCTCGGCCTCCATGTCGACCAGGCTCGGGTACTTGAACGGGTTGAGGGCGTTCTCGTGCAGGTAGCGCGTCCCCACCTCGTCGAGCAGCTCCTCGAGTGCCTCGTCGTCGGGGTGGTACACGAGGCTGAAGGCTCGGCCGTCACGCCAGGCCAGGTCGCCCGCCTGACGAGCGGCGAGCGCGGCGAGGATCTCGTCAGCGGGCAGGCCGATGTCGGGCAGGCCGATGTTGGGAAGACCTGGCGGGAGATCGGCCGGAGCGCTCCGCCCGTCGGCTGCCTCGGCTCCCTCCGGTGCTCCCATGTGCCGGAGCGTACCGTCGCTCCACTCCCCCGTCCGGCGTTGGCATCTCGGCGGTGCGCGTGCGAGGTTGGGCCACCTCGGCCCTGTCCGGTCCGAACCCGCCGACGACGAGGAGCAGCTTGTGGGCAGCAACCAGCGAGGCCAGATCACGATGACCGACGACGAGGTCGCTGAGTTCATCGAGCAGACCCGCACCGCCACCCTGGCAACGGTCGGTCCCACCGGCCACCCGCACCTGGTCGCCATGTGGTTCGGCGTCATCGACGGCGAGATCTGGTTCGAGACCAAGCGCAAGGCACAGAAGGTGGTCAACCTCCGGCGCAACGATCGGGTCAGCGTGCTGCTCGAGCACGGCGAGACCTACGACTCGCTGCGCGGCGTCGAGGTCGAGGGGCGGGGCGTCGTGGTCGACGATGCCGACCAGTTGTGGAAGGTCGGCGTCAACATCTGGGAGCGCTACACCGGCCCCTACTCCGAGGAGGTCAAGCCGCTCGTCGAGTTCATGCTCCACAACCGCGTGGTCGTGAAGATCGAGCCCGAGCGCATCCGCTCGTGGGATCACACCAAGCTCGGCATGGACCCCATCGAGCTCGGCGGCACCACTGCCGAGTTCATCTGACACCCGAGATCTGACGACCGAGATCGGCGGAGGATCCGGTCTGATCGGCCGAATGCTCCGCCGATTTGGAAAGTAGGGCCGGGAGCTAGACGAGGTCGGCGGGCGGCCACGACGGGTCGAGCTGGTTCAGGAACAGCGCGCAGCGTTCGGCTTCGTCGTCCTCGTGGATCTCGGCCGCCATGGCCCGCAGGCCTTCGAGCGTGCGGAGGAACCCGCGGTTGGTCTCGTGCTTCCACCGCACGTAGCCCGAGCCTCGCCAGCCACTGGCCCGCAGCAGGTCGAGGCCGCGGTGGTAGCCGATGCGGTAGTAGGCGTAGCGCTCGACGTCGTCACGACCGAGCGCACCGAGCGCAGCCCACGCATCGATGAAGCGCGGGTGCTGCGCCACGACCTGGGCCACCGCAGCCCGCCGGTCGGCCTCGGGGGCCTGAAGCGCCCGTTCCAAGCTGGCGGCCGCGTCACCCGGCGGGTCGGGCAGCACCGTCTCGGGCGGGCCGGCGGTCGTCAGGTTCACGGGCTTGTGGTCAGACATGGCCGAACTCTACGGCGTGGACAGCGAACGAAGACCCGATCAGCGTCGCGTCCGAGCGAGGGGACCATGAGATCTGACGGCTGGCGAGTCCACGTCGACCCCCGTGATGGGAGCGCCCGATCACGGTCCTGCCCGCTCGACGGTTCGTCGGACGAGGGCGGCGACCTCGGCGGGGTGGGTGTCGGGGGCGGTGTGGCCGCTGCGCTCGACGACGTGGAGCTCGGCGTGGGGGATCTCCTCGGCCAGCCCCTGGGCGCTGCGCTGGTGGCGTTGTCCCGACAGGGTGCCGTGGGCGGCGACCACCGGCATGGTGATCCTCCCGATGTCGAAGGGCGGCGTCGTCGTGGCGGTGATGTCCAGGTCGACGAGCAGCGCGCGGCCGTCGGTGTAGCGCTGCTCCCGCGTGCCGTCGCTCAGCGACCGCCACCGCTGCTCGCCCACCACGGCGTGCATGAAGCCGTCGACGGCGTCACGTACGACCGACTCCGGAGCATCGCTCGCCTCGGCGGCGGAGACGACGGGATCGCGCCGCGGGTACCACGAGGCCCACGGGGTGGGTGACTCGTAGGCGAACACCGCCCGCACCAGGTCGGGCCGGCGAGCTGCAGCGATGAGCGCGACGACTCCCCCGGCGCTGTGGCCGAACAGGACCGCCGGCTCCTCGCCGAGGACCGCCAGGAGGTCCTCGCCCTGGGTCTCGAAGCTAACCGAGAGCCCTGCACCCTTCGACCGGCCGTAGCCCCGACGGTCGTAGCGAACCACGTCGAGGTCGGTCAGGTGCCGGCCAACCTTCACGAAGCCCGCGGCGCGGTCCATGGCGCCGTGCACCATCACGACCCGTGGAGCTCCGGTCGGCGTGGCGGCGCGCCGGTACACGGCGAGGCCGTCGACGGTGGACCGTCCCCGCATCAGGCGCGGATCCGACTGGCGGACGCGGACAGGCCGAGGTGAGCTGACGGTTGGGGCAACGGGCGTCGCCTGCTAGGGGATCTGGACGAGGCGAAGCGTGTCGGTGACCGACCCGCCCTGCATCGGCGAACCCGACAGCACGGCGACGAGGTCGCCCGAGCGCACGGCACCGGCCCGAACTGCGCTCTCGATGGCCTCGGGGATGAGCGAATCGCCCTGCTCGGTGCCTGACAGCAGGTAGGGCGTGGCGCCCCAGCTCATGGTGAGCTGGCGCATGGTGCGCTCGTCGGTGGTGAAGCCGAGGATCTCGGCCTCGGGACGGAAGCGGGCGATGGACCGCACGGTGAAGCCGCTGGCGGTGATGCAGAGGATGGCGCTGGCGCCGGTTTGCGCCGCGGCCCGGTGGGCGGCGGCCGTCATGGCGTCGGTGACGAGGTCGCTCACCTCGGGCGACGAGCGACGGACCTCTTCGAGCTCGGAGGCCCACGCGTCGTAGTCGAACTCCTCGTCGGCGCGTTCGGCGATGCGGGCCATGGTGGCGACCGAGCGGACCGGGTCGATGCCGATGGCGGTCTCGCCCGACAACATGACCGAGCTGGTGCCATCGAACACGGCATTGGCCACGTCGGACGCCTCGGCCCGGGTGGGCGAAGGCGCATGGATCATCGACTCGAGCATCTGGGTGGCGGTGATGACCGGACGACCCAGGGCGATGCACTCGCGGATGATGGTCTTCTGGAGGTGCGGGAGCTCCTCGATGGGGAACTCGGAGCCGAGGTCGCCGCGGGCCACCATGACCCCGCCTGACGCCTCGATGATGCCTTCGAGGTTCTCGACCGCAGCGCGGGTCTCGATCTTGGCGATGACGAGCGGGCCACGGGGATAGGGCTCGGTGCCGATCCGGCGGATGTCATGGGCTGACCGCACGAACGACAGCGCCACCATGTCGGCGCCGACCTCGACGAACGCGTCGAGCATGCGGAGGTCTTCCGGTGTCGGGGTGGTGATCCGCAGGCGGTCCGACGGGATGTGCAGCCCCGGTCGGCCCTTGAGCACGCCGCCGTGGATGACCCGCACCTCGATGCGATCCCCGGAACGCCCGAGGGACTGCACGGTGACCGCGCCGTCGCCGAAGGCCAGCGTGTCGCCGGTGTGCACGTCGGACAGCAGTGACTCGTAGTCGACCTCAACCACCTCGGCGGTGCTCGAACCGTGGCCCGGCGCCAGGGAGAATTGCGCGCCCTCGTTGAGCGTGAGCCCCTCGTCGGGCATGCGACCGCAGCGCACCTTCGGGCCCGGGAGGTCGACGAGGATGCCGACCGGGCGACCGAAGTCGGCCGCGGCCTTGCGGATGCGCCCGAAGCGGGCGATCGCCTCGTCGAGCGTCTCGTGGGCGAGGCCGATGCGGGCGACGTCCATGCCCGCCTCGATCATGCCCTTCAACGTGGCGTCGGAATCGCACGCGGGTCCGATGGTGGCGATGATCTTCGTGCGCCGTGACATGGACACAACGCTACCGGCCCGGGCCACCGCCCCCAGGGCGTTTCAGCTGTTTCCTCGGTCACGTCCGCCCGGTGGGCCGTCACCGAGGTCGCCGTCGCCGGCTCCGCCAGGGCGCACCCAGCACGCGATGTCACCGCCGTCGGTGTCCTGAAGCGCTCGGACGAAGCGATCGACGTCGAAGCCGGGAAGCTGGGCGAGCCGCTCGAGCAGCTGCGAATCGCCGATGCGGTTCAACGGGACGAGGCACCCGCGCGCCGCGTCCCCGGCGAGCATGACGACGCCCCCGGCCTCGGCGTGCGGTCCACGTCGGGCGTGGACGACCTCGACGCGGGTCAGATCGACCCAGTCGACGCCCTCGCGTCGACCGTCGATCATCGAACGCCGCGCCCCGACGTCGTCGACGACCAACTCGTCGGTGGCAGCGCCGGGGCGACCACGGCGTGCTCGGTTTCGGCCCACGGCGAGCAACACCACGCCGGCGACCAGGACCACCACCGCGAACCAGGCCATGTGCGGTACCGACGCTCAGTTCAGGCGGGCACGGAGCTGGCCCGCCCGCGCCGCGTACTCGTCGCCCAGCGACCCGCCGAGATCGGCGGCGAGCACGTCGAGCTCTCGGGCCGCGGCGTCGAAGCGACCGGTGGTGGCGAGCAGGTCGGCCAGCTCACATCGGTCCTCGGGAGCGGCGCCGGGTACGAGCGTGCGGAGTTGGAGCACCCAGCGCAGCGAACGCCGGTCACCCACGGCGGTGTAGATCCCCCGGAGGTTGGCGAGCATGCGGGTCACGATCGCGATCGTCGGGACAGCGTCGATGTAGGTGTCGACGAAGGGGACCTCGTCGCCCTGAAGGGCGTGGAACAGGCGCGCGCAGGCCCGGCGGTCGAGGCGGGCGCCCGCCGCGAACGGGTCCACGAACACCTCGGGGTCGACCTTGTCGCGCAGCAGGAAGTGTCCGGGCATGCCGACCCCGTCGAGCGGCACGCCGACGCGCCGGCCGACGCTGATGGCGAGCACGGCGAGCGTGATCGGGATGCCGAGGCGACGGGTGACGACGTCGGGGAGGAAGGAATTCGACGGGTCGTAGTAGTTGACCCGGTTTCCCGCGAACCCTTCGTCGACGAAGAGGTGCTGCACCAGGCCGTCCAGCGTCGGCGTGCGGATGGCCCCGGCGAGGGCGTCGATGCGGGCCAGCTCATGGGCGAGGTCGATCGCGGGGTTGGCGTGACCGGCGATGAGCAGGGCCGCCTCGTCGAGCGCGATGTCGGGGTCGGGGCGTGCCACCAGCTCCGCGAAGCGCTCGGTGAGGTCCATCGGGCCACGAGGGTATCGGTCGGCGGGTCCCGGTCCTCGTCGGTCCTGGCGATCCGGTAGGTCAGCCGAACCACTGGCCGCGGCGTTGCAGCACGGATCTCAGCACTGCCGGGCGGTCGGTCATGATCCCGTCGACGCCGAGGTCGAGGAGCCGATCCATCTCGTCGGGCTCGTCGATCGTCCACACGTGCACGTCGAGGCCTCGATCGTGGGCCTCGGTGACGAAGCGCATGTCGACGAGCGGGACGCCCTTGGCGTGGGTGGGGACCTGCGCGCAAGCGCCGGTGATGTGGCCCACCGGCACGCCGAAGCTCGCAGTGCGCAAGCGAGCGGTCGCCATCGGGCCGAGCCCGGTGCACAAGCGGTCGCCGAGGGCGTCGCGGACACGATCGATCCGGTGGTCGGAGAACGCACCGATGCACACCCGGTCGAGCGCCGCGGTCTTGGCGATCACCGCCACCAGCGGCTCGACGACCGCGTCCTCCTTGGGATCGATGTTGATGCGGAGCTGGGGCCACGTGCCGAGGAGGTCCTCGAGGAGCGGGATCGGCTCGGTCCCGTCGATCCGCGCTCGGCGGACCTCGGACCAGGGCAGCTCTGCGATGCGACCCGCCCGGTCGGTCACGCGATCGAGGTGGTCGTCGTGGAACGCGACCACGACGCCGTCGCTCGTGGCGTGGACGTCGGTCTCGACGTACCGGAACCCGAGGTCGACGGCGCCCTCGAAGGCCCGCATCGAGTTCTCGGGCCAGTCCCCCGCGCCGCCCCGATGGGCGATGGCGAGCGGTCCGGGTGCATCGAGGAACGCGAGCGTGGGGATCACCGTGCCGACGCTACCGGTACGAGACGGGCCGACCGGTGGTCAGGCCTCGGGCGAGACCGGTGCTGGTGAGGCGGCCGGCGCCTCGGGTGGGATCAAGACGTTGGGGTTGAGGATGCCGGCGGGATCGAGCGCGGCTTTGATCCGGCGGTAGGCGGCGACCTCGGCGTCGGACCGCGCCAGGTGCAAGAAGCGGCGCTTGGCCCGGCCGATGCCGTGCTCGGCGCTGATCGAACCGTGGTGGGCGGCGACGAGCTCGAGGACGACTTCGTCGACCGATTCGTCGCCCGACGCGACGCCCGTGACGTTGACGTGCACGTTGCCGTCGCCGACGTGGCCGAACAGCCAGGTCTGGGCGTCGGGGGCGACCGAGGCGACCACGCCCGGGACCGTCTCGATGAAGGCGGCGAGCGCGTCGGTGGGCAGCGTGACGTCGAGCTTGTGGGGAGCGCCGAGCGTGTTGATGGCGAGCGTGTGCTCCTCGCGGTAGCGCCACAGCTCCGCCCTCGTGCCGGCGTCGCTGGCCACCGCGACGTCGCGCACCGAGCTCACGGCTCCGACGGCTTCGGCGAGTGCGTCGGTGGGGTCGCGGTGGGCCGAGGCCTGGATGAGCACGTAGACGGGCCAGCGCTCGGCGAACGGCGCCCGAAGCCCCTGCACCGATTCGACGAGGTCGAGACCGGGCTGAAAGAAGATCTCGGCCGCGTCGAGGCACTCGATGCGATGGCGCCACTCGCCCACCGCCGCGACGGCGTCGGGCACCGACTCGAACGCGATGAGCGCCGTGACGGTGGCCTCGTAGGTCGGTACGAGGCGGAGTCGCGCCGCGGTGACGAGGCCTAGCGTTCCCTCGCTCCCGCACAGCAGGGCCGCGAGGTCGTAGCCGGTGTTGTCCTTGACGAGCCCCTCGAGGTGCGAGACGACCGAGCCGTCGCCGAGCACGGCTTCGACGCCGAGGACCTGGGCGCGCGTCCCGCCCCACCGCAGGACGTGCACGCCCCCGGCGTTGGTCGCGATCGTGCCGCCGACCGTGGACGAACCGCGGGACCCGAGGTCGATGGCGTAGTCGAGTCGGGATGCCCGAGCGTGGCGCTGGAGCGCTTCGATCGTCACGCCTGCACCTGCGGTCACCTGGTGTCCCACGCGGTCGACGGGTCCGAGCGAGTCGAGCCGGCGCAGGCTGACCACGAGCTCGCCGTCGAGGGGCACCCCACCTCCGACGAGGCCGGTGTTGCCGCCCTGGGGAACGATCGCCGTGCCCGTCTCGACGCAGAGCTGCACGATTCGCGCCACCTCGGCGGTGTCGGCCGGCCGGACCACGGCCGGCGTGCGACCCGAGAACCGCCCGGTCCAGTCGTTCACGAAGCCGTCGACGACGTCTTGGCGGGTGAGGACGTTGGCCGTCCCCACGATGTCGACGAGGTCGTCGATCAGTACGGCCACTCGCCGTCGCTCCCGAGCAAGCGGTAGAGCGGCTTGGCCTTGAGGGTGATGAGGACCTTGAGCACCACGTTGCGGGCGAACCACGGGAGCTGGGCGCACTGGGCGCCGAGGTTGGCCAGGCGTTGCCTGGGGCTGAGGCGGGTGCGGCGGAACTCCGCCATGGAGCCCGAGCGACCGACGTAGCGGAAGTGCTTGCCCGTGAACGTCGTGGCCATGAGCGCGAGGGTGACCCCGATCGACGAGAAGCAGTCGTGGATGAGCAGCGTGCCCCCGTCGGCGACCTTGGCCCCCCAGTCGCGGATGTCGGTCACCGCTGGCTTGTAGCGGTGCGCTCCGTCGATGTAGAGCAGCTCGACGCGTCCGGGCACGTGGGGCAGGGCGGCGTCGGAGTACTCGCGCAGGTGGTCGATGCGGTCGCGCACGCCCGCAGCCTCGAGGTTGGCCAGGAAGCTCTGGTGGTCGCCCTCGGCCTCCTCGACGAACCCTTCGATCTCCTGGGGACCGCGGTCGTTTCCGCCGTGCGGGTCGATGGTCGTGATGGTGACGCCCTCGGCTGCCGCGCTGGCGAGCACGATGGCCGACCGGCCCTGGAAGCTGCCGATCTCGACGATGCGATCCCCGGAGCGCAGCTCGCTCGATCGATCCCACAAGCGCTCGGCCTGTGCTCGGGTCATCCACCCCTGCACGTGGGCGATGGAGCGGAACACGTCGTCGAATGCGCCGTCGGGAGGGTGGGGAGGATGCTGCTGGGTGCTGGCCACGGGGTCGGGAGTATAGGTGGGCCGAGAGCTCCTTTCTGGGACTTCCCCCGCGCTTCGCTCAGCGAGTGCGGGCCAGGCCGGCCGTCGACGGGAGGTTATTGACATTCGGACAATGACGGTCCTACGTTGACCAGGTAGGCAGTGTGTCGAGGGTCACAAGGCTGCAGGGGGTGCGGCCATCCGGCGTTCGGCGACGACGGTCAACGATCCGTAGGGGGAAACCACCATGCTCACACCATCACGAGCTTGCATCCGCGACCGATGGCTCGTCTCGGCGACCGTGGCGGTCGCCCTGCTCGTCGGCGCCACCGCGTGCGGATCGTCCGACGACTCGTCCGAGGGCGGCGAGGGCGTCACCCAGGACACCACGCTCGACTCGGCGACCGTGACGATCGCTCCGCAGGGGGACCCGAAGCAGGGCGGCACCCTCACCTACGGACTCGAAGCCGAGACCGATGGCCTCAACCCGGCCAACAACCGCTTCGCCGGATCCGGCACCACCGTCGGTCTCGCCATCTACGACCCCCTGGTCGCCTTCGACGCCGACGGCGCCACCCAGCCCTACCTCGCCGAGTCCCTCACCCCCAACGACGACTTCACCCAGTGGAACATCAAGGTCCGTCCGGGCATCACGTTCCACAACGGCCAACCGCTCGACGGTGCCGCGGTGAAGGGCCAGTTCGACGCAGCCAAGAACAGCCTGCTCGTCAGCTTCACCATCAAGAACATCGAGACCGTCGAGGTCGATCCCGCCGATCCGCTCGCGGTGAACATCACGACCGCCACGCCCTGGTCGTCGCTCCCCGTGTTCCTCACCGGACAGCTCGGCATGATCGCCGCACCCGAGCAGCTCGCCCTGGATGCGGCCGCGGCGGGCGACCGGCCGATCGGTACCGGCCCGTTCGTGTTCAAGAACCGGACCCTCGACCGCGAGGTCGTGACCGAGCGCAACGAGAACTACTGGCAGACCGATGCCGACGGTCGGGCACTCCCCTACCTCGACGGGGTCACCTTCCGCATCATCCCGGATCAACCGGCCCGCGGGGCCTCGATGAGCGGGTCCAACCCCCTCTCCATGGCCATGTTCAACGACGCCGAGAACATCAAGAAGTTCCTCGACGAGGGCAAGGCGGGGCAGATCCAGATCGTGGTCGACGAAGGCGAGCGTGAGGAAGACGTCATCATGCTCAACACCGCATCCGCGCCGTTCGACAACATCCTCGCCCGCCAGGCGCTGGCCCATGCGACCGACACGGCCCAGTACAACGAGATCATGAACGCGAACCTCTTCGAGCTCGCCAACGGCCCGTTCCGTGAGTCCTCGAAGTGGTACGCCGAGACCCCGTACCCGGAGTACGACCCGGCGAAGGCCCAGGAGCTGGTGGCGCAGTACACCGCCGAGACCGGTGAACCGCTGGCCTTCACCATGTACAACAGCGGTGACAACCGCATGGGCCTCGAGACCTTGCAGGCCCAGTTCCAAGCCGTGGGCATCCAGGTGACGATCGACGTCGTGCCCCAGGACGACTTCGTCACGATGGCGGCGCTCGGCAACTTCCAGGCTCTCGAGTGGCGCCAGTTCGGTGGGCTCGACCCCGACTACGAGTACCTGTGGTGGTCCGGAACCAACGCGGCCGACGTCGGCGGGCTCGGCCTGAACTTCGCCCGCAACGTCGACCCCATCCTCGATGCCGCCCTTGAAGACGGTCGGTCCTCGACCGACTTCGATGCTCGCTACGCCGCCTACGAGACGGTCCAGACCCAGCTCAACGCTGGTCTGCCCTACATCTGGCTCGACCACGTACAGGCCGTCGTGGTCGCCCAGAACAGCGTCCGTGGCATCACCAACGGCCCGCTGCCGAACGGCGAAGCGGCCTGGCCCATCGGCGGGCCGGGTGGCTTCGGTGCGGTCACCTTCCTCACCCAGACCTGGTTCGAGTAGCCAGCACCCTTCGCGGGTCCGGCCAGATGTTGGGGGACATCAGGCCGGGCCCGTGGGCCCATGGGCCCGCTCCGATCCATCCGCTCCCAACTAGTCCCATCTGAGAGAGGCGGGCGATGTCTGAACCGACCGCACCGACAGCGTCCCCGGTGGCCCTGTCATGAGGTTCATCGCACGCAAGGCGCTGCGGTTGCTGCTCGTGCTCTTCGCCGTGACGGTCCTGGCCTTCATCATGGTCACCGCCCAACCTGGCAGCACGGCCGAGAGCATCTGCGGGACCACCGGCGGGCAGCAGTGCATCGACCAGAAGACCGAGGAGCTCGGGCTCAACGACCCGCTCCCCGTCCAGTACCTGCGTTGGCTCGGCAACGCCCTCACCGGCGACCTCGGCGAGGCGCCCACCACGCACCAGCAGGTGTGGGACGCGCTCGGTGAACGGCTTCCGGTCACCATCGAGCTGCTCGTCTACGCCCAGTTCCTCGCACTGGTGACCGCGGTTCCCCTGGCGCTCCTGTGCGCCAAGCGGGCTGGTGGGTTCTTCGACCGTGCCGCGACCACGGCGACGTTCGCGCTGTTCTCGGTGCCGAACTTCGTGCTCGCCGTCCTGCTCGTCTACGTGTTCGCCGTCAAGCTCAAGTGGTTCCCCGCCACGGGCTACACGGACCTCACCGAGAACCCGGCGGAGAACCTCCGCTCGCTGTTCCTGCCGGCGGTGTCGCTCGCCGTGCCCCTGATGGCGGTCTACATGCGACTCCTGCGCGTCGACCTCATCACGAGCTTGCAGGAGGACTACGTCACCATGGCCAAGGCCAAGGGGCTCTCCTCCAACCGCATCCTGCTCCGCCACGCCTTCAAGCCGTCGAGCCTCTCGCTCATCACCGCGATCGGTCTCAACACCGGTGCGCTCATCGGTGGCACCTTCGTCATCGAAGTGGTGTTCGCCATCAACGGCATCGGCCTGTACACGGTGAACGCGATCTTCAGCCAGGAGGCTGCGCCTGTGCAGGGCGTCGTGCTGATCACCGCCATCGGCTACGTGATCGTGAACTTCCTCGTCGACATCACCTACGGCCTCCTCGACCCAAGGATCCGGCATGCCCGAGCCCTCAGCTGACGATCTCCCCAGCGACGTCATCGTCGGCAGCGGTGACCTCGCCACAGAGATCACCGCGATCGCCGACGGCCAGGTCGCCACCGACGCGGTCCTCGCGCAGGTCGATCCCGATCAGATGCCGATCGACATCCTGGTGAAGAAGCGCCTCGGGTGGTTCTTCTGGTTGATGGTGGCGTGGCTCGTGCTCATCGTCGGCGCCGCGATCCTCGCCCCGCTCCTGCCCATCCCCGACCCGTCGAAGATCTTCCGGGGCATGGCCCGCAAGCCACCGTCGGCCGAGCACTGGATGGGCACCGACGAGCTGGGCCGCGACGTGCTCTCCCGTGTGATCTGGGGCGCGCGGGTGTCGCTCGTCGTCGGGGTCGCATCGATCCTCTTCGGCATGGTCGTCGGCGGGCCCCTCGGGCTCATGGCCGGCTACTTCCGGGGCAAGACCGAGGGCGTGGTGATGTTCTTCATGGAGGTGCTGCTCGCCTTCCCCGCACTGCTCCTGGCCCTCGCCATCATCACGATGACGGGCCAGAAGTCGGTCGTGGTGATCGCCCTGTCCATCGGGGTCGTGGCCATCCCGCCGCTCGCCCGCCTCGTGCGGGCCAGCACCATGACCCAGAGCCAGCGCGAGTTCGTGACCGCGTCGCGGGCCAGCGGGGCCAGCAACGCCCGGATCATGATCCGCGAGATCCTGCCCAACGTGGTGCTGCCCGTGATCTCGTTCGCCATCCTTGGCGTGGCGCTCGCCATCGTCGCCGAAGGCGGGCTGGCCTTCCTCGGGCTGTCGGTCCCGCCACCGACACCCACCTGGGGGACCATGATCAACGCAGGCCGGAGCGCGCTCACGACCGCGCCATGGATCGCGCTGATGCCCTGCGCCGTGCTGTTCATGACCGTGCTCGCACTCAACCTCGCGGGCGACCGCCTCCGCGAGTACTTCAACGTGAAGGAGAGCGGGCTGTGAGCGCCGAGTCGACCTTGCTCCTCGAGGTCGAAGACCTCGTCACCCACTTCCGGACCGAGGTCGGCACGGTGCACGCCGTCGACGGCGTGTCCCTTCGGCTCGACCGAGGCAAGACGCTCGGCATCGTCGGCGAATCCGGCTCGGGCAAGACGATCCTGTCCCGCTCGATCATGGGTCTGCTCCCTGCTCGCCACGTCGTGCGCAAGGGTCGCGTCCTCTACGACGGCGACGACATCACCACCTGGTCCCAGAAGCAGCTCCGGGCGGTGTGGGGCCCGGAGATGTCGATGATCTTCCAGGACCCGATGACCTCGCTCAACCCGGTCCTCAAGATCGGCAACCAGATCACCGAGTCGCTCCGCCTCCACCTCGGCCAGTCGAAGGGCGACGCGAAGGCTGCGGCGATCGAGCTGCTTCGTTCGGTCGGCATCCCCGAACCGGCGCAGCGCTTCAGCGACTACCCGCACCAGCTGTCCGGGGGGATGCGCCAGCGGGTGACCATCGCCGTCGCTCTCGCGTGCGACCCTCGCCTGTTGTTCGCCGACGAGCCGACGACGGCGCTCGACGTCACCGTGCAGGCCCAGATCCTCGACCTCCTCGCCGCGAAGCAGAGCGAGCGGGACATGTCGATGATCCTGGTCACCCACGACCTCGGCGTGGTCGCCGGGCGCACCGACGACATCATCGTGATGTACGGCGGCAAGGTCGTCGAGCAGGCCCCGACCGACATCTTGTTCGGGCAGGTGCGCATGCCCTATACCGAGGCGCTGCTGCGCTCGATCCCCCGATTGACCGACCGGAGCCACACGGTGCTCCAGGCCATCCCCGGCCGACCGCCCGATCTGATCCGTCCCCCCAAGGGCTGCCGGTTCGAGGCGCGTTGCGACTACGCCCAGAGCCGCTGCCGCGAGGAGGAGCCGCCGCTCATCGAGGGCGACACGCCAGGCCACCTCTATCGATGCTGGTTCCCGGTCGGCACGCCCGAGGGCGTCGAGGCCCGGGCCCGCAACGCCCGCGATCGCGACGCCCGGGGCTCGACGATCGCCGGAGCCGGTGCCACCGCGGTGTCGATCCGCCCCGCAACCGAGAGCGAGCTCTGACATGGCCGGCAGCGGTACCGCCCACCTCCGAAGCGATGGCGAATCGCCCCTGCTCCGGGCCGACAACCTCGTCGTGGAGTTCCCGGTGGGCTCGACCGGACTCGTGGTCCATGCCGTCACCGACGTCAGCATCGACGTCCGCGAAGGCGAGACGCTGGGCCTCGTCGGCGAGTCGGGTTGCGGCAAGTCCACCACCGGGCGAGCGATGATCCAGCTCCCCCGCCCGGATCAGGGAACCGTGACCTTCGACGGCACCGAGCTCACCCAGCTCCACGGCTCGGCCCTGCGCGCCGTGCGGCCCCAGATGCAGATGGTCTTCCAGGACCCGATCTCGTCGTTGAACCCGCGCCGATCGGTGTTCGACATCGTGGCCGAACCCCTGCGGGTGTGGAAGCGGGCATCGGGCAAGGAGCTCGAGGCCAAGGTCCACGAGATGCTCGAAGCAGTGGGCATCGCTCGCGAGTCGGCGAACCGTCGTCCGCACCAGTTCTCCGGCGGTCAGTGCCAGCGCATCTCCATCGCCCGGGCCCTCGTGCTCGAGCCGAAGCTGCTCATCTGCGACGAACCGGTGTCGGCGCTCGACGTGTCGGTCCAGGCGCAGATCATCAACCTGCTCGAGGAGCTCAAGGTTCGCTACGGCCTCACCGTGGTGTTCATCGCCCACGACCTGGCCGTGGTGAAGAACGTGAGCGACCGCATCGCGGTGATGTACCTGGGCAAGTTGTGCGAGGTGGGGCCACCCGACCTCATCTTCGGTTCGCCGGCCCATCCGTACACCGCCGCGCTCCTCGAAGCCATCCCCGTGCCCGACCCGACGGTGCGTCCCCGAGCGCACCTCGCGGCCAGCGGCGAGGTTCCTTCCCCGGTCCTGCCTCCGAGCGGTTGCCGCTTCCGCACCCGGTGCCCCAAGGCTCGGGACATGTGCGAGAAGGTCGAGCCCAAGATGCGACAGATCGGCCTCGGGCAGTTCGTCGCCTGCCACTTCCCGCTCGACGTCGGCGACGCCGAGGGCGCGATCCAGACCGACACCTCGATGACGACGACGCCTTGAGAGCCGGTGCGACTCATGGACCAGGACGTGCCGCCGGTGCCGGAGCCGAACACCGCCGCGGTTGACGCCTCGCAACCAACCGCCGCCCGACCCCGCGGTCGCACGAGGACCCGGCTCGACCCCGAGGTCCGCCGGGGTTTGATACTCGACGCGGCGACACGGGTGCTGTCGGCCTCGGACCCGACCCTCGTCACCTTCGAGCAGATCGCCGAGGAGGCCGGGGTCTCCCGGGCGCTGATCTACAACTACTTCGGAGACAAGAGCGGGGTCATCGCCGCCGTGTACCTGCGCAGCATCGAGGAGCTCGACCTCCGCCTCGATGAGACGTTCCGCCAGCATCGGCACGGGTCGAACCCTTCGGAGCGGATCCGGTGGGTCGTGCGCACCTACCTCGCGTACGCCGAGGAGAACCGGGAGGTGTGGCGTCTGATGGGCATCGCCGAGGCCGCCATGCACCCCACGGTGGTGGCCAACCGGCGCGCCCGGTACGAGCTGATCGCGTCGAGCTGGGGCGGCGGTCCCGAGTCCAGGATGCTGGCCCGAGGGGTGGTCGGACTGCTGGAGGCGGCCTCGCTCGACTGGCTCGAGACGCCTGAGCTCACGATCGATCAGGCCACCGCGGTGATCGAGGCGATGGTGTGGAACGGGCTCTCGGGCCTGAAGCCCTTCGGTGTCGTCGTCCCTGCCGCGGTGCGCTGACCGGGCCAGATCCGATCATGGCTACCGCAGCTCGGGGTCGCCCGCAGCTCGCCAGCAGTACCAGGCCACCACGCTGCGGTACGGCCGGAACCGCTCCCCCATCTCGGCCAGGTCCTTCGGGGTGGGCGCGTCGGTCAGCCCCCACGCCCGCCCGTAGCCGACCCGCACCCCGAGGTCGCCCGTGGGCCACACATCGAGCCGGTGCAGGTCGAAGATGAGGAACATGTGCGCCGTCCACGGTCCGATGCCTCTCGCCTGGACGACCATGGCTTCGACGTCGGCATCGGACATCCGCCCGGCCGCGGCCAGATCGATGTCGCCGCGAGCGACCCACGCGGCGAGGTCCAAGATGGCCGCCGTCTTGGCCCCGGACAGCCCGGCGCCCCGTAGCGCCTCGGTGGGGACCTCGAGGACGGCCTCGGGGGTGAAGGGACCGTCGACGAGCGCCCTCGTCCGCCCCCAGATCGTCGACGCGGCCGCACCGGCCAGCTGCTGGTAGGCGACGTGGGCGGCGAGCGCCTCGAACCGGTCGCCGACCCGGGGACGGGCCCCGAGGCGCATGGCGCCGTGGCGCTCGACGAGTCGAGCCATGGTGTCGTCCTGCTCGGCGACGACGAGGCTGGCCTCGGTGTGAGACGGGGTGCGAGCCACGCTTCAGGATGCCACGCCGCCCGAGCGGCGCAGCCCGGGAAAGGCCGCGGCCGCCCGAGCGGTGGAGAGCGGGACGGCGGGTCTCGGTGACCTCGCAGGTCGTGTGCAAGGATGCCGGGCATGGGCTCACCACCAGCGATGGAAATCGACACCAACACCATCTACCGCGCCACGATCACCACGCCGAAGGGCAAGATCGTCTTGGACCTTGATCCACGGATCGCGCCGAAGTCGGTCAACAACTTCGTGGTCCTGGCCCGTCAGGGCTACTACGACGGACTCACCTTCCACCGGGTCGAGCCGGGCTTCGTGATCCAGGGCGGCTGCCCGGAGGGCTCGGGTCGGGGCGGTCCCGGCTACAAGTTCGCCGACGAGCCGGTGCAGGGCGAGTACGTCGTCGGTGCCGTGGCCATGGCCAACGCCGGTCCTGACACCAACGGCTCGCAGTTCTTCATCTGCCTGTCGGACCTGTCCGGCGGCCGGCTGCCCAAGCAGTACAACCTGTTCGGTCAGGTCGTCGAGGGCATCGACGCCGTGCAGGCCACGACCCGTGGCGACGTCATGGAGACCGTCGTCATCGAGGAGATCCCGGTCGACTGACCGAGGTGGTGCGGCGACACCGCCGACCCCGCAACCTCACCGGTGGCCGTCCTTCGGGGCGGCCACCGGCGCGTGTGCCCGTCCGCCTCGTCGGCCTCATCGGGCTACTCCTTGGACGCCACCGCGTTGGGCGTCACGTTCATCTTGGGCTCGTAGTCGACGGCGGCCAGCTCGTGCTGCTCGCCGCCGAGCGAGGCCCGCAGGGCGCTCCGGCAGTCGTCGCACGGCCCGTAGAACCGCTGCGACACCGCCCGCTCGCACCGGGGGCACGTGAGGTCGATGAGCTCCATGGCTGCACCTTGGCACGGATCGAGGCAGGGGCCGCGGATCAGACCGCGACGGCCAGCTCGTCGCCGACCACGCGCCGCACCACGACGATCTCGGAGGTCCGGAAGCTGGCGACTCGCACGCTCCAGCAGTCGACGATCGCCCGCCCGCCGTCGGTGGCGAAGAACGTCGTCATCGTCCCCTCCTGGAGGTAGGCGTCCGCATCGTCGATCACATGGTCGACGCCGTCCTTCAAGGTCACCTCGTACCGGATCATCACACGTCTCCTGTCGCTGGCCTCGTGGCCCGACGACGACCGTACGACGAAAGGCCTGTGAGGAGGAAGAGGCCAAACCCTGTGGCTTGCCGGTGGACGACCTGTGGGTCGCTCGGGCGAACTGGGGACGACTGGAGCCGTAGGACCCGGCACGTCCGGTCGCGGGAGAGCACGCCCGTCGTCACCGCGGCACCGACACGTCGGCAGCTATGGGACGTAGGCGCCGAGCCAGGCCAGGGTGGCGAGGGCGACGAATCCGCCGGCGCAGACGGTCAGCACCGGACGCTCGACGCGCTCATCCTTGGTGAGCACGGCGAGCGTGAGCACCAGGGGGAAGGCGTTGAGGGCGTAGCGCTCCAACGAGTTGAGGTTCTCGGCGCTGATCGCGACGAGCAGCGTCGCCGCGGCATAGAGGCCATAGGACACGGGCCATCGACGGAAGGTGAGCACCAGCAGCACCACGAACACGATGGCGAACGGCAGGTGGAGCGCGTCGCCGTAGCGCTCCGGCCCTGCCAGCTGGGTGAATCCCTCCCAGAGCCGGCTGAACGGGTCGACGAACGCGCCTCGGAACGGGCCCTGCACCGTGAAGGGAAGCCGCGCGTCGCCATAGGTGGTCTGCACCCAGAGGAAGTAGGCGCCTGCGCCGACCATCGGTGACAGCACCGAGGCCGTGCCGGCGATTCGCTCGGGGACGTCCGAGCTCCGCCATGCTCGGGCCACCTCGATGGCGGCGGGCAGCACGAGCAGGATCCCGAGCGGCCGGCTGCCCGCCGCGACGACACCGGCGACCGCGGCCCACCACCAGTGTTGGGTCCGCAGGCCGTAGAACATGCCGACGGCGCCGACGAGCATGAGCGCTTCGGCATAGCCCCAGGTGAGCACGAACGCGGCGGGGAAGATCATGGTCAGCCAGACCGCCCGGTCCGCCGTCTCGAGGGTGTGGCCCTCGGCCAGCATGAGCCTGCGCACGAGCACGGCGAGGACGAACGAGGCGACCGTCGCCACGACCACGAGGGCGACGTCGTCGCGCCCCCCGAAGGGCGCAGTCAAGGCGCGACCGAGGAGTGGGAACAGCGGGAAGAACCGGAGGCTCTCGTTCTCGGTCTGGCCGTAGCCGTGCGCCGCGATGTCGCGATACCAGGTGCCGTCCCACGAGATCGGACCTTCGGTGAGCGGCGTCGGGCGACCATCGGGGGTCAGCCGGTCGGCGATGGCGATCGCCGCCACGTACGCGGCCAGGACGAGGGCGCGCGCCGTGAGCCAGGCAGGGAGCACCGCGATGGCATCGCTCCGGAGCATCCGCCAACGGCGCTGCATCAGGCTGCTCATGGCGCCGGCGGGAAGTAGACGAGCTCGCCGTGCTCGTAGTTCGACGGGCTGTCGGCCGAGACGAGCGAAACCGACCCGGGCCGTTGCGCGGACAGCGCGGCGACGAAGGCCTCGCACACGCCTTCCATGGTGCGGTAACCGCCGCTCCAGACCACGAAGATCCCTCGGTTCTGCGCCCGATCGAGGGAGCGGGTGGCCACCTCCGCGGGGTCGATCGCCGTTTTGCGGTCGGCGTAGTCGACCCAGTCGACGAATCGAGGGTCGCCGAGGTCGGGGAAGCGGAGCTGGATCACATCGTCGGGCATGACTCGCGTACCGCCGGGGCCGAGTTGGTCGGGACAGTAGACGACGAGGTCGCCCGGCTGCGCGATCTCCCGGACCGCGTTGGCCAGGGCCGCGGTCTGGCTTCGCGAGAAGGTGACCGACCAGTAGGCGCCGAGCGACCCGGACGCCACGATGCAGGCCAGAGCGCCGACCTGCACCCACTTGCCGGCGAACCTCGTGATGCCGCCGGCGACCAGGATGACGAACAGCGGGAAGAAGACGGCGGCGTAGCGCGTCGCGAACGTGCCGTGGGCGGCGAAGGTGGCGGCGATCCCGATGGCGAAGGTCCCGACCACGATCATCGCTTCGCGCCGGTACTGCGTCACGGTGCGCAGATCGAGCTGGATCGTGGCTCGATCCACCGCGATGCCGAAGATCGCGAGGAGAGCGAGGACGAGCAGGAGCGAGCCGATCAGGTCGGCGTCGCGGAACCCTCCGCCGCCGAAGTCGCCCAGCGCGGTCGCCGCCGCGGCGAACGGCCGCATCGGCTCGGCCCACGGCGTACCGGTGTGCTCGCTCTGGTAGAGCAGCGACGGGACCCAGGGCAGGAAGAGGGCCCCGCCCACGACCAGCGCGCCGATCGTCTGCACCCGGCGTCGACGCGCGTCGCCCTCGGTTCGCCAGGTTCCCCACAGCAGGCCGATGCCGACGACGGTCAGAAGCCACATGCTCCAGTAGTGGGTGTAGAGCAGCGCGGCGGTGACGACGGTGACGGCGACGAGGCGAGCGACGCCGCCCTTGCCTCGGACGACGATGTCGTCGAGGAGCAGATAGCCGATGAGGACCAGGAGGATCACCAAGGAGTACATGCGCGTCTCGGTGCCGTACCGGATGGCGAACGGTGCCGCGGCGAACACGGCGAGGGTGATCAGCCCGGCGGTGTGGCCGCCTCGTCGTCGGCCGGCCAGGTAGGCCAGCGGGAGGCAGGCGACGGCGATCACACCGCTGAGGGACCGGACCGCGACGTCGCCCGACCCGAAGACCTCGATCCACCCGTGGAGCAGCACGTAGTAGAGCGGCGGATGGCCGTCGTGGCGCAGCGCCTCGCCGATGTCGCCGATCGGCAGGCTCGCGATGTTGACCGAGAGGGCCTCGTCGAGCCACAGCGAGGACGTGGTGACGAATCGCGTGACGACACCGGCGACGACCGCGACCACGACCACCACGGTGAGCGCGAGCGGTATCGGGTCCCCGGTGTCGGCGGGCGAATCGCCGCGGCTGTTCGCCGACGAGGGGACCTGCTCGGACATCCCGGCGATGCTACCCACAGGTCGTCCCCGCAACGGAACGTCACCGGACGAACACCTGGTCGGTCGGCCAGAGACCCGACGGCTGATCTCTGTGGTTGATCCAGTGCCATGGGAGCCGGGCTGTAGCCTCCTCGCCGATGGCAGATCTGGGGGCATCGGCGAGCACACCGAGCCGGGGCGACGCGACACGACCGGACGTCGACGTGCGCGACGGCGAGCTGTGCGCCGACGCGTCCGGCACACCGGAACCCAAGCGGTTCGACTGGCGCTGGTGGGCCGTGGTCGCCGCCATCACCGCGATCGGGCTGACCATCCGGCTCGTGTACGTGTGGACAGCTCGTCGGGGCGTCGAGCTCGTCGGCGACCCCGTCTACTACCACCAGGGTGCCAACCTGCTCGCCGACGGAAAGGGCTTCATCAACCCGTTCCAGTACGCCCTCGGCAACGAGGTCCAGGCCGCCGACCACCCACCGCTGTACACCGTCTACCTGGCGTTGTTCTCGTTCGTGGGCATCACGTCGGTCACCGGCCACCTGATCGCGTCTTGCCTGTTGGGAGCGGTCGCCATCGCCCTGGCGGCAGGTACCGGCCGCGAGATGCTCGGCCGCCGCGTCGGTCTCATCGCCGCGTTCCTGGTCGCCGTCTACCCGCAGGTCTGGCGCTACGACGGGATGATCCTGTCCGAGACGATGGTCATCGTCACCTCGCTCGCCACCCTCTGGCTGGCCTATCGGTGCTGGCGTCGTCCCTCGCTGGCCGCGCTGGTGTGGGTGTCGGTCGCGGTGGCCTTCACCGCGCTCGCCCGATCCGAGCTGCTGCTGCTCGGGGTGCTGCTCGTCCTTCCCCTCGCCGTCGGGACCGCACGCCGATGCGGTACGGCGCTGTGGAAGCCCATCGGTGCCGCCGCGCTCGCCGGCCTGGTCGTGCTCGCCCCGTGGGTCGGCTACAACCTCAGTCGCTTCGACCGCCCGGTCTTCTTGTCGGGACAGCTCGAGGTCACGCTCGCGGTCGCCAACTGCGAGACGACGTACTACGGCGACCAGATCGGCTACTGGGACTACACGTGCGGTCAGAAGCTCCTCGACGCCCACGGACCGGTTGTCGACGACGCCGAGGCGAACCGGGTCCAGCTCGACGGGACCATCGACTACATGGGCGACAACGTCGGTCGGATCCCCGTCGTGGTCGCAGCCCGGATCGGCCGGATCCTCGGCGTCTACCAACCGATCCACCAGATGGACATCGACTCGTACGTCGAGCTCTTCCCGCGAGGCGTCATGGTCGCCGCGACCATCGGCTACTGGCTGCTCGTGCCGTTCTCGATCGCCGGCGTCGTGCTGCTCCGCAAGCGCCGTGTACCGATCTACATCCTGTTGTCGGTGCCCATCACCGTCCTGGTCACGGTGGTGCTGATCTACGCCTCGATGCGCTTCCGCGCCGCGGCGGAAGCCCCGATGTGCCTGGCGGCTGCGGTGGCCATCGGTGTGCTGATCGACCGTTGGTGGCCCGACCGCGACCTCGCGTCATGACGAGGGTCGCTGCGCCTACGGCGAGGCGAGCAGCTCACCCGAGGTGAGCTGGGGTTCGAGCCAGGTCAGGAGATCCTCCGAGGCCTGCTTCGTGAAGTGCACGCCGTCGGTGCGCATGGTCGAGTCGAGCTGACCGCCGGGCCAGGCCTGTTGCAGGAAGGCGGGCAGCTCGAGGACGACCATGTTCGAGTTGGTTGCGGCCGCCTCGCGGATGATCTCGTTCCACCGGTCGACGTAGACCGGGTTCGACTCGGCGTACGGGCCGGGCCGCATGAAGTTGCTGGCGTCGAACTGCGGGTCGAGCAGCGGACAGGTGAGCCAGACCACCATGGCCCCCTTGCTGGACAGCACCGCAACGGTGTCCTGGATCGACTGGCCGAGCCAGGCGTCGAGCACCCGGTCGCCGGGACGACGCCAGGCGTCGTCACCGGGGATCTGGCGTTCGCCCACGTCGAAGAGGCACGAGAGGACCACCACGTAGGGCACCGCGCCGGACTCGCCCAGCTGGTCGGGCAACGCGGCCAACCGCTCGTCGCACTTCGGGTGCGTGACGCGCTGGTCGTTGATGGCACCGACCTTGCCACCGACACCGATGCTGCATCCGACCTCACCGCCGTTGGCGATGACGATCCCGGAATGGGTCTGGGACCATGCCTCGAAACCCCCGCCGAGCGTCTGGGCGATCGAGTCGCCGAAGATGAGCACCGGCACCGGCTGGGCCAGCACCGTGGTCGACGAGCTGGGCTGATCATCGGACGGGGTCGTCGACGGGGGGAGGATGCTCGCCAGGTTGGCGGTGCCGGCGTTGGCGTCGAAGGCGAGCTGGGTCTTGTCGGGACCGATCGATGAGGTGGTGACGACGAGGGCCACTGCGATGACGGCTATGGCGGCCGGTGCGGCCACGAGGGGCTGCCACCGTGGCAGCAGCCTGCGCTCGCGGATCGGTGCCTCGATGACGCGCAGCGAGATCTCGGCCAGGGCCAGCGTGATCGCCACCTTGAGGGCGAACGAGGCGTAGGCGTTCCAGGTCGGAAGTGCCTCGTCGATCCACAAGAAGATCGGCCAGTGCAGGAGGTACGCGCCGTAGGAGACGCGGCCGAGCCAGCGCAGCAGCGAAAGCGACAGGAGGGTGCGCACGACGCCCCGCTGCGTCGCGGCGAACACGATGCTGCACGAGAGCACGGCGTAGAAGCCGAATCCGCCCCGGTAGAGCCACGCGTCGGTCTGGCTCGCCGCATGCCACAGCCACGCGACTGCGAGCAGGGCGACCGCGCCTGCCGCCACACCGGCGGTGCGCACGGTGCCGATGATGCGTCGGCGTTCCACCATGACCACGGCCAACACCGCGCCGAGCAGCAGCTCGGCGGCTCGGGTGTCGGTGCCGTAGTAGACGCGGGAGGTGTCGCCCGGTGAGTAGAGCCAGGCCATCTCCAAGGTGGAGAGCACGGCGAGGCCGCCGAGGATCCACCCGAGCGCCCGGCGTGTGGTCGAGAGCCGGACCACAAGCAACGCCATCACGAGCGGGAAGACGACGTAGAACTGCTCTTCGATGGCGAGCGACCAGAAGTGCAGCACCGGCGAGGGCGCCGTGAAGAGCTGCTCGTAGGACTGGCCGGTGAGCACGAAGTGCCAGTTGGCCACATAGGCCAACGCCGAGACGACATCGCCCCGGAGGGTCTCGAGCTGGCTGACCGATGCCACGAACGGCGCGAACAGCACGACGATTCCCGCCAGGCAGACGAGCGAGGCCGGCATGAGTCGGCGGAAGCGCCGGCCCCAGAACCGGCGTAGCGAGATCGTGCCGGTGGAGCTGTGCTCGAGCAGCAGCAGCGACGTGATCAGGTACCCGGAGAGGGTGAAGAACGTCGAGACGCCCAGGAAGCCGCCCGTGGCCCAGCTGAAGCCTCCGTGGAAGAGCAGGACCGCGGCGACGGCGAGCCCTCGAAGGCCCTCGAGTCCGGGCTGGAACTTGAGCGAGCGTCGCGACGGTTCGAAGTCGGGTGGAGCGAGTGGTTCGCTCGCCGGATCCTCGTCGTCGAGAGGCCGGCCGACCGATGGTTCAGCGCCGGCGGACACGGCCGCGGAGCGTACCAGCGGACCCCGCGTGTCTCCGGTCACGCCCCCTGGTCGCCAGGGTGCGGGGCGTCGCGGACCTGTCCGGCGTCGCCAGCACGTCGCGTGCCGCGGCGCGTCGGTTCCGTGACCGGTGCACCGGCGCCAGGCCCGGTCGACGTGATCTGACGGCGCATCAGGGGCACACCGGCCACCACGATCGCGGCGGGAACCGCGAGCAAAGGGTTGAGCGGGAGGTGGAACCGGACGTCGCCGAAGGTCCACCAGGTCGCGGTGATCATCGCCACCATCGTCAGCAGGTAGGTCCAGCGACGGGGGCGCCGTCGTCCCGCCATGGCTACCACCCCGACCGCGGCGACGGCCGAGATCCCGAAGAAGTAGGCGTCCGACGTCGTGCCGAGCACGTCGACCATCCGCGGGGACATCCACGGGTCCTCCCCGTACGACGTCGACTCGACGATGGGGTCGCGATCGTTGACGAACGTGTAGTAGTTCCGCCACCAGATGAGCGACGGCTGCTCCAGGGGGTTGTCGAGGATCCACTGCAGGGCGCGACGCGTCGTCTCCTCGTTGCGCTCGACGTCGCCCCAGTCCTGCGGGAACGGGGGTACGCCCTCGAAGCACGACTCGGGCAGGGCGAAGCCGCCCTGGGCCCCGTCGTGGTTGCCGATGCACAGGTTGTCGCCCGTGTTCGTCGAGATGGGGACGAAGGCGTCCATCGCCACCGCGTTCCGCGCCGTCCAGGGCGCCACGACGGCGACGACGCCGAGGGCGAGGAGCCCGATCCGCACGCAGGTGACACGCCAGGGGGCCCGGGCCAACCACAACCCCACGGCGAAGGCCACCAGGACGGGGAGGGCGACGGGCCGGATGAGCACGCACAGCCCGGTGAGCATCCCCACGGCCACGATCCGGTCACGACCCGGCGCCGGGTTCCGCCACGGGTTCCAGAGCAACACGAGCAGGGTCGCGGTGAGGAAGAAGTTGAACGTGGTCTCGCTCAGCAAGAGCGACGTGTGCAGGATCAGGCTGGGGAACAGTGCCACCACGATCGCGGCGATCGCCCCGACCCACGGCCCGACGAGCCGTCGGCCGAGCAGCCCGACCGTGAGGATCGTGGCGGTCCCGAACACGAGGTTCATCAGCGCGCCCGCCATCGGCAGGTTGTCGGGCAGCGGGGTGTGCAGGACCAGGGCGAAGATCGCACTGAGGATCATCGGGTAGCCGGGCGGGTAGTACGCGGTCGGCAGGCCCGACTCCCCCACGTAGCCGCGACCGTTCGCGAGGTCCCACGCCAGGTGCTCGTAGAACGTCGGGTCGTGGTAGCCGACCGGCTCGCGGGTGGCGTAGAGCACCCAGGCGAGGCGCAGGACGAAGCCGACGACCACGGCACCGGCGAGGACCTGCCAGGCGCGCTCGTGGCGCAGACCTCGTCGCAGGGCGGTCCACCGCCCCGGTGGGCTGGAAGATCGATCGCCGCCCGACATGGCGGCCGGGTCTACCGTTGGCGCTGCCCGGTGTCAATGGTGTCCTCGGCCACCGTGCTGCCACTTCGCCAGATGATCCTGGCAAGCTGGACGGTCCGCCGGGTGGTCGAGCCCGCAGTCTCGACCTCCTCGGCGGTCGAGGCGACCGGTGGCCGATCAAGACCGCAACCGAGCGACCGCAACCGAACGATCGAGCAGAGAGGGGTGATGATGAGCACAGAGCGCGCCGACCTGTCGCCCCTGCTCGACCTCCTGCACCACAGCGCCCCCGGGGTCGCCGCCACCTCCGCCGGGTCCTCTGGCTCGTCTCGCTCGTCTCGCTCGTCCGGTGGGTCGCCGCCCGAGATCGGCACCGGGGATGACCCGTCCGGCGGCTCGTCGGGCCACGCCTCGACCGCGACCGCGTCGCGGACCGAGCAGCCGCCCGAACCGGGTCGCCCGTCGGGCCCTCCCGTGCGCCGATCGATGGCTTTCCAGCCCGGGCTCGAGGGCCTGCGGGGCCTCGCCGTCGCCGGCGTGCTGGTCTTCCACGGTGGCTTCGAGTGGGCCACCGGTGGCTTCCTCGGCGTCTCGACCTTCTTCACCCTCTCCGGGTTCCTCATCACGACCCTGTTGATCCTCGAGCACCGGTCCACCGGCACGATCTCCCTCCGCAAGTTCTGGGGGCGGCGTTTCCGTCGGCTCATGCCGGCGTCGCTCGTCGTCCTCGGCGGCGTCGTCGTGCTGTTCGCACCGTTCGTGGCGTCACCCAGCCAGCTCGACTCCCTCCCGGGCGACGTCATCTCGGCGTTGGCCTACGTGGCCAACTGGCACTTCGTGATCAGCGGCCAGTCCTACGAGTCCCTGTTCGCCGCCCCGTCACCGTTGCTGCACTTCTGGTCGCTCGCCATCGAAGAGCAGTTCTACGTCGTGTTCCCCTTGCTGATCAGCGTGCTCGTCGTGCGCATCGCGTTCCGCCGAACCGCCCTGCTGTGGATCCTCGGCGGTCTCGCCGTCGCCTCGACCCTCGAGATGGCATGGCTCTACTCCCCGGGTGACACGTCCCGCGTCTACTACGGGACCGACACACGGGCCGCCGAACTGCTCTTGGGTGCGGTGCTCGCCGTCGTGCTCATCGACCGCGACCTGCTCCCCCGCACCGTGCGCCGCATCGCCCTCGCGCTCGGGTCTGCTGCGCTCGTCGCCGTCCTGTTCCTGTGGCACGGCACCGCCCAGACCGACTCGTGGCTGTACCGAGGCGGGTTCGCCGTGTACGCCCTGCTGTCGTGCGCCGTCATCGTCGCCGCCACCCAGCCCGGCGTCGTCAAGGTGGTGCTGTCCACACCCGTGCTGCGCTGGCTTGGTCGGGTGTCCTACGGCGCCTACCTCATCCACTGGCCGATCTTCTTGTGGCTGGGTGAGGCGCTGCCGGGCTGGAACGCCTACGCGCTGTTCGCCCTCAAGCTCGCCGTCACGTTCACGCTCGCCGAGACCTCGCTCCGGCTCGTCGAGTCGCCCATCCGGGAGAAGAAGCGCCTCACACGCTGGCAACCCCTCGTCGCCGCTCCGCTGGCCATCGCGGTCATCGTCGGCGCGACGTTCTTCGTCACCTCGCAGCCGCGCGACCTCAGCCAGCAGGTGACGCTCGACAACGACCACTTCTCGTTGAGCGCACAGGACGCGCCCACCACGACCACCACCCTCTTGCGAGAGGTCACCCCCATCCCACCGGCACCCGAACAGGTCCCGCTGCTGCCCTTTGCCCAGGGCAACGACCTGCACGTCCTCTTCGAGGGCGACTCTGCGTTGTTCACGCTCGTGGGCGAGGCCCCGCACGGCCTCATCGGCTGGGCCCAGGCGAACGACGCCATGCAGGTCGCCAACAAGGGCGACTTCGGATGCGGTCTCGCTCGGGGCGGCCTCCAGCTGTACTCCCAGAAGGTCGAACAGGCCGGAGTCCTGTGCCCCGACTGGGTCGAGCAGTACGCCCAGGAGCTGGATGGGACCGACAACGAGGACGGCGTGGTTGCGCCGGGTCACGTCAAGCCCCAGGTCGTCGTGGCCATGGTGGGCATCTGGGACGTGCTCGACAAGCAGCTGAGCCCCGACGACGAGTGGCGCCACATGGGCGATCCGCTCTACGACGCCTTCTTCGCCCGAGAGCTGGCCACCGCGATGGACATCTTGGCGTCACGGGGCGCCGTCGTCATCTGGCTGACCCACCCCCCCGTCAAGTCGGGCATCAGGGAGGGCCTCGATCCCGACGACCAACCCGAGAGCGCTCCCGCACGGATGGACCGACTCAACGAGCTGGTGAACGAGGTCGCTGCGACCCGGCCGCATGCTCGGGTCATCGACCTCGCCGGCTACATGGCAGCGAGACCGCAAGGGGCGATGGACCTCACCGAGCGCGTCGACGGGATCCATTGGAACGACCGGGACAACGGCGTGCTCGCCGAGTGGCTCGGCCCGCAGATCCTCCAGACCTACGAGCAGGCCTGGCACGAGATCACCGCGGCCGAAGCGGCCGCTGTCCCGCCGACATCGGTGCGTCCCGGCGGCTGACCGCCGGCGCCGACGGACCCGTCTCGGTTCGTCTCGGGATCGCCCTTGTCGGGGGGTGCATGCCACTATGGTGACCTCGTTTCCGAGCCGCTCCAGATCTGGAATCCATGCCTGCTTCACCGCCTGAACCCGCTCCGACCGCGTCCGCCGCCGCCAGCGGATCGTCCGGTCACGACGACAAGATCGTGATCATCGGAGCCGGTCCAGCCGGCCTCACCGCCGCGTACGAGCTTTCCAAGCGCGGCCGCACGGCCACCATCTACGAAGGCGACTCGGTCGTCGGTGGCATCAGCCGCACCGCCGAGCGCGACGGCTGGAAGTTCGACATCGGTGGCCACCGCTTCTTCACCAAGGTCAAGCCCGTCGAGGACCTGTGGCACGAGATCCTCTCGCCCGACGAGTTCCTCACCCGTCCTCGCATGAGCCGCATCTACTACGAGGGCAAGTACTACGACTACCCCATCAAGGTGATGAACGCCCTCAAGAACCTGGGCATCATCGAAGCCATCCGGTGCGTGGCGTCCTACCTGTGGGTCCGGGTCCGGCCACCCAGGGACAAGAACACCCTCGAGGGCTACATCGTCGGCAACTACGGACGCCGGCTCTACCACCACTTCTTCAAGACCTACAACTACAAGGTCTGGGGTGTCGAGGCCTCCGAGCTGTCCGCCGACTGGGGCGCCCAACGCATCAAGGGCATGTCGCTGTGGGCCGCGGTCTGGGAGCCGGTCCGCTCGAAGTTCGTCGGACGACGCGGCGACAAGTCCAAGCAGGTCACCAGCCTCATCGAGGAGTTCGAGTACCCCAAGTACGGCCCCGGCATGATGTGGGAGCGGTGCACCGAGCTGGTCGAGGCCGCCGGATCCGACGTCGTCATGCAGACCAAGGTCGTTCGGGTCGCCCACGAGGGTGGCCGGGCCACCACGGTCACCATCGAGCACGACGGCGCAACCCGCGAGGTCCCCGCCGACGAGATCATCTCGTCCATGCCCTTCCCCCGTCTGCTCCAGGTCATGGACCCGCCGCCGCCCGAAGAGGTGCTCACCTCGGCCAAGAACCTCACGTTCCGCGACTTCCTCACGGTGGCGCTGGTGGTTCCCGAGTCGGCGGGCTTCCCCGACAACTGGATCTACATCCACTCGCCCGAAGTCGAGGTCGGCCGCATCCAGAACTTCGGTGTCTGGTCGCCCTACCTCGTCAAGGACGGACGGACCTGCCTCGGTCTCGAGTACTTCGTGTTCGAGGGCGACGAGTTGTGGTCCGCAGCAGATGAAGACCTCATCGAGCGGGGCAAGCGCGAGCTCCAGATCCTCGGGCTCGTCGACCCGTCGCTGGTCGAGTCGGGCTACGTCGTGCGCATGCCCAAGGCGTACCCGTTCTACGACGACCACTACCAGGACAACGTGCAGGTGCTTCGCGACTGGCTCGAGGTCCATGCCCCCAACGTGCATCCGGTCGGACGCAACGGCATGCACAAGTACAACAACCAGGACCACTCGATGCTCACGGCCATGCTCACGGTCGAGAACATCGCCGACGGCACATCCCACTCGATCTGGGACGTCAACGTGGACGAGGAGTACCACGAGGAGGATCGCACCGCGTCCCCCGCCAGCACCGGGCGCGACGCCCCGGTCATCCCCCGCTCGGCCTACGGCGACGACCATCCGGTCAACCAGCCAGCGTCCTGACCCCACCGACCCCACCGACCTCACCGACCGCGACGGACCCATGACCCCTGAACCGCGGTCCACCGCGGTGGCGCGCATCGCCGACCTGGCCCGAGAGTCCGGGCTTCGTCGGGTCCACATGCTGGCGTGGCGGGATCTCGCCGACGTCGAAGCAGGCGGTTCCGAGCTGCACGCCGCCACCATCGCCCGCATCTGGGCCGAGGCCGGCGTGGATGTCACGATGCGCACCTCGTACGCGCAGGGCCATCCTCCCGAGGGATCGCGAGACGGCTACCGGGTCATCCGCCGCCGAGGGCGTTACATGGTGTTCCCTGCCGCGGTGATCGCCGAGCTGCGCGGCCTCCACGGGCCCCGAGACGGCCTCGTCGAGATCTGGAACGGTGTGCCCTTCCTCAGTCCCGTGTGGGCGCGAGGCCCCAAGATCACGCTCGTCCACCACGTGCATCGTGAGATGTGGCGCATGGTCCTCGAGGAGAAGCTGGCCAAGGTGGGCGAGACGCTCGAGTCGCGCATCCTCCCTCCGCTGTACCGCCGCACCCCGATCGTGACGCTGTCCGAGTCGTCGCGACAGGAGCTGATCGCCCACATGCGGTTCAAGCCCCACCAGGTCCGCGTCGTGCCCCCGGGCATCGACGAAGGGTTCCGACCGGGACGCAAGAAGAGCGCGAAGCCGCTCGTGGTCGCCGTCGGTCGGCTCATGCCGTCGAAGCGCTTCGACGACCTCATCCGCATCGCCGCCGAGGCCCGCCGGTCGGTTCCCGACCTCGAGCTCGTCATCGTGGGCGACGGCTACGAACGTCCCGACATCGAACAGCTCATCGTCGACCTCGACGCTCACAGCTGGATCACCCTCGCCGGACGGGTCAGCGACGCCGAACTGCTCCGCCTGTACCGCCAGGCATGGGTGGTGGCCAGCGCCTCGATCGCCGAGGGTTGGGGCATGACCCTCACCGAGGCCGCGGCCTGCGGCACGCCGTCGTTGGCCACCCGGATCGCGGGGCACGCCGACTCGGTGTCGGACGGCAAGAGCGGCCTGCTGGCCTCCTCGCACCGCGAGTTCGTCGAACACCTCGTCTGGATCCTCACCGACGCCGACGTCCGCGCCCGGTTGAGCTCCGGGGCGCGAGAGTTCGCGGCCGAGTTCACCTGGGACAACACCGCCCTCGGGGTGTTCGAGCCGCTCGCCGAGGTCGCTCTGCGTCAGCGGCGCGGCGGCGCCGGTCGTTCGTGAGCAGCGCCGGCCCGGCGACCGCGTCACTCGGTGCGCCGGGTGACCGACGTCGCGAGGCGCCTCCCGCCCCGGCCACCGGTTGGCATCGGTGGTCGAACGCGCTCGTCGTCGTCATCCCCGCCCTGCTGGCCTACATCCCGCTGCTGCTGACCGCACCGGGAAAGGTCGGAGCCGACACCAAGACCTACCTCTACCTCGACCCCGGCAAGCTCCTGCGCGACGCCCCGTACGTCTGGGACAACCAGATCGGCCTGGGCACGGTCACCCACCAGAACATCGGCTACCTGTGGCCGATGGGGCCCTTCTACTGGGTGATGGACGCCATCGGCATCCCCGACTGGGTTGCCCAGCGGCTCTGGCTCGGCACGCTGCTGTTCGGCGCCGCGCTCGGCGTCCGGTACCTGCTGCGCACGATCGACCCGCAGGGTCTCGGCCGGCGCAACGGCGGGCTCCTCGTCGCCGCGCTGGCCTACATGCTCAGCCCGTACCTACTCGACTACTCGGCGCGCATCTCCGTGCTGCTGCTGCCCTGGGCCGCACTGCCCTGGCTCATCGCGCTCACCGCCCGGTCGCTGTGGCCGACCACGAGCCGCCTGGAGCGGTGGCGGGCGCCCGCCCTGTTCGCGCTCGTTGTCCAGACCGTCGGCGGCATCAACGCCACCGCGCTCATCATGGTCGGCTTCGGTCCGCTGCTGTGGGTGATCTACGCCGTGTGGTTCGCCCGGGAGGTCTCGCTGCGCAAGGCGCTCGCCGCCTGCGGGCGGATCGGGATCCTCACCCTGCTCACCTCGCTGTGGTGGGTCGGCGGGCTGTGGGCCGAGGGCAAGTACGGGCTCCCGGTCATCCGGTACACCGAGACCTACAAGACCGTGGCCAGCGTGTCGTCGCCTCCCGAGGTGCTCCGTGGCCTCGGCTACTGGTTCTTCTACGGCCGCGACAAGCTCGGGCCGTGGGTCGAACCAGGCGAGACCTACACCGAGAACGTCCTCGTGATCGCCCTGAGCTACGCGCTGCCGGTCCTGGCCATCGCGTCCGCCGCCCTGATCCGGTGGCGTCAGCGCCTGTTCTTCGTCCTGCTCCTCGTCTTCGGTGCCTTCCTGGCCATCGCCAGCCATCCGTTCGACTCCCCTTCACCCGTCGGTGCGGTGTTCAAGGCGTTCACCCGCACCGACGCGGGGCTGTCGCTCCGGTCGACGCCACGAGCCGGACCCCTCGTCATCCTCGCCACCGCGGTGTTCCTCGGTGCCGGGGTCAGCGCGGTCGCACGCCGCCTCCCCCGCTATGGCCTCCCTGTCACCGGGCTCGTGTGCCTGCTCATCGTGGCCAACCTGCCCACGTTGTGGACCGGCGACATGGTGGCGTCCAACCTCAAGCGCGACGAGCAGATCCCCCAGTACTGGCAGGACGCCGTGGCCTTCCTCGACGCCGGTGACCACGGCACCCGCATCCTCGAGGTGCCGGGCACCGACTTCGCCAGCTACCGCTGGGGCAACACCGTCGATCCGATCACCCCCGGCCTCACCGATCGTGCCTATGTGGCCCGAGAGCTCTTCGTGTGGGGAGCTCCTGCCTCCGCGAACCTCCTCAACGCCTTCGATCGGCGCTTCCACGAGGACACGATGGATGCTGTCGCCGTCGCGCCGCTCGCCCAGGTCATGGCATCCGGCGACATCGTGCTCCGCGGCGATCTCCAGTACGAGCGGTTCCGCACGGCGCGGCCCCGCGACATGTGGGCGCTGCTGAACACGGCGCCCGGTCTCGCGGCACCCGTGCCGTTCGGACCGACGACGCCGAACATCCCGATCGACTCCCTTCCGCTCGTCGACGAGATCGAGCTCGCCCACGGCCGGCCCACGGAGAACCCGCCCGCCGTGTCGGTGTTCGGCGTCGACCCCACGATCCCCATCGTGCGCACCCACGCGGCGGTCACCCCGCTGCTGCTGGCCGGCGACGGCGACGGCATCGTCGACGCCGCCTCGATCGGCATCCTCGACCCCAACCGTGCGAGCTTCTACTCGGCGTCGTTCGCCGGACCCACCGCCGATCGGTTCGAGGTGGTCTACGCGCAAGGCGCCGACCTGCTGGTGAGCGACACCAACCGCAAGCGCGCCCGGCGATGGGGCACCCTGCGCGAGACCACCGGGTACACCGAACGAGCCGGTGAGACGCCCCTGCGGTGGGATCCCAACGACCAGCGCCTCGAAGTCTTCCCGAACGCGGCCGACGACGCCTACACCGTGACCGAGCAGATCGGTGGGGCGACCGTGACCGCGACCAGCTACGGCAACCAGGTCACCTACACCCCCAACGACCGTGCGGTGAACGCTCTCGACGGTGATCCCCGCACGTCGTGGCGCGCCGGCGACGGCGCCGTCGCGATCGGCGAGACCCTCCACATCGATCTCGACGCCCCGGTGACCACCGACCACATCACCGTGCTGCAGCCCCAGACCGGCATCCGAAACCGGTGGATCACCTCGGTGCGCGTCACCGTCACGCACCCCGACGGGGCCACCCGCAGCTTCGACACGGACCTTGACGCCACCTCGATCGACGGTGATGGGCAGGTCCTGTCGTTCGAGCGCCAGGACATCTCGAAGGTGGCCATCGAGATCACCGGCACCGACGCTGGCCGGCTTCGCCGCTACCAGAGCCTGAGCGGTGTCGGCTTCGCCGAGGTCGGCATCGCCGACGTCCGCGTCGAGGAGCTGGTCCGTCCCCCGACCGACCTCCTCGACCGAGCCGGGGCGTCATCGCAGGACCACGCGCTGTCGTTCCTGTTCACCAGGTTGCGCTCCAACCCGCTCGAACCGGTCCGGACCGACGAGGAGGCGTCGATGCGTCGCATCGTCACCCTCCCGACCACGCGGACGTTCGCGCTCGCTGGGCAAGCTCGGCTGTCGAGCTACGTCGACGAGACCACCCTCGTCGGCCTGCTCAGCGGCGCCACGGTGTCGGGCCCGACGGCCACGAGCACGGCTCGGTTGCCTGGGAGCCTGGCCGACGGCGCCCGGTCGGCCATCGACGGCGACCCGTCGACGTCGTGGACCACGCCGTTCAGCAGCGCCGAGGGTGCGGCGATCACCGTCACCAACCCCGAACCGGTCACCTTCGACCACCTCGACCTCGCGGTGGTGACCGATGGCCGCCACTCGGTGCCCGCCTCGCTGTCGTTGGTCGTCGACGGGAACGTCCAGGCGCCGGTTCTGCTCGACGTGAGCTCCCTGTCGACCGAGGCGACCTCCAGCGGACGCACGGTCCTCCGCGTCGATCTTCCCCAGCCTGTCACCGGCTCTCAGTTCACCTTCACGATCGACGCGGTCCACGAGGCCACCACCATCGACTGGTACTCGACGTCGACGATCGGCTTTCCCGTCTCGATCGCCGAGCTGGGCATGCCCGGTGTGCAGGCCACGCCGCTTCCCGCCGCGTTCGACTCGGGCTGCCGCACGGACCTGCTCACCGTCGACGGCGAGGGACGGCCCCTCCGGGTCACGGGGACCACCGACGCCGCGTTGCGCCGCGAGGCTCTGAAAGTCGAGAGCTGCGGCGACGACGCATCAGCACTCCGGCTCGAAGTGGGCGACCATGTGATCCGCACGGCACAAGGCCAGGACCTCGGCATCGACGTCGACCGGCTCCTGCTCGGTTCGGCCCCGGGCGGCGGTCCCACCTCCCCCGCCGAGCTCGCCTCCGCCGCGGAGGACGCTCCTGTGGGTCCGCCCGTCACCGTCGACCACGCCGGTCGAGTCGACTACGACGTCACCGTCGACGCCGCGGGCGAGCCGTTCTGGCTCGCTCTGGGCCAGTCGGAGAGCGCGGGTTGGACGGCGACGGTCGACGGCGTCGACCTCGGTCCGTCGCAGCTCATCGACGGCTACGGCAACGGCTGGCTGGTTGCGCCGGACTCCGATCAGCCGCTCACCATCCGCATCGAATGGACCCCGCAACGACTCGTGTGGATCTGCATCGGCGTGTCCATCGTCGTCGTCGCACTGTGCCTGGCCCTGATCGCCGTGGGATCGCGCGGCAGGCGCCGCCCGACAGACATCGCCGACGCCGGCACCGACATCGTCGGCGGCCCCGACGAGATCGGTGGCTACGACGAGATCGACGGCCCCGACGAGATCGGTGGCTACGACGAACGAGCGAGAAGCGGTCCGGTCTTCACGAGCTTGCTCGGCGATGGCTCGCGGGTGGATCCGCGCACGACGGTCATCACCGCCGCGGTGCTCGGCAGCTTCGCCTTCCTGACCACGCCGTTCACCTCGTGGTACCCGGCGCTCACGATCGTCGTGGTCGTGGCGGTCCTCGCCGCGTTCCGCAGCCGGCGGGGCCGAGGGATGCTCGGCCTCGCCGCCGCGGCCTCGCTCGGGCTCGCGGCTGGCTTCATCGTCGCCGCCCAGATCTTCCGTCCGATCTCGGCCGACTTCGACTGGGCCATGCAGTTCTCGCGGATCGACTTCCTGGGGTTGCTCACGCTCTACTTCCTCCTCGCCGAAGGCCTCCGTGGCCACCTGGCCCGCCCCGCCGATCCCGCCGCGGTCGACGACCCCCTCGTCGCCACCGGGCCGACCGGCCCTGACCATCCGGTTGCCCGATGACCCACTCCCGCGATCTACGATTCTCCGTGCGATGACCACCACCGACCCAAACCGCTGCCTCACCGTCGTGATCCCCTGCTTCAACGAGGAGACCACGATCGTCGAGGTCCTCGATCAGGTGCTCGCCTCGCCGTTCACCAACGAGGTCCTCATCGTCGACGACGGCTCGACCGACGGCACCCGCAAGCTCCTCTCCGAGATCGACCACCCGTCGGTCAGGGTCCTGCTCCAGGACCACAACCAGGGCAAGGGCGCCGCGCTTCGCCGGGGGTTCGCCGAAGCAACCTCCCAGTTCGTCGTGGTGCAAGACGCCGACCTGGAGTACGACCCCCGCGAGTACGGCGACCTCCTCGAGCCGCTCCTCGAAGGCAAGGCCGACGTCGTCTACGGCTCGCGGTTCCTCGGCGGTCGCCCCCACCGGGTCCTCTACTTCTGGCACTCGGTGGGCAACAAGGCCCTCACCATGGCCTCGAACATGTTCACCAACCTCAACCTCACCGACATGGAGACCTGCTACAAGGTGTTCCGGCGGGAGGTCCTCGAGAGCTTCACCCTCGAGGAGAACCGGTTCGGCATCGAGCCCGAGATCACCGCGAAGATCGCGGCGCAGCGGTGGCGGGTGTACGAGATCGGCATCTCGTACCAGGGCCGCACCTACGAAGAGGGCAAGAAGATCGGTTGGAAGGACGGCTTCCGGGCCATGTACTGCATCGTGCGGTACTCGAAGCTCGGCCCGCGCTGACATGACCGACGAGCGCTCGGCCACCGCGACGGCCCTGCCGCCGGTCGTCCTCGTACACGGCTTCGCGACACCCGCGCGGCGCACGTGGATCGACAACGGGTGGGTCGACCTGCTGCGCGAGTCCGGGCGCGACGTGATCGTGCCCGACCTGCCCGGGCACGGCGAGGGAGCGAAGTCGCACGATCCGGCCGACTACGACCAGATGCACCGTGCACTGCTCGACGTCCTGCCCGACGAACCGGTCGATGCGGTCGGGTTCTCGCTGGGCAGCCGCCTGCTCATGCTGCTGGCCACGGAGGAGCCGCAGCGCTTCCGTCAGCTCGTCCTCACAGGCACGGGCGAGGATCTCCTCCGCACGCACGACTACACGACGATCGTCGCCGCCCTCACCGGCGACGAGACCCACGTCCAGGACAGTCCGGTCCATGCGTACTTCGCGCAGCTGGCGAGTGCGCCGGGCGCCGATCCCCAGGCGCTCGCTGCGGTGCTCCGGCGGCCGTCGAACAAGCCGTTCACCGCCGACCAGCTCGCCGGTGCGACCTGTCCGATCACGCTGGTGGTCGGCGACCGCGACTTCGCCGGCCCGGCCGAACCGGTCGCCGCACTGCTCCCCCACGCATCGGTCGTGTCGGTCCGCGGTGTCGATCACTTCTCGACGCCCAAGAGCTTCGACGTGCTCGACGTCGTCCTCGGGCTTCTCGCCAGCCCGGCACCGGTCGTCTGACCGCCGTGGCCGACGAGTACATCCTCGGCGTCGACCTCGACGGTGTCTGCGGCGATCACACCGAGGCCTTCCGCCGGGTCGTCGCCGCCGAACGGGGCATCGACCCCGCCCGCCTGCCACCCCAGACCACGTGGGACTTCGCCGAGTGGGGCATCGACGCCGCCGACTTCGACCGCCTCCACCGCGCTGCGATCCTCGAACACCGGTTCTTCCGCACGATGCCCGTGGTGGAGGGATGCGCCGATGCGCTCTGGCGCCTCTCGGATGCAGGCGTGTGGATCCGGCTCATCACGCATCGCCTCTACACCAACTGGGGCCATGCCGTCGCCGTGGGCGACACCGTGGCTTGGCTCGACGACCACGGCATCCCGTATCGCGATCTCTGCTTCTTGGGTCAGAAGCCGCAGGTCGAGGCACACGCCTACGTCGACGACGCGGCGCACAACGTAGAGGCGCTGCGGGCGGGGGGCGACGCGCTGGTCATCGTCTTCGACCAACCCCACAACCGCTCGGTGGCCGGGCCGCGGGCCCACACGTGGGCCGAGGTCGAGGTGCTGGTCGCCGCGGACATGGCGGCGCGAGGGTTCGCCGTGCAGGGCCAGCTCGACCTGCGCACGGACACCCCGTACCGGGTTCACGGCCGTGTCGGCCCCCGCCCGAGCGGCGCAGAGCGGGAGAGCCGCCCGAGCGGCGCAGAGCGGGAGAGCCG
>CAZALT010000001.1:34363-51942 GCA_964485515.1 uncultured Rhabdothermincola sp. | reverse complement strand
GCCCGAGCGGCGCAGAGCGGGAGAGCCGCCCGAGCGGCGCAGAGCGGGAGAGCCGCCCGAGCGGCGCAGAGCCGAGGGACCTCTGATGCGAGCGTGGCGCGTCCACGAGCACGGTGAGCCCGCCCAGGTCCTCCAACTGGAGGATGTCGACGCCCTCGAGGCAGGAGCCGTCGACGTGGTGATCGACGTTCGGGCCTGCGCCCTGAACTTCGCCGACGACCTGTTGTGCCGTGGAACGTACCAGGAGCGTCCGCGCCTCCCCCTGACGCCGGGCCTGGAGGTCGCCGGCGTCGTGGTCGCCGCGGGAGCCGAGAGCGGCTTTCGGGTCGGTGATCGCGTGGCGGGGTCGACGAGCCTGCCGGATGGCGGATTGGCCGAGCGATGCCGCGCCCATCGCGAGGATGTCTTCGTGGTCCCCGATCAGGTGACCGACGTCGATGCTGCCGCCATGCACGTCACCTACCAGTCGGCGTGGTTCGGCCTCTATCGCCGTGCGCGCCTCAGTGCGGGCGAGACGCTGCTCGTGCACGCAGGGGCGGGCGGCGTGGGCTCGGCCGCCATCCAGCTGGGTGTCGCTGCTGGGGCTCGGGTGATCGCCACGGCCGGCGGACCGGACAAGGTCGCGGTCTGTCGATCCCTCGGCGCCGAGGTCGTGCTCGACAACCGCGTCGACGACGTCCGCGCCGCTGTCCTGGCGGCCACGGAGGGACGTGGTGTCGACGTCATCTTCGATCCCGTCGGGGGCACGACCTACGACACCTCCCGCCGATGTGTCGCCTGGGAGGGTCGCATCATCGTGGTGGGTGCGGCAGGCGGTCGCTACGCCCAAGCGCCCACCAACCACGTGCTCGTCAAGAACTACAGCGTGGTGGGCCTCAACTGGGGTGGCTACCGGTCGCGGCGGCCGGACCTCGTACGGGCGGCGCACGACGATCTGATGCGCCTGCACGGAGAAGGCCGAATCCGGCCGCTCGTGTCGCGACGGGTCGGTCTCGATGGAGCCGCGCAAGCGCTCGCCGACCTTGCGATGGGCAACACGGTGGCCAAGGTCGTCGTCGAACCCTGACGCCCCGTCTCGAAATGGCGTACCTGGCCGTTGTTCAGCGACGGTGGCGTACGCAATTTCGATCGTTGGTCGGCACCGTCTCGAAATGGCGTACCTGGCCGTTGTTCTGCGACGGCGGCGTACGCAATTTCGATCGTTGGTCGACCGCCCGACCGCCCGACCGCCCGACCCGTGGTGGGCCGGGCCGGTGGTGGGTCAGCTGGGCGCGAGGACGATGCCGATCTCGTCGCCGCGGCGACGGAGGAAGACCATGCGGTCCTCGTAGGCAAGCGGCAGCATCTCGATGTAGAAGCCGAACACCATCCCCCGCAGCACGCGGGCGAACAGGACAATGTCTCCGTCGTGGTCGGGGAGGATCGACGTGACCCATCGGCGCAGCGCCCCCTCGAAGAGCTCGATGAGATCGGCGGCCGACCCGAGCGCGGCGATCTCGCCACGAAGGCTCTCGCCGAGCAGCAGCCGCCACATGTCGTCCTGCGTGGCCATCTTGTCCCAGATCCACACCACCAACGCCGCGAGCCGCTCGTTGGCCGGGAGCGTCAGGTCGATGTCGGGCACCTGGTCGACGAGCTGCTCGTAGCTCTGGTGGGCGATGACCTCCTGGAGCAGGTCGGCCTTCGACGGGAAGTAGTGGTACAGGGTCGCCACGTTGACCCCGAGCTCACCCGCGAGCGAGCGCATGCTCATGGCGTGCACGCCACCCGCCGCCATGAGGCGCAGCGCGGCATCCAGGATGCGGGCGCGCTGGTCGTTTGGTGCAACATCGGCCACGCCAGATTGTGGCAGGTCGGATTGTGGCAGGTCAGACTCCGCCGCGGACGACGGGGGTGAACACCGCCGGGATCTTCTCGATGGCGAGCACCAACGTGTGATCGGCCCGGCTCAGCTGGTCGGGATCGACGGCCCGGATGTCGGCCAAGCGGCTGAACAGCTCCTGGAACACCAGCTTCACCTCGAGGCGGGCCAGGTTGGCGCCCAGGCAGAAGTGCGATCCGGCACCGAACGCCAGGTGGTTGTTCGGTGACCGGTCGACCCGGAGCTCGTCGGGGGCGTCGAAGGCCCGCTCGTCACGGTTGGCCGACTGGTAGAGCAGGAGGAGCTTGTCGCCTTCCTTGATCTGCTTGCCGTGCAGCTCGTGGTCCTCGGTCGACGTCCGGATGAACGACAGCACGGGCGTGACGTAGCGGATGATCTCCTCGGTGGCCAGGTCCCACAGCTCGGGATCGGCGAGGAGCTTGTCGCGCTCCTCCGGGAACTTGCTGAAGGCCAGGAGGCCACCGGCGATGGCGTTGCGCGTCGTCTCGTTGCCGGCCACGACGAGGATGCAGAGGAACATGAGCAGCTCGTCGCTGGTGAGCCCCTCGCCCTCGACCGCGGTGGCGTCGCCCCCGTCGAGCGCTCCCTCGTCGAACGCACCCGTCAGGATGCTGATCAGGTCTTCCTTGGGGTTCTGACGGCGCTCCTCGATGAGCGGGACGAGGTACTCGACGTACTCGCCGAAGGCGGTGGCGGCGCCGATGAGGCGAGGATCCTCGGGGTCGACCGTCCCGTCGCCCGCCATCATGAGGTCGGACCACCGGTACAGCTCCTTGGTGCCGATCTCGTCGAGCCCCATGAGCTCGGCGATGACGATGAGCGGCACGTGGATGGCGAAGTCCTCGACGAACTCGATCTCGCCGCGTTGCTCCAGCTCGTCGAGGAGGTCATGGGTGAGCTCGGTGATGCGGGGAGCGAGTCGGGCGACCTGGCGGGGCGTGAAGCCCTTGTTGATGAGGCGACGCTGGCGGGTGTGCTCCGGGTCGTCCATCGAGATGATCGACATCGGGGCGGCGACGGCGGGACGCACCCCGAACTTGTTGCAGTACCGCGCCGCGTTGCGCGAGATGGCGTTGACGTCGTCGTGCCGCGAGATGACCCACAGCTCGTTCTTCTCGTCCCAGTAGCACGGGTCGTTGTCGCGCAGCCATGCGTAGGTCTCGTAGGGGTCGTCGTAGAGACGGCCGTCGAGGATGTCGATCTGGGGTTGATCTGTGCCGTGGAGGAGATCGGTCATGGCGACATACTATCCCAAACGATCGTTTGGTCAAACGACCGTTTGGGAATTCTGGGGCGGACCGCCACGCTGCGGGACGGGCCGGTGCTTCGTCGGGAATGCGCCACGTCATCCGGTGGTTGGCTGTTCTGTAATCACGTAATGGGAGTTCGGTTCCCCGAAGCCCCCAAGCCCCGAACCACCCAAACCCCCAAACGCCGACCCCCCAGCCCGCAAGCCCGCAACCCCCCAACCCCCCGTCACCACCGGGCGTGAACCGCCCGGTGTCTCTCCTGAGGAGCCACCATGGCTGAGACCGTCCAGAACTCGCTCGCGACGCAGGCGTTGCCCGTCCTGCCGCTCGGCACCGATGTCGTGCTCCCCGGCATGGTCGTGACCGTGACGGTCGACAGCGACGAAGCACGAGCCGCCCTCGCCGCCGTGGGTGACGACAACCAGATCCTGCTCGTGCCCCGGGCCGACGGCCACTACGTCCGCGTTGGGGTGCTGGCCCAGATCGAGGACCGCGGCACGCTGCCCAACGGCGGCGACGCCCTCGTCGTGCGTGCCATCCAGCGCACGCGCCTCGGCGTCGGCGTAGTCGGCACCGGCGAGGCCCTGTGGTTGGAGCACGAGCCCGTCGACGACCCCGCAGAGCCATCCGAGCACGCCAAGGACGTGGCCAGGCAGTACCGGGCCATCGCCCGGAACCTCGCCCGTTCGGTCGGGGGTCGGGGCATCGAGGCGTTCCTGCGCGACATCGAGAGCCCGGGCGCGTTGGCCGACACCGTCGGCTGGGTTCCGGACCTCCGTGCCGATCAGAAGCTCGAGCTGCTCGAGACCATCGATGTCGATGCCCGGATCGAGAAGGCTGCGTCCTGGCTCAAGGATCTGCTCGCCGAGCGCGAGCTGTCCGACAAGATCCGCAGCGAGGTCACCGACGGGATGGAGAAGCAGCAGCGGGACTTCCTGCTCCGCCAGCAGATGGCCGCCATCCGACGCGAGCTGGGTGAGACCGATGAGGAGGACCTCGTCGAGCAGTACCGGACCCGTGTCGCCGAGCGGGAGCTACCCCGCGACGTGGCCGTAGCCGTGGATCGAGAGCTGGCCAAGCTCGAGCGCACGCCCGAGCAGGCCGCCGAGCACGGCTGGATCCGCACCTGGCTCGACGTCGTGCTCGACCTGCCGTGGGACCAGAAGTCCGAGGACCACCTCGATCTGGTCCGTACCCGCGAGGTGCTCGATGCCGACCACACGGGTCTCGACGAGGTCAAGAGCCGCATCGTCGAGTTGCTGGCCGTGCGCAAGCTGCGCGCCGAGCGGGCGCCGCAAGACGCGGAGGCCGTGACCGAGTACGACCAGGACGCCGAGTCGTCCGATGCCGCCGTGACGCGGCCGAGTGCGCGTTCGACCTCGTCGGCGCGCCGCGGCACGGGCGGCACGATCCTCGCACTCGTCGGCCCTCCCGGGGTCGGCAAGACCTCGCTGGGCGAATCGATCGCCCGGTCGCTCGGCCGGGAGTTCGTCCGGGTCGCGCTGGGTGGGGTTCGCGACGAGGCCGAGATCCGTGGCCATCGCCGCACCTACGTCGGCGCTCAGCCGGGTCGCATCGTGCGTGCCCTCACCGAGGCCGGAACCGCCAATCCGGTCTTCCTGCTCGACGAGATCGACAAGGTCGGCAGTGACTGGCGGGGCGATCCCTCCTCCGCGCTGCTCGAGGTGCTCGATCCTGCTCAGAACCACGCGTTCCGCGACCACTACCTCGAGGTCGACCTCGACCTGTCCGATGTGCTGTTCATCGCCACGGCCAACGTCCTCGACACGATCCCGGGTCCCCTCCTGGATCGCATGGAGATCATCTCGGTCGACGGGTACACCGACGAGGAGAAGGTTGCCATCGCGCGCGACCACCTCGTGCGTCGCCAGGAGGAGGCCAACGGGCTCCGTGCCGGGGAGGTGACGATCAGCGACGAGGTGCTTGGCGCGTTGGTCGAGGACTACACCCGAGAGGCCGGTGTCCGGAACCTCGAGCGCCAGCTCGCAAAGGTGCTGCGCAAGGCCGCGACCGAGATCGCGACCCGCCCGAGCGGTGGGGAGCGGGAGGTTCGCCCGAGCGGTGGGGAGCGGGAGGTTCGCCCGAGCGGTGGGGAGCGGGAGGTTCGCCCGAGCGGTGGGGAGCGGGTCGCCGACGAGTCGGTCGACCCGATCGACGTCGATGCGGCGCGGCTGCGCGACGCCCTCGGGCGTCCTCGGTACCAACGTGACGAAACGAGCCGTGAGCCCACCGTGGGTGTCGTGAACGGCCTGGCTGTCACCGGCGCTGGAGGCGACGTGCTGCTGGTCGAGGCGACCTCGATGGACGGCGAGACCGGACTGACCCTGACAGGCCAGCTCGGCGACGTCATGACCGAATCGGGCCAGATCGCCCTCAGCTACATCCGCTCTCGAGCCGATCAGCTGGGCATCGACCCCGCGGTGCTGGCCCGGCGCCTCCACGTGCACTTCCCCGCCGGCGCGGTCCCCAAGGACGGCCCCTCGGCCGGCGTCACGATGACCACGGCGCTCGTCAGCCTGCTCACCAGAACGCCGGTGCGCAGCGACGTGGCCATGACCGGTGAGATCAGCCTCCAGGGCAACGTCTTGCCCATCGGTGGCGTGAAGCAGAAGCTGCTCGCCGCCCATCGGGCGGGGATGACCGAGGTGGTCATCCCGGCGAAGAACGAACCGGATCTGGACGACGTCCCCGACGCCGTGCGCAAGGAGCTCACCATCCACCTGGCCACGACCATTGACGACGTCCTCCCCGTGGCCCTGGCCCCTGCCTCCTGATCGGGTCCGACGCCGGGGCTCATCGCCCCGACGCCGCGCCGTAGGACAGAAGCTGCGGGAGCGGAGCATGTGCCGCCGGCCTCTGAGGTGGGCCGGTACCGTGAACCTGTGGATGGATTCGGTGAGCTGATGGGTGCGGTGGCCGTCACCGCGTTCGCCTGCCTCCCGCTCGCGCTCTCCGTGTGGGCCCTGCTCGACTGCGCCCGGCGACCCGGCTGGGCGTGGGCGCTGTCCGGGCGACGCCAGGCGGTGTGGATGGCCGCCATCCTGTTCGGGATGCTCATGGTCGTCGTCGGCATCGCCATCTCGGGCTGGTACCTGCTGAAGGTGCGCCCCGCGATCGCCGCAGCCGAGGACGGTCAGGTACCCGAGCTCGGTTGACCGCCGGGCACGCCCACACGCACCGGAAGGGTCGCTCGAACGGACCATGGTCCGTCGTTCCTACGCTCGACCTGAGGCGACACGAGACGAAGAGACAGGCCCATCAGGGCAGGAGATCGCTTGGGGGTGGACCGAAGCGGCCGCGTGCGTAGTCGACCAAGCCACGTATCCGACCCCGTGCGTCGTAGAGCAGCGGGCGAGCCGACGGATCGACCAGCCCGCGCGCCAACTGGAACACGGCGATGAGGAACCGGATCGTCGCGTGGTACCGCCCGGCGTGCTCCCGCACGAGCAGCAACGTGTTGCGGTGCATTAGGTAGTCGACGACCGGGCTCCCCGACCGCATGGACGGGTTGGTGACCCGCACGCCACGGACGAGTCCGACCTGCCACCCGGCACGGCGGGCCCGGGCGCCGAGATCGGCCTCCTCGCAATACGCGAAGTAGCGCTCGTCGAACAGCCCGATGTCCTCGGCACAGACGCGGCGCACGGCCATGAGGGTGCCGTGGGGGTAGTCCACGTCCTCCCATCCACCTCGTCCCCCACCGGGGATCGTCATGCCTCCGAAGTAGGGGTCGTGCACGGGGATGTGGCCGTCGCCCACGTCGGCGCAGGCCAGACCGGCGCGAGGCTGGTCCTCGGCCGCGGCGATGAGGAGCTTCAGCGTGTCGTCGTCGGGCAGCGCGTCGTGCGGGACGACGACCCCCCAGGTGCCCTGCGGTCGCGCCAGCCATCGTCGCAGCCCGGTGTTCGCCGCGGGCCCGAATCCGGTGTTGGCGCCGAGCTCGACCAGTTCAGTGGCCACCGGGGAAGCCGCCACGACCTCGCGCAGCCGAGCAAGCGCTGTCGGGGACGAGCCGTTGTCGACGACGATGGCCAGGACCGGAACGCCCTGGTGGGCGAGGCGCTCGAGCGTCGTCGCACATCGGTCGGGCTGGTTCCAGTGCACGACGACGACGGAGACCACCAGATCGAGCTCGTGGTCGTGCTGATGGGCGGACGAGGTCGAAGGCTCGTCCGGCGCGGTCGGGGGGATGGCCACGCCCGCACGGTACCAAGGACCGGAGCGTCGAGGGCCCGGCGCGACGGACCGCACACCGTCGACCCCGGCCCGCTCGCGCCTGGTGCCGACCACGCGGTCGGCACCAGGCGTTCAGAACAGCGGTCGTCGGGGGCGGACCCCGGAGGGTCAGGCGCCGGTGGACGCCCGGATGAGCGCGTGCTGCACGAGTTCGAGCAGGGCCGATTTCGTCTGGGCGCGATCACGGGCGTCGGTGGTGATCATCGGCACGTCGGCGGGCACCGCGAGGGCTTCACGGACGTCCTCGAGCGCATGGAACTGCTTGCCGTGGAAGAGGTTGACCCCCACGATGAACGGCACGCCGTTGGTCTCCATGTAGTCGACGGCTGGGAAGCAGTCGGCCAGGCGATTGGTGTCGACCAGCACGACGGCGCCGATGGCGCCTCGCACCAGGTCGTCCCACATGAACTTGAACCGGTCCTGCCCGGGGGTGCCGAACAGGTAGAGGATGAGGTCCTCACCCAAGGTGATGCGACCGAAGTCCATGGCGACGGTGGTCGAGGTCTTGCCGGTGTTCACGCCCCCCGTCTCGTCGATGCCTTCGGCGACCTTGGTCATGGCCGCCTCCGTCGTGAGCGGGGCGATCTCCGAGATCGATCCGACGAAGGTCGTTTTACCGACGGCGAAACCGCCGGCGACGATGATCTTGACGGGAAGCGGAGCACTCTCCGATTCCTGTTCACCCGAGGCATCTGCCTCAGAGCGCTTGAAGGCCATCGAGCACCCTTTCGAGAAGTTTGAGGTCTGGACGTTCGCCGGTGGCGGCGTGTTGTGGCTTGAAGCTCATGAGGAAGCCTTCTTCGCTCATGTCGCCCACCAGCACTCGGGCGACCCCGAGCGGGAGGTGGAGGTGGGCCGAGACCTCGGCGACCGAGAGCGGTGCGGAGCACAGCTCGACGATCTGCTTGCGCTCAAGGGCCAGTCTGGGTGCAGCGGACACACCCTGAGCGGTGACCTTGACGAGGGTCTCGAGGGGAAGATCGGCGTTCGAACGCGTCCGTCCACCGGTCAGCACGTACGAACGTACGCGGAAGCCGGGGATGTCGTCGTCGTCGCCGGTGGGGCTCATCGTGGAAGCGCGCTCTGGAGCTCGGCGCGGATCTCGGGCGTGAGCACAGCTCCCGCCTTCTCGACGAGCACGGCCATCTCGTAGCCGACGAGGCCGACATCGCACTCGGCCGAGGCGACACAGGCGAGGCACGACCCGTCGCTGATGCCGGTGACGAAGAGGAAGGCGTTCTCCATCTCGATGATGACCTCGTTGACCGCGCCGCCGCCGAAGCGACCTGCCGCGCCGTAGGCGAGGCCGATGAGGCCCGATGACACCGCGGCGAACCGGTCGGCACCATCGCGGTCGAGACCCGACGAGGTGGCGATGGGCAGACCGTCGGACGAGACCACCACCGCCTCGTTGACGCCGGGCACGCGCTCAGCGAAGTTCTGCACGAGCCAGTTGAGGTTTCTGGCTTCCGAGCTCAGTTCCATTGTTGTGTCATTCCTCCGCGTGGGCGACCAGGACGATCTTACGAATCGGTGGTGCTATCCGAATCGGCATCATTGCGGCCTTTGTTGAGGCCTGAACGGTACCGGGACAACATCTTTCGAACTTCTTCGGGTGAACGGGCCGACGAATTGGTGGGGCGGGCGGCAGTCATGGCCGATTCCGTCGGGGTGTCGGAAGCTTCGCGCTTGCGCGGGGTCCGGCGCACGAGACCCGCCGCGGTGAGCGGCTTGGCCTCGCCGGTGGCCAGTTCGGGACCGGCGGGCGCGACGGGCTCCGCGACCGGTTCGGGGCTGGTATCGACCCTGTCGGTGGGAGCGAGGAGCTTGTCGTCCTTGGGGGTGATCCCGGCGCGATCATCGCTCGACGGCTCGACCGGGCCGGGTGCGAGCTCGTCGCTCACCAGCGACTGGAGGCCTCGATCGAACTCGTCGTCGCCTGGGGTTGCTTCGCTGACGAGCTCGTCGAGGAGGTCGTCGCCGAGGGCTCCGTCGCCATCGAAGTCGAGGGCATCGTCGGCACCGTACGGCTCGCGCTCGTCGGTGGTCTCGGCGACGACCTCATCGACGACCGCCTCGGCCTCGACGGTGTCGACCGCGCCGTCGGCTGAGTCGGTGACATCGATGGCCAGTTCGTCGTCGATCACCGTGTCGGAGACCACCGCGGCCTCGATGGCGTCGGCGCCGTCGCCCAGCTCGTCGTCGGGGTAGCTGATGAGGTCCGCTGGCAGCGTGACGAGGGCGGTCACGCCGCCCGACGGCGACGCCGTGAGCTTGACCGACACGCTGAAGCGCTGCGAGAGACGGCCGATCACGATGAAGCCGAGCGAACGGGACAGGGCGAGGCCGACGAGCGGCGGACGGGCCAGCTGCGTGTTGGCCTCGGCGAGCTGATCTGCGGTCATGCCGATGCCCTGGTCGGAGACCGACAGGATGTAGCCCTCGGCACCGGCGCGATGGCCCACGATCTCGACCGACGTGTCCGGCGGCGAGAAGTGCGTGGCGTTCTCCATGAGCTCGGAGAGCAGGTGGGCGAGGTCGACCGCCACGTTGCCGCCGACGGTGGCCTCGTCGAGGGCCAGCAGTTGGATGCGGGCGAAGTCCTCGACCTCGCCGATGGCCACGCGCACCACGTCGGCCAGTGACACGGGCCGGCCACGACGGCGGGGCGGCTCGGCGCCGGCGAGCACGAGCAGCGACTCGGCGTTTCGCCGCATGCGGGTGGCGAGGTGGTCGAGCTTGAAGAGGTTGTCGAGCTGGTCGGGGTCTTCCTCGTGGGCCTCGAGCTGATCGATGAACTCGATCTGGCGGTCGAGCAACGTCTGGTTGCGACGGGCCAGGTTGATGAAGATGTCGCCGATGCCCTTGCGGAGCAGGAGGGCCTGCTCCTCGGCCACTTCGACGGTCACCTGCTGGATGGAGTTGAAGGCGTCGGCCAGCTGGCCGATCTCGTCCTTGGAGTTGATGTCGATCGGGGTGAGCGTCGCCGACAGCGGTTCGTCGCCCGCCGCCGGGTTTCGCAGCCGCTCGACCAGGCCCGGCAGCTTGTCGGTGGACAGCGAGTAGGCGGCGTTGGTGAGCTTGCGCAGCGGGCCGGTGGTGGCCCGGGCGACGGCGTAGGCGATGATCAGCGCGATGGCGATGGCGGCCAGCGCCACGACGAAGTAGACGCGGGCGGCAGCATCGGCGCTGGCCACGAGGTCGTTGGCGGTCTTGATGACCTGGCTGATGTAGAGAGCCTCGACCTCGTTGAGACCGGTGGTGGCGGCCTGGGCCTCGGCCAGGTACTCCTCGGCGGAGACCTCGACGTCGTTGCCCTCCGAGCCCTCCTGGATGATGTCCTCGCTGAGCGAGTCGACCGGCAGCGCGGCCATGGCGTTCGTCTTGACGTCCTTGTCGGCCTTCGACGCGTTCTCGTCGAACGAGGTGGTTGCCTGGGTCTCCTGGTCGAGCGACGCGGTCATCGCGTTGAACGACACGCAGGGCTCGGTGACCAGCTGGCCGTTGGGAGCCACCTCGCATCGCACGCCTGCGGCATCGCTGAACTCGCCCGCTGCCGCGACCGAGACACCCAACGCGTAGGTGGTGCTGCGCGCCTGGAGGATGCGCTCGAAGTTGGCGACGGTGTTCAATCCGAGCAGCAGCTGCGGATCTGATGCCACCTGCACCATCTGGCTGTTGACGGCGATGAGGTCGCCCGCGGTGCTCGAGTAGTTGCTGATGACGTCGGTCGGGATGCTCTGGCCGAGCTCCACCGAGGTGCGGTAGGTCTTGAGGTTGGCCAGGCGCAGCTCGGCGTTGTCGAGCGCGTCGGCGATGGCATCGCTGTCCTTGCCAGGATCGACGGAGTCGACCGCAGCGGTGAACGCGGCGTAGGCCTCGTCGGTGCGGCCCTTCTGCTCGTCGAGTTGAGCGCTGTACTCATCGCTGCTGTCGGAGCCGAGGAAGGCCCCCGAGAGCACCATCTCCCACTCGAGCGCGTTGATGAGCGTCGAGTTGACGGTCACGAACTCGGTGAGCTCCTTGACGCGCATGGCGTCGCTCGACTCGTTGCTTCGTTCCTGCACGCCCACGGCGGCGAGGATGATCAGCACCAGCACCGGTGCCGCGAGCACCGTGACGAGCTTGGTGCTGACCTTCATGTTTCGCAGCATCAGTTGCCTCTGCCGTTTCGTCGATCCGTGTCCATCTCACTCACTCCTGTGCGCCAGTTCGTTCGGCGAGCACGCCTCGCGTTCCGTCCCCACACCACACACCGGGCCGAAGGCCACACTGGTCACATCGGCGTTCTCGGCCCGTTGTTGAGCAAGAAACGACCACGAAGGTGTCTGCGCTGCCGAGTAGGGCCGAACGGCCTAGGACGGTGGATCGTAGGACCTACAGCCGCGTCGGCACGCGAGATCGACCCTGCCTGCACCAGCATCAGCACGCTCCCCACGGCACCTCCCCTTCGGGCGCTCCCCTCGAGCGACCCGCTCGCCCGCATCCGTCTCCCGGGGGACCCGGACGGCGGTCGACGACAGGCTGTACCTTCGCAGACATGACGGACCATGGCGCGGATCTCACCGGCACCCTCGACGACTTCCCCCTCGACGACCTCCTGCATCTGCTGTCGATCGGACGCAAGTCGGGCGTGGTGCGCTTCGAAGGGGCGAGTCCCGGGATGCTCGCGGTGCACGAAGGTGCGCTCACCATCGCGGTGTCCGACACGGGGCCGACCTTGAAGCAGGTGTTCATCGGTTCCGGCGTGACGAACGCCGACGGGTGGGACCGGGCCATGCGCTCCGCCGAGCAGGGCACGCCGCTGGTGACGACCTTCCTCGACGACGGCGCCGACGCCGAGCTCGTCGAGCGGGTCCTGCTCGAGCAGACCACCGGTGCGATCTTCGAGCTGCTGCTGCCGAGCGGCGATTCCTTCGCGTTCACCGAGGGCGACGAGCATCCTGTCGGGCGTCACCACCAGTTCCCCCACGAGCCCGTCCTGGTCGAAGCCGGCCAGCGCGTCGAGGCGTGGAAGGTCATCGCCGAAGCGATCCCGTCGACTGCCGCCGTCATGGGTCTCGCCCCCGCTATTGCCGGCCTCGACGTCACGATCACCGCCGACGAGTGGCACGTCTTGGCCCGCGTCGACGGCCACGCCACCGTCGCCGACATCATCCGCGAGCTCGGCATGAGCGCGTTCGCGGTGTGCGGCGTGCTCCATCGGCTCCTCGGACGCGGCCTCGTCGTCCAGGTCGGTCGCTAGCGCTGCGACACCCGGCAGCCGGTTCGATGCCACGGGATGCCACGAAATCGTTCCCTTGCCCCGTCGGCATGAGTAATGTTCGGCCGTTCGGCATTCCGGACAGCTAGCTCTCCTGGGAGGAGAACACGTGAGCGACAGTCCTCAGGGTCCCGGTTGGTGGCAAGCCTCCGACGGCAAGTGGTACCCACCTGAATCAGCTCCGGGCGGCAGCCCCACCCCGGCAGGCGGCGGAACCCCCGCCACCCTCGATGTCGGCGCCGCCCTCAGCTACGGCTGGACCAAGTTCGTCCAGTACATCGGCCAGATCATCGTGATCGTGCTGATCATCGTCGCGGTGCAGGTGGTCTTCTACTTCCTCCGCAACGTGATCACGGCGTCGATCGACAGCGTCGTGCTGGGGCTCATCGTCGGTGGGTTCTTCACCGCGATCGGCCTCTTCATCTCCTTCCTCCTCCAAGCCGGCCTCATCCGTGCCGGCCTGGCCATCGTCCGGGGCGAGTCGCCCGAGCCGAGCATGCTCTTCTCCACCGAGAAGCTCGGTCCCTACGCCATCGCCTCGATCATCGTGGCGATCCTGGTGTGGATCGGCCTCATCTTCTGCTGCATCCCCGGTCTCATCGTGGCGTTCTTCACCTACTTCTTCGGCTTCTACATCATCGATCGCGATGTTGCTCCCACGGAGTCGATCACGGCGTCGTACAACCTGGTGAAGGACAACTTCGGCTCGGTGTTCCTGCTGATGCTCGTCGTGATCATCCTCCAGTTCGTCACGTGCGGCCTGGCCTCGGGTGTCACGTTCATCACCCTCACCTACGCATACAAGACCCTCAACGGCGAGGCCGTCGCACCTTGACGTTTCCCTGCTGAGCCGGACCTCCCGTTCGGATGAGCTCGACACGATGCCCCGGCCTGCCCGGGGCATCGTCGCGTGTGCGCCTGGCAGTCGAGCAGGCCACGTCCCCTGCCGGCACGCAGCGATGACCTACAGTTCGCCCACGACCCGCAGGCGGAGCGCGGGCACAGAGCAGCCGAGGAGATGACGTGAGCGATGCACCGCAGGGCCCCGGGTGGTGGCAGGCATCGGATGGGAAGTGGTATCCACCCGAGCAGTTCACGGGATCGCCGGCACCCACCCAGCACCAGCCTGGGCAGGCCTGGACCCCCGACGCCGTCTACCAGCAGCCCGGCCAGGTGGGCTACGGGTACGGCACGATGCCACCCGCGAACGAGACGCTGGCCGTCGTGTCCCTGGTGCTGGGCTGCGTCGCCATCCCGCTGATGTGCCTGTGCGGCATCTTCAGCGTGCCCTGCAGCATCGGAGCGTTGGTCACCGGCATCCTCGGCAAGCGCAAGATCAAGGAGTCGAACGGTCAGCTCACGGGCGACGGCATGGCCCTGGCCGGGATCATCCTCGGCGCGGTCGCCGCCTCGTTGTCGATCATCGGCATCTTCGCCTGGGGCGCGCTCATGGTGGCTGGCGGAAGTTCGAGCTGACCGAAGCACCGGCCCGAAAGGGGGCCGGCCGCCCGAGGGCGACCGACCGGATCAGCGCAGCGGTGCGGTGGTGGGGGCCACCGGCGAGGGCAGCAGGGTGTCGCCCGTGAGATGACGGTCGACGGCCGCAGCGCAAGAACGACCCTCGGCGATGGCCCACACGATGAGGCTCTGGCCTCGGCCCATGTCGCCGCACACGAACACGTCGTCGACGTTGGTGGCCCAGTCGTCGTCACGAGCCACGTTGCTGCGGCCGTCGAGCTCGACACCGAGATCTTGGAGCAGACCGGGCTTCTCGGGACCGGTGAAGCCCATGGCGAGGAACACGAGATCGCACGGCAGCTCGAACTCGGAGCCCTCGACGACCTCGAAGCTGGGGCGGCCGTCGACGATCGTGCTGGCCACCTCGTGGCCCTTGAGGGCACGAACCGCGCCGTCGTCGTTGCCGAGGAACTCGACCGTCTCGACCGAGTACACGCGCTCGCCGCCCTCCTCGTGGGCCGACGACGTGCGCAGCATGAGCGGCCAGGTCGGCCACGGCGTGGAGGGATCACGGAAGCCGGGGGGCTCGGGCATGATCTCGAACTGGTGGACCGAGGTGGCTCCCTGGCGGTGCGACGTGCCGAGGCAGTCGGCGCCGGTGTCCCCGCCCCCGATGATGACGACCCGCTTGCCGTCGGCGTTGATGTGGCCTTCGGCCGACTCGCCGTGCTGCACGCGGTTGGCCTGCGGAAGGAACTCCATGGCCTGGTAGATGCCGGTGAGCTCTCGACCGGGGATCGGGAGGTCGCGCGCTGCGGTGGCTCCACCGGCGAGGACGACGGCGTCGAAGTCGGCACGAAGCTGGTCGACGGTGAGGTCGACGCCGACTTCGGTGTTCGCCTTGAACACGGTTCCTTCAGCTTCCATCTGCTCGATGCGGCGATCGAGGAACCGCTTCTCCATCTTGAATTCGGGGATGCCGTAGCGCAGCAGACCACCGATGCGATCGGCCCGTTCGAAGACGGTCACGTCGTGACCGGCGCGGGTGAGCTGCTGGGCCGCAGCGAGCCCGGCCGGGCCCGAACCGACCACCGCGACCTTCTTGCCCGACCTCACCGCCGGCAGCACCGGCTTGACCCAGCCCTCGGACCAGGCGCGGTCGATGATCTCGACCTCGACCTGCTTGATGGTGACCGGGTCCTGGTTGATGCCCAGCACGCACGCGGCCTCGCAGGGAGCGGGGCACAGCCGGCCGGTGAACTCCGGGAAGTTGTTGGTGGCGTGCAGCCGGTCGATGGCGTCGTGCCAGCGGTCGTGGAAGACGAGATCGTTCCAGTCCGGGATGAGGTTGCCCAGGGGGCAGCCGTTGTTGCAGAACGGGATGCCGCAGTCCATGCAGCGGCTGGCCTGGGTGCGGATCGTCTCGATCGGGAACGGCTCGTAGACCTCGCGCCAGTCCTTGAGGCGGACCGGCACGGCGCGACGGGGAGGAAGCTCGCGCCCGTGCTTGAGGAATCCGGTCGTGTCACCCATTGATCTCACCAATCGTGCTGTGCTGCTGAGCGGTCGTCGTCGGCGGAGCGGTGGTGGCGGGTCGATCAGGCACGGGACGCCGCCATGATCGCTTCCAGGACGTCCTCGCCGTTGGCCTCGGCCCGGGCTTGGGCCTCGAGGACCCGCTTGTAGTCGCGGGGCATGAGCTTGCGGAAGTGCATCGACGACACCTCCCACTCGTCGAGCAGGTGGGCCCCGACAGCGGAGTCGGTCTCGGCGACGTGACGGCGGACGAGGTCGCGCACGAAGGTGGCGTCGGCGTCGTCGAGCGGCTCGAGGTCGACCATCTCGCGGTTGACCCGGGAGACCAGCGTGGAGTCGGGGTCGTAGATGTAGGCGATGCCCCCCGACATGCCGGCGGCCACGTTGCGCCCGGTGGGGCCGAGGATGACGACCCGCCCACCGGTCATGTACTCGCAGGCGTGGTCGCCGACGCCCTCGACGACGGCGACGGCGCCGGAGTTGCGCACGGCGAAGCGTTCGCCGACCGTGCCGCGCAGGAACATCTCACCGCTGGTCGCACCGTAGAGGATGACGTTGCCGGCGATGACGTTGTGCTCGGCGACGAAGCTGCTGCGCGGCGATGGCCGCACGACGACCCGGCCACCCGAGAGGCCCTTGCCGGTGTAGTCGTTGGCGTCGCCCTCGAGGCGCAGCGTGATGCCCTTGGGCACGAAGGCACCGAAGCTCTGGCCGGCCGATCCCGTGAACTGGACGGTGATGGTGTCGTCGGGCAGGCCCTCGCCGCCGTAGCGCTTGGTGAGCTCGTGGCCGAGCATCGTGCCGACGGTGCGGTTGGTGTTGCCGATGGGCAGCTCGATGCGCACCGGCTCACGATCGTCGAGCGCGGGCGCGGCCAGCTCGATGAGCTGGTTGTCGAGCGCGAGCTTCAGTCCGTGGTCCTGTTCGACGGTCTGGGTGAACGAGGTGCCGTCGGCCAGATCGGGGACCTCGAGGATGGGCGACACGTCGAGACCGCTCGCCTTCCAGTGCTCGACGGCCTTGCGGGTGTCGAGCGACTCGGCGTGGCCGATGGCATCTTCGAGGCTGCGGTAGCCGAGCTCGGCGAGGATCTCACGCACCTCCTCGGCGATGTACTCCATGAAGTTCACGACGAACTCGGGCTTGCCGGTGAACCGCGAGCGCAGCTCGGGGTTCTGGGTGGCGACGCCGACCGGGCAGGTGTCGAGGTGGCAGACGCGCATCATGATGCATCCGGACACGACGAGCGGTGCGGTGGCGAAGCCGTACTCCTCGGCACCGAGCAGGGCGGCGATGACGACGTCGCGACCGGTCTTCATCTGGCCGTCGACCTGCACGACGATGCGGTCGCGCAGCCCGTTGATGAGCAGGGTCTGCTGGGTTTCGGCCAGACCGAGCTCCCAGGGGGCGCCGGCGTGCTTGAGGGAGTTGAACGGCGAGGCACCCGTGCCGCCGTCGTGGCCCGAGATGAGCACGACATCGGCATGGGCCTTGGACACACCGGCCGCGACCGTGCCGACGCCGACCTCGGCCACGAGCTTGACGTGGACGCGGGCCGACGGGTTGGCGTTCTTGAGGTCGTGGATGAGCTGGGCGAGATCCTCGATGGAGTAGATGTCGTGGTGAGGGGGCGGGCTGATGAGTCCGACACCGGGCGTGGAGTGCCGGGTCTTGGCCACCCACGGGTACACCTTGTGGCCGGGGAGCTGACCGCCCTCCCCTGGCTTGGCGCCCTGCGCCATCTTGATCTGGATGTCATCCGCGTTGGTCAGGTAGTTCGACGTGACACCGAAGCGGCCCGAGGCCACCTGCTTGATGGCGCTGCGCTTGGAGTCGCCGTTGTCCATGGCCACGAAGCGCTCGGGATCCTCGCCGCCCTCGCCCGTGTTCACCGCGCCCAGGATACCGTTGCTGCGCGGCGCGGTGGTGCCCA
>CAZALT010000001.1:0-34353 GCA_964485515.1 uncultured Rhabdothermincola sp. | reverse complement strand
GGCGATGGCGAGGGTCTCGTGCGCTTCGGCGGAGATGGAGCCGTAGGACATGGCGCCGGTGTTGAAGCGCTTGACGATCTCGGAGACGGGCTCGACCTCGTCGATCGGGATGGGCTCGCGGAGGTCGTCGCGGAACGTGAACAGCCCGCGCAGCGTGGAGAGCTGCTCGGACTGGTCGTCGACGAGCTTGGTGTACTCCTTGAAGATCTCGTAGCGCCCCGACCGGGTGGCGTGCTGCAGCTTGTAGACCGTCTCGGGGTTGAACAGGTGGTGCTCGCCCTCGCGTCGCCACTGGTACTCGCCGCCGACCTCGAGCGTGCGGTGGGCCCGCTCGGACGGGTTGTCGGGGTAGGCCAGGCGGTGGCGGATGCCGACCTCCTCGGCGATCTGGTCGACGTCGATGCCACCCAGCCGGCTGACGGTGCCGGTGAAGTACTCGTCGACGAGCTCGTGGGACAGGCCGACGGCCTCGAAGATCTGGGCGCCGGTGTACGACGCGACCGTCGAGATGCCCATCTTGGACATGATCTTGAGGATGCCCTTGCCGCACGCCTTGATGTAGTGCCGGATGGCGGTGGTCTGGTCACGGATGTCGATGTCGTGCTCGACGACGAGGTCTTCGATGGTCTCGAAGGCCACATAGGGGTTGATGGCACCGGCGCCGTAGCCGAGCAGCAGGGCCATGTGGTGCACCTCGCGGGCTTCGCCGGTCTCGACCACGAGACCGACCTGGGTGCGGGTCTTCTCCCGGATCAGGTGGTGGTGCACGGCGCTGGTGAACAGCAGCGCGGGGATCGGTGCGTGGGTGGCGCTCGTTCCCCGGTCGGACAGCACGAGGATCTTCGCTCCCCCGGCGATGGCCTCCGACGCCAGGCGGCGGACCTCGTCGAGCGCTGCTCGCATGCCGTCGCCGCCGTCGGCAACCGGGTAGAGGCACGGGATGACCGTCGTCTTGAAGTCGATCAGGTCGGGGTAGGTGTGGATGTTGAGCAGCTTCTGGAGCTCGTCGTTGTCGATGACCGGGCGGGACAGGTACACCTGCCGGCACGACTCAGGACCCGGGTCGAGCAGGTTTCCCTCGGGGCCGAGCGTGCAGCCCAACGCCGTGACCATCTCTTCGCGGATGGCGTCGAGCGGCGGGTTGGTGACCTGGGCGAACAGCTGCGAGAAGTAGTCGTACAGCAGCCGCGACCGGGACGACAGCACCGCGATGGGCGTGTCGGTGCCCATGGATCCGATGGGCTCCAGGCCGACTCGGGCCATTGGCTCGAGCAGGATCTTGAGGTCTTCGGTGGTGTAGCCGAACACCTGCTGGCGTTGGACGATGGAGCCGTGCGACGGCAGCTCGAGCTCGGTCCACGGGAGCGAGTCGAGGTCGACGAGGTTGTTGGCGAGCCACGTCCCGTACGGTTTGGCTCGGGCGAAGCGTCGCTTGATCTCGTCGTCGTCGACGATTCGGCCCTCGGTGGTGTCGACCAGGAACATCTTGCCGGGCTGGAGCCGGCCCTTCTCGACCACGTTCTCGGGTTCGACGTCGACCACGCCGACCTCCGACGCCATGATGACGAGGTCGTCGGAGGTGACCCAGTAGCGCGAGGGGCGCAGACCGTTGCGGTCGAGCACGGCGCCCATGACGTTGCCGTCGGTGAACGCGACCGACGCCGGGCCGTCCCACGGCTCGATGAGCGATGCGTGGTAGCGGTAGAACGCCCGCATCTCGTCGGGCATGGACTCGTGGTTCTCCCATGCCTCGGGGATCATCATGAGCACGGCGTGCGGCAGCGAGTAGCCGCCCATGTGGAGGAGTTCGAGCGCTTCGTCGAAGGTGGCCGAGTCGCTGGCGTCGGGCGCGCAGATGGGGAAGATCCGCTCGAGGTCGCCGCCCAGCAGCGGGCTGTCGAGCAGCGCCTCGCGGGCCCGCATCCAGTTGCGGTTGCCCTGCACCGTGTTGATCTCGCCGTTGTGGGCGATGTAGCGGAACGGGTGCGACAGCGGCCACGACGGGAACGTGTTGGTGGAGAACCGAGAGTGCACGAGGGCGAGGGCGGACTCGACCCGATCGTCGGTGAGGTCGAGGAAGAACTCCGACAGCTGAGGCGTCGTGAGCATGCCCTTGTAGACGATGGTGCGGGTGGACAGGCTCGGGAAGTAGACGCCGGTCTCGACGTTGGTGTGGCCCAGCTCGTTCTCGGCGCGCTTGCGCACGATGTAGGCACGGCGCTCGAGAGCCATGTCTTCGAGGCCGTCGCCGGCGAGGAAGATCTGGCGGAACGACGGCTCGACCTCGGCCGCGGAGTTGCCGATCATCGAGTCGTCGACGGGGACGGTGCGCCACCCCAGCACCCGGAGTCCTTCGCTCGTGGCGATCTTGGTGATGGCCGTGGCCACCTCGTCGGCGCGGTCGGGATCCTTGGGCAGGAAGGCGATGCCGGTGGCGTAGTTGCCTTCCTTGGGCAGCTTGAACGGCACGACGTCGCGGTAGAAGCGGTCCGGGACCTGGATGAGGATGCCGGCACCGTCGCCGGTGTTGAGCTCGGAGCCGAGGGCGCCGCGGTGCTGCAGCGCCACGAGCGCGTCGATGCCCTGGCGGACGATCGAGTGGCTTTGCAGGCCCTTCATGTGGACGACGAAGGCGACACCGCAGGCGTCGTGCTCGAAGCGCGGGTCGTAGAGCCCCTGGGCGGCGGGCAGCCCGAAGGGCGTCGTCGACGGGGTGCTCACCCGTGGTGGGCCGAGGCGCACCGGGGTCGCGTCGACGGCGTCGTGGGAGCAGCGGTGCGGCGCGGGGGCCGCGAAGTCATCAGAGCGCATACGTCTTTCCGGGGCGATCACACGCGAAGGCGTGGTCAGGGTGCGGGTGCGGGGTTCAAGCCGCCGGACGACGTTGGCCGGTGCTGCGAGCGTCAGATGGTACACGGCGAGACCGTTTCCTCACCACCTGAGCCGTGTCGTGTGAGGTTCTCGCCATGGATCGCGGGTCGGCGATCCCCGGTACTGTGCGGCCATGGCTCCGCCAGATCTGGCCGTCGACCTCTGTGGCTTCATCGACGCATCTCCCTCGCCGTACCACGCCGTCGCCGAGGCCGCCTCCCGGCTGTCTGCGGCCGGGTTCACGGCGGTCGACGAGGTCGACGACTGGGCCGCGGATGCGACGCCGGGTGCGTCGGCTGGCCGTTACGTCGTGCGGGGCGGCTCCATCGTGGCGTGGATCACGACACCGGCGCCGGTGTCGGGCTTCCGGATCGCCGGAGCGCACACCGACAGCCCGAACCTGCGCATCAAGCCCGTCCCGGACCGGCTCGCGCTCAACTACCAGCAGCTCGGCGTCGAGGTCTACGGAGGGGCGCTGCTCAACTCGTGGCTCGACCGCGACCTCGGCCTGTCGGGCCGAGTCGGGGTCCGGGGCGACGGCGCGGTCCCCGAGGTGCGGCTCTGGCGCACGGACCGTGCCCTGCTGCGGGTGCCTCAGCTCGCCATCCACCTCGACCGGGGCGTCAACGACCAGGGGCTCGTGCTCAACCCGCAGCAGCACCTGACGCCCATCTGGGGTCTCGGTTCGCAGGTGGGTGACTTCCGGGGCTTCCTCGCCGACGAGCTGTCGATCGACGCAGCCGACCTCCTCACCTGGGACGTCATGGCTCACGACCTCACGCCGAGCACCCTGGCCGGTCGACACCGGGAGCTGGTCAGCGCCCCACGCCTCGACAACCTCGCGTCCTGCCATGCGGCGATCACGGCGCTGATCGGTTTGGCGGACCCGGACGGCCGGGTCGCCGGCCCCGGCCTGGTTCCGGTCGTGTGCCTCTTCGATCACGAGGAGATCGGCAGCCAGTCCGCCACCGGGGCCGACAGCTCGATGCTCCCGGTGATCCTCGAACGGATCGCACGGGCATCGGGACTCGACCGCGACGGCTTCCTGCGAGCCCTGGCCGGATCCTTCTGCGTGTCGGCCGACGGCGCGCACGCCACCCATCCCAACTACGCAGATCGGCACGAGCCCAACCACCTCATCACCCTCGACGGCGGCCCGACCCTCAAGGTCAACAGCAACGTCCGCTACGCGTCCGACTCCATCAGCAGCGGGTGGTTGCGCCTCGCGGCGGAGCGGGCGTCGGTGCCGCTCCAGGTGTTCGTGACCCGCTCCGATCTGGCCTGTGGCTCGACCATCGGCCCTGTCACCGCCGCCCGACTCGGCATCCCCACCGTCGACGTCGGCATCCCCCAGCTCGCCATGCACTCGGCCCGCGAGCTGTGCGCCACCGTCGTGCCCGGTCAGTTCAGCGCGCTGGTGCAGTCGGCGCTGTCCGCATGAGCGACGGCCCCCGTTGACCCCCGACGAGGCGCTGCGCGTCCTGGGCCTCTCGAGCCCGTGCACGATCGATGATGCTCGGGTCGAGTTCCGTGCCCGCGTCCGCGAGCACCACCCCGACATCGCCGGGGACGCGTCGACAGCTCAGGCGTCGCTGATCACGCAGGCCTACGCGCTCCTTCGCCGGGTGGCCGCCGACGGCGACGGATCGTCGATCGACCTGGACCAGCCCGCGGCGAGGCGGGCACAGGAACAGGAACCGGCCGCGGCTCGGTCGACGCCGCCTTCGGCCTATGAGGAGGCGATCGCCGCCGAGTTGGCCTCAGGCGACACGCTCCTGGTCCACGCCCCGCCCGCCGAGACCTTCGGTGTGGTGTTCGACGCGGCCAGCCACATCGGCCACATCGGCTACTTCGACCGCAACCTGGGCATCGTGGAGACGATCGTGCGGTTCGAGGGCGGCCCGTCGTGCTCGGTGCTGACCACGCTCCAGGGCCGATCGAACGGCACCGAGGTGTTCTGCACCATGGAGTCGATCGAGGCCCAGCCAGCTCCGCCCATCCGCCCGGTCGTCGAGGCGCTCGTCGACGCCATCCGGGCCAGCCGTTGACCGCTGCGCCTCCGCTCTCTCGTTCGGTTGCGCACTGGCGCACGCCTCTGGTGCCCGGTGACGCCAACCACGCCGGTTCCGCTGCCCCTCGTGGCGGAGGGTCCACGCACCTTCACGCTCGGTGGGCAACTATGGCGCGGTGTCCGTCATGAGCCGCGCGTGGATGCTCGACCCGGTCGCGTTCCACCGCGAGTTCGAGGAGCTGTTCACGGGCACGTCGACACCCGACGGCTTCGCCCGGCTACAGGCCCGCGCGGCGCGCATCTGGCGCAGCACCGATCCGACCACGCAGCTGTACATCGAGCTGCTGCGCACCGCGGGCGCCGACGAGTGGGAAGAGGGCTTCGAGCCCGAGCACATCGTCGACTGGTACCGGGTCCTGATGGCCCCCTACCTCCTGCCCACGCGGGCGTTCCGCTCCCCCGATCTGCTCAAGCGGCGACTGCCCGACCTCGGGTGGGCTCCTGCCGAGGCCCGCCGGTTGGCCCTCGGCCGTGAGCTGCAGATCCTCGCCGAGGTGCACGGCGACCCCGACATCGTGGCGCGGCTCAGCTTGCACTTCACCCTCGGCAACAAGGGCTGGCTCAGCCAGGACGACATCACGCTGGCGCTCACCCGTATGCGGGCCACCGACCGCGACGTGTTCCGCCAGCACCAAGACGTGGTGCCTGTGGTCGAGAACGCCTACGAGGTCCTGGAGGCGGCGGCGACCAAACCCGACCACGTGCTCCTGATGATCACCGACTGACACCGACTGACACCGACTGACACCGGCAATGTGGGCGGCTCAGGCCGTGCGGGTCCATCGCCACAGCACGGACAGGCCGCAGATCACGCCGTAGCCGAGGACGACCCCCCAGAACAGCGGATCTCCGGGAGCGTCCACGTAGCGGACGAAGCCACCGCCGAGCGCAACCGCGAGCGGAACCGTCACGATCCACGTGCGGACCGCGCTGTAGGAGATGAGCCCGAGCTGCTCGAGCACGAACTCGATCACCGCCGGGATCGGGAGCACCACGAGGATCCACCCGTCCCACGCCTCGGGCCACGCCAGACCGGCCACCGCCGCGGCCAGGACGAGGAACGACAGCGGATAGAGGGCCAGGCAGCGTCGACACACGTGCTTGGCTCCCACCAGGGCACACCGGTCGTACTGCTCGGGATAGTGGTGGGAGAGCCACAGCGGCGTGATCGCCTCGTCGGACCCCGTTCTGTTCGTCATCCCCGTTCAGCTCGTCATCGGTGGCCGAGCCGGTCAGCCCTCGATGTCCATGAGCTTGATCAGCTCGATGGCGCTGAGCGGCCCCCAGTACTCGTCACGGTTCGGGGTGAGGAAGTGGTAGGCCAGCACATCTGTGGGCGCGTGCGTCGGCTGGTCGATCTCGTCGACGAAGGCCATCTCGACGACCTCGAACGTGCCCCGTTCGACCGTGTACCACTCGCCGTTGATGATCACACGGAAGATGCGGGCGAGCTCGATCGACATGGCTCGGAATCTAGTGCGGGCGATGTCGACGGCTGCGTCATCGGCCGTGCACCGAATCGGTGTGTCGCCGTCCGGGGGATCGGTCAGCCCCCGAACGCGGTGATGACCGGGCCGGCCGCGCCCTGATCGAGGTCGAGCACCTGCGCGCCGCCCGATGTGGTGCGCGGTGTGACCGGCAGCGTCGCCGAGTCGGCGCCGATGCCGTTGCGCATGTGCCACATGAGGCCGATGGCATCGAAGTACGACATGGCGTCGTCCACCTTGACGCCGCCTCCGAGCGTGGACGCGATTCGCACGAGGGTGACGGGGCTGCGCGCGCCCGACACCTCGCCCATCAGCGCCTGGAGGAAGGCCCGTTGGCGCAGGACCCGGCCCAGATCGGCGGTGCCGTCGACCTGCCACTCGCCGTCGACGAACTGCTCGTAGTAGCGCGACCGGACGTAGGCGAGCGCCTGTTCGCCATCGAGGTGGATGCGGCCCGCCTCGGCCACGTCGAGTCCCGAGTGCGTGTCGCGTGCCGGAGCGGCGAAGTCGATGGTGATGCCTCCCACGGCATCGACCAGCTTGCCGAAGTTGACGAAGTCGATCTCGAGGTAGTGGTTGACGGGTATGCCGAGGCCCTGCACGGCCTCGATGAGCGCGCCCGGGCCTGACTGGTAGACCGAGTTGATGCGTCCGACCTCCCCCGTGACCGGGTTGGTCACCCAGAGATCCCGCGGGATCGACAGGAGCGTGCTGCCCGAGCCGGTGACACGAAGGACCATGATCGAGTCGGTGCGCTGGCCCTCGGTGTGGTCGCCGAGGAACGCTCCCGAGTTGGGATCGGACTCGTCGATCCCGTCGCGCGAGTCGCTGCCGACGATCAGGTAATTCGTCCCGCCGTTGCCCGACGACGACAGGACCTCGGCGACGGGCACCTTCTCGATGCGCGAGAACTGCCACCAGCCGAAGGCGAAGAGGCCGACGACGAGCAGGACGACGACCATCACGACGGCGGTGACGACCCGGGCGATCCGCTTGCCCGTGCGGCGGACCGACCGTGGGGTGGCTCCCCCGCCGCTGCTCGTGCGCGCTGGTGCCGTGCCCCGAGGTGGCGCGCCGCCGTTGGCGACGGTGGTCGGCTTCCCGCGGGCGGGAGCGGTGACGATGCGGGGCGGCTCGACGGGAGCCACGGCCTGGGCCGCTGCCGCTGCGGGTGGCACCGCGGCGGGTGCGATCGGTGCCCCGGCCCGCGAAGGCACAGCGCGGGAACCGGCGACCGAGGGCGCCTTGCCCACGTGCTCGGGCCCGATGGTCACCTTCCGGGGTGCCGAGCGAGCCGCCGGTGGCGGTTGCGCAACGTCGGCGACCGGCGATGCCATCGTCGGGCGCGGATCTGCGGGCGGTCGAGTGGATATGAACGATCGGGACCGGGCATCCCAGCGCACGGGGTCATCGGCCATGTCCGGCACCGACCCGGCGATGTCGGGGATCGAGCCCGCGTCGTCGGAACCAGGAGAAGGCATCGACCGAGGATAAGGCGACCAACCCCCGGAACGACGTCATCCAGCGAGCGCAGCTGTGAGCTGACCGCCCACGAAACCCCTACGCGACCCCGGCCGAGATCCCACGGAGCTCCTCGGCGACTCGGTCGGTGACGGCAAGACCGGAGACCCCGGCGACGTCACCGACCCCGGCGATGTGCACGGTGAGCGTGCCGGTGGACGCAATCCAGGAGGGAAGCGGTCCCCGCAGACCCGAGGCGAGGACCTCGCCCGGCTCGGCCGCGTCGCACAGCCGGGCCGCGAGGTTGACGGGTCGGCCCACGTAGTCGTCACCCTCGAACAGCAAGACGGTGCCGCCCGCGATGCCGCCGTGCGTGTCGAGACGGATGCGTTCGCAGCGCACGACCGCCTCGGCGACGGTGGCGATGACGGGACCCTCTTCGACGCCCACGATCATGACGCCGTCACCCAGCCACTTGGCGGCACGGACGCCGCGCCGGGCCGCGACCTCCCGCACGATCGTGCGGAACCGGGTGAGGATCTCGATGGCGGCGTGCTCCCCGTTCTGATCGCAGAACCGGGTGAAGCCCGTGATGTCGAGGAAGGCGAAGGTGCGCTCGACGGCCAGTGGCTCGCCCGTGCGGTCCTCGGCGACCGGCGGTGCCACCCCGGTGGGTTCCAGCACGGTCTCCGCGATCGGCTCGTCGACGTCGTCGGCGTCGAGGAACGAGCGCAGCCCGTGGAGCACCCGCTGTGGGTTGAGCAGATCGGGGGCCGCGCCGCGCTTCTCAGCCATGGGCGCAACACGGTCGGCCTGGCTGGGCGGGGCGACCTCGCCGGCGCTGGCCGGCGATCCCTCGGCGTCGGACGCCGAGACCGCGCCTTCGATGTCGGCGCCGGGCGATCGGCGTCGGTCGTCCGCGTCCTCGCTGCGCTGCTGGTCTCGTCCGTCGGTCTCGTCCATGTCGGGAGCAACCCTACCGACCTAGGCTGCGCGTCCAGCGGCACCGCGATGTCGAATCCGTGGACGCTGCATGAACTCTCGGTGCCATCGACGGCGAATCGCGCCCGAGCCGCGCCTCGTCAGTTCACATATCCGACACGTAGGCGATACTGCGCTGAATCAGGACCGATCTACAACATCTAGCGGGTCGCTCGACCCACGGCCACACCTGATACCCGACACCCGACAGCCGCCTCGGCGACCCTCACCTGCAAGCGACACCGAGATGCACTGGACCAACTACCGCTCTGACGGGTTCCACGACGAATCGATCGTCGACGGAGGGCCGCGCGACCACTTCGCCGGGGTGGCCCGGTTCCTCGCCGACCTCACGATCGACGATCTCCGCGACCGCCAGGCCGCGGCCGAGGTCGCCATCCGGGCGATGGGCGTCACCTTCACCGTCTACGAGGACGGCACCAACATCGACCGCGCCTGGCCGTTCGACGTCCTGCCACGGGTGATCCCGCTGGCCGAGTGGAACAAGATCTCGCGGGGCCTCGAGCAGCGGTTGACCGCCCTCAACCTGTTCATCGGCGACATCTATGGCGAGCAGAAGATCGTCGCCGACGGCGTCTTCCCGGCGGAGCTCATCGAGCGGTCGGTCAACTACCGCTCGGAGTGCGAGGGCATCGATCCGGCGCTCGGCGTGTGGGCGCACATCTCCGGCAGCGACCTGGTCCGCGACGACGACGGGACCTTCTACGTCCTGGAGGACAACCTGCGGGTCCCCTCCGGCGTCTCGTACATGCTCGAGAACCGCCTCGTGACCAAGCGCGTGTTCCCCGAGCTGTTCCGCGACCTCGACATCCTGCCCGTCGACGCCTACCCCCACCGGTTGTTCGATCTCCTCGCGTCGCTCACCCCCCGACCGGGTGAGTTCCCCCGCGTCGTGGTCCTGACGCCGGGCATCTACAACTCGGCGTACTTCGAGCACGCCTTCCTCGCCCAGCAGATGGGTGTTGAGCTCGTCGAGGGCTCCGACCTCGTCGTCGACGATGACGACGTCGTCTTCATGCGGACCATCGACGGTCTCGCCCGGGTCGATGTGATCTATCGGCGCATCGACGACCTGTTCCTCGACCCTGAGGCGTTCCGGCCCGACTCCGCGCTCGGCGTGCCAGGCCTCATGCGGGCGTGGCGGGCCGGCAAGGTCTCGATCGCCAACGCTCCGGGCGCAGGCATGGCCGACGACAAGGTCGTGTACGCCTATGTTCCCGACATCATCCGCTACTACCTCGCCGAAGAGCCGATCGTCGCGAACGTTCCCACCTACATCTGCTACGAGGATGACGATCGCGCCTACGTCCTCGAGCACCTCGACGAGATGGTCGTGAAGCCGGCGAACGAATCTGGTGGTTACGGCATCTTCGTCGGACCACACGCCTCGGCCGACGAGACCGAGGCGTGCCGCCACCGGGTTCTGGCCGACCCGGCCAACTACGTCGCGCAACCCACCTTGCAGCTGTCGACCGCACCGACGTTGTGCGACGGCGAACTTGCCCCTCGGCACCTGGACCTCCGACCGTTCATCCTGTCGGGCGAGACGAGCTACGTCACCCAAGGCGGGCTCACCCGGGTCGCGTTGCGCGAGGGATCCCTGGTGGTCAACAGCTCACAAGGCGGAGGGAGCAAGGACACATGGATCATCGATCCGACGGTCTGACCGACGCCGGCGGAACCGCGTCCGGCGGTGCAGGGCCTACGTCCGCGTGGTCCGGAAAGGAGCGCCACATGTTGCTGTCCCGAATAGCCGAGACCATGTACTGGGCCGGTCGCTACCTCGAGCGAGCCGAGACCACGGCACGTATCGTGCGCGTCCACACCGACCTCTACCTCGACCTCCCCAAGTCAGCGGGTCTCACCTGGGAGCCGCTCCTCGCGCTCAACGACTGCCGGGAGGACTACGACGTGGCCTTCCTCGGCGAGGTCAACGAGGAGAACGTCTGCGGGTTCCTCACCTACCACGCGGCGAACCCCGGTTCGGTGCTCGCCTCGCTGGCCCAGGGCCGCGAGAACGTCCGCCGGGCGCGGGCGGTGTTCCCCCGCGAAGCCTGGGAGGTCATCAACAACACCTACCTCCAGGCCACCGACTCGTGCGGTGACACCCTGGTGCGATGGGGACGCACGCAGTGGATGGATCGCGTCGTCGGCGATCTCCAGCGCCTCAGCGGCCTGCTCGCCGGAACGATGAGCCACGACGAGGCCTACGACTTCTTGAGCATCGGCCGCCTCCTCGAGCGGGCCGACATGACCAGCCGCGTCCTCGACGTGCGCGCCGGCTACCTGATGCACCTCGGCAACCACCTCGGTCCTCTCACCGAGGTCACCTGGCTCGGCGTGCTTCGTTCGTTGTCCGGCTATCAGATGTACCGTCGCAAGGTGCAGAGTCGCGTGCAAGGCCCAGAAGCGCTTCGCTTCCTCCTCCAGGATCCCGACTTCCCGCGGTCGATCAGCCACTGCCTCGCCGAGATCAACCGGTGCCTGCACCGCCTCGGACACAGCGAGGGCTCCATCGCTGCGAGCACGCTGGCGCGCGAGCACGTCGACGCCGCGAAGGTCCGGAGCCTGGCGTGGGACGGCCTGCACGACTTCGTCGACAGCGTCCAGGGCGACCTGTCGGCCATCCACGCCGCCGTCGAGGCCGGCTACTTCCGCCCCGACGTGAGCGACGACCGACCCCACCTGGCATCCGCGTGATCGAGGAACCGCCGACATGATCCAGGTCGCGCCATGAGTCAGGTCACGGCGACCGACCTGCTCGCGGAGTACGCCCCGCCCGACGACACCTTCGACGAGCTGCTCGGCAGCGACGGTCTGGTTCGTGACCACTGGCGCACGATGGTCAGCTCGCTCAACTCGCTGGGCGGCGCCGAGCTCGGGCGGCGCCGCAACGAGGTGCGGCGACTGCTCGCCACCGACGGCGTCACCTACACCGTCTACGACGCGGCGACGCTCGAGCCGACCGGAGGGGGGCCATCGGGCGGAGCGGGGCCATCGGGCGGAGCGGGACCGTCGGGCGGAGCGGGACCATCGGGCGCCGTCACCGCGGAGCTCACCCGGGACGGCCGGTCCTGGAGGCTCGACCCCGTACCCATGCTGCTCGGCAGCAACCAGTGGGCCGGCATCGAGGCCGACGTCATCGAGCGTGCCGAGCTGCTCAACCTGGTGCTCACCGACCTCTACGGGCGGCGCGACCTCGTCCGGCGGGGACTGATCCCGCCCGAGCTCGTGGTCGGCCACCGGGGCTTCCTGCGCGCCGCCGACCAGGTCGACCAGGGCCGATCGCCCCTGTTCCTCTACGGCGTCGATCTCGCCCGCGGCGTCAACGGCGACCTGTGGGCGGTGGCCGACCTCGCCCAGGCCCCCTCGGGCGCCGGCTACGCCCTCGAGAACCGCTCCGTCATCTCCCGCGTGTTCCCCAGCCTGTACCGCGACGCCCAGGTGCACCGGCTGGCCCCCTTCTTCCGGGCGCTCCGCTCGGCGCTCACCGCCGCGGCACCCGAGGGCGTCGACGACCCGCGCGTCGTCATCCTCACGCCGGGGCCCCTGAACGAGACGTACTTCGAGCACGCCTACCTGTCGACCCAGCTCGGCTACACCCTCGTGGAGGCCCGCGACCTCACCGTCCGCGACGGCTTCGTGTGGCTGCGCTCGCTGAGCGGGCTCGAGCGCGTCGATGTGGTGATCCGACGGGTCGACAGCTGGTACTGCGATCCCCTGGAGCTCAAGTCCGACTCCCGGCTCGGCGTGCCCGGCCTGCTGGAGGCCTGTCGGCGGGGCACGGTGCGCGTCGTCAACCCCATAGGCAGCAGCGTGATCGAGAACCCGGGGCTCGCACCGTTCCTGCCCGCCGTCGCCGAGCACCTCCTCGGCCACGAGCTCGCACTGCCGTCGCCACCGACGTGGTGGTGCGGACTGCCCGACCATCGGAGTCACGTGCTTGCCAACCTCGACCAGCTCCTGGTCAAGCCCATCGCCCGCAAGCAAGGCCGCAACACGATCGTCGGGCCGTCGCTCTCCTCGGTCGAGCTCGACGACCTACGCGCTCGCATCGAGTCGGCTCCGCACGCCTTCGTCGGCCAGGAGATGCTCGAGTTCTCCACGGTGCCGACCCTGACGGGCACGACGCTCACCCCGCGGCACGCCGTGCTGCGCACGTTCGCCGTCGCCCACGACGAGTCGTACCTCGTCATGCCCGGCGGCCTCACCCGGGTCGCGCCGGTCGAAGGCGACAAGATCGTCTCCAACCAGGGTGGCGCCATCAGCAAGGACACCTGGGTCCTGGCCTCCGAACCCGAGGTGCAGTCGTCGTTCTGGCTGCACCGCGGGCCGGTCGAGGCGGCGGACCCGGCCGGTGTGCTGCCGTCGCGCACCGCCGAGAACCTCTTCTGGCTCGGACGGTACGCCGAGCGGGCCGAGTCCGCGGCGCGGGTGATCCGCGTCATCCTCGATCGACGCAACGACTTCCAGACCGGCTCGAGCCCGGCCGGGGCGAGAGCGCTGCGCGACCTCCTCGTGATGCTCGCCGAGCTCACCGGCACGACGCACGCCTTCAGCGCCGACGGCGACGGGGCCCTGGTGGACGACCCCGGCGACGCGATCTTCTCGATCCTCAGCGATCCCGATCTCCCCGGTTCGCTGGCCTACTCCATCCGAGGGATGCTCGACGCCGCCACCGCGGCCCGCGACCAGCTCTCGGGCGACACGTGGCTCGCGCTCGCCGACCTCGACCAGGCGCTCGCACCTCTCCAGGCGCGGGCCCGGGGCCTCGACGAGGACGACCAGCGCAACATCGCCCAAGATGCGCTGTCGTCGACCATGCGCGGTCTGCTCGCCTTCGCCGGGCTCGCCACCGAGAGCATGGTGCGCGATCCGGGTTGGGCGTTCATGGACGCCGGCCGACGCCTCGAACGGGCGATGTCGGTGGCCACCATGGTGCGCTCGACGCTCATCACCGTGCGGAGCACCGCGGCGGAGAGCCTCATCCTCGAGTCGCTGCTCGTGGCGGCCGAGAGCATCTTGACCTACCGCCGCCGGTACCGCTCGCACGCCCAGGTGGAGACGCTGCTCGACCTGCTCCTGCTCGACAGCGACAACCCGCGGTCGATCCTGCACCAGCTCGACCTCCTCGAACGTGAGATGACGGCGCTCCCCCACGCCGGGACGCCTCGCTTCACGAACGAGCAGCGACTCGCGCTCCAGCTGGCGACGACCGTGCGGGTGCTCGACACCACCGCGGTGTCCAAGGCGAGCCCCGGTGCCGGTGTCGGCGACGAACCGGGGCGACCCGAGCTGGCCGCCTTCCTCGACGACCTGACCGGCCAGCTCGTCCAGCTCGGGCGCACCATCGAGACGACGCACTTCACCCACCTCCCCGAATCGCAGTCGATGGACATCGGCCTCATGGACCGCGACCTGTGGGGCGAGGTCATGCGATGAGGTACAGGATCACGCATCGCAACGAGTACCGCTACGACGCCCCGGTCGCCAACAGCTACGGCGAGGCCCGCCTCGTGCCACGCCAGCTGGACCACCAGCAGAGCGTCGCCGCTCCGGGCATCGACGTGTCGCCCCGACCGCTCGACCGGTCCGAGCGCACCGACTACTTCGGCAACGCCACCACCTACTTCAACGTCGAGGAGCCCCACACCGAGCTGACGGTCACCGCCGTCCACGAGGTCGAGGTGGTCCGGACCGAGCTCCAGCTCGACCTCACCGGGGGCGGTTCTTGGGAGCAGGCCGTGGCGCGCCTCGATTCGTCGACGCTCGAGGCCGATCTCGACGCCCGCCAGTTCCGTCTTGCCTCGCCGCTGGTCGCGACCGGCACGGCGCTCGCCGCCTACGCCGCACCGTCGTTCGCGCCGACCCGACATCTGCTCGATGCGGCGATCGACCTCAACCACCGCATCCACGCCGACTTCACCTACTCGCCAGGCACCACGTCGATCTCGACCAGCGTCGGTGAGATCCTCGAGAGCCGTCGCGGCGTGTGCCAGGACTTCGCCCATCTCGCCGTCGGGTGCCTTCGGGCCATGGGCCTTCCCGCCCGGTACGTGAGCGGGTACCTCGAGACCGATCCCCCTCCGGGTGTCGAGCGGCTGGTGGGGGCTGACGCGTCTCACGCCTGGTTCGCCGTGTACGTACCCGACCACGGGTGGGTGGATCTCGACCCGACCAACGACGTGCTCCCCCGGGGGCGCCACATCACCGCAGCATGGGGCCGCGACTACGCCGACGTCACGCCCCTGAAGGGTGTCGTCTACACCGCTTCCCACGAGCACGAGCTGACGGTGTCCGTGGATGTGGAGCGACTTCCGGCCTGACGGTCCCACCCCGGCACGGCTCCTGGTGGTGGACGGCACGGGGACCTTGGAGCGATCGTGGTAGTCAGAGGGCATGGCTGACGAGATCCGTGACAAGCGTCCGTTCGTGTCCGATCCGCACGACCCCACCGCGCCCTACTCGGGCTTCGGGGGCAAGGTCGGGCGCACGTTCGCCGGCTCGGAGGGGTGGTGGCCACCGCGGGCCACGGCGCCGGAGGGGGCGCCCAACGTCGTCGTGGTCATGGTCGACGACCTCGGCTACGCCGACATCGGCTGCTACGGCTCGGAGATCGCCACGCCCAACCTGGACCGGCTCGCCGCCGACGGGCTGCGCATGACGAACTTCCACGTCACCCCCATGTGCTCGCCGACGCGCGCTGCGCTGCTCACCGGCCTCGATCCGCACGACGCGGGCGTCGGCACCGTCGTGCACTCCGACGCCGGCTTCCCCGGCTACGCCATGGAGCTCACCCACAACGCGATCACGATCGGCGAGCTGCTCCAAGCGAACGGCTACACGACGCTCATGGTGGGCAAGTGGCACCTCACGAAGGACTCCGAGCAGAACGCGGCGGGCGACAAGTCCTCGTGGCCCGTCCAGCGCGGGTTCGACCGCTACTACGGCGTGCTCGACGCGTTCACGAACCTGCACCACCCCCACCGGCTGGTCGAGGACAACCACCAGGTCGACGTCGACCAGTACCCCGAGGACTACTACTTCACCGACGACATCACGACGCGGGCCATCACGATGATCCGCGAGACGAAGGCGGCGAACCCCAAGCGCCCCTTCTTCCTGTACCAGGCCCATGGCGCGGTCCATGCGCCGCTGCACGCCAAAGCCGTCGACATGGCGCGCTACGAGGGCCGCTACCGCGACGGCTGGGACAAGCTGCGCGAGGAGCGCTACCGCCGCCAGGTCGAGCTGGGCATCACCCCCGAGACCACCGAGCTGGCGCCCCGCAACACCGAGGCCAACAACGAGGTGCAGCCGTGGGACGAGCTGACCGACGTCGAAAAGGAGCTGTTCGCCCGGCACATGGAGGTGTTCGCCGCGATGGTCGACAACATCGACCAGAACGTCGGTCGCCTCGTCGACGCCCTCGACGAGCTGGGCGAGCTCGACAACACGCTGTTCCTGTTCACGTCGGACAACGGCGCGTCTCGTGAAGGCGAGGTGGTCGGCACGACTGCGTACTACGTGCACCTGCTCCAGGGCGACGACATCGACGCCGACCACGCCCGGCTCGACCTCATCGGCGGACCGCAGACCACGCCGCACTACCCCCGCGGCTGGGCCATGGCGGGCAACACACCGTTCCGCCTCTACAAGATCAACACGCACCAGGGGGGCCACTCGGTGCCGGCCGTCATCCACTGGCCTGCCGGTCTCGCGGCCAAGGGCGAGCTGCGGCGCCAGTACGCGCACATCACCGACCTGTTCCCCACCCTGCTCGACATGATCGGCATCACCCGCCCCGACCAGTTCCACGGCAAGCCGCTCAAGCCGCTGGTGGGCACCTCGATGCTGCCGCTGTGGCGCGACCCCGACGCCGCGCCGCAGCACGTCGAGACCCACACCGAGATGATCGGCCACCGCGGCTTCTACCGAAACGGCTGGCAGGCGGTGACGCTGCACCAGCCGCTCACGCCGTTCGGCGATGACGAGTGGGAGCTGTACTACCTGCTGGAGGACCCGACCGAGCTGCGCGACCTCGCCCGCGACAACCCCGACAAGCTGCGCGAGATGATCGACGCCTGGGAGGAGCTCGCCTGGAAGAAGCAGGTGTATCCCCTCGACGAGGGCTCCAGCCTGAAGTACGTGCAGCGTCCGCCGTGGACCGAGGTGTTCGGCGAGCCCATCACCGTCGTGCCCGGTACGCCCACGCTGGAGCGGTGGCGCTCGGTTCAGCTGATCTGGTTCCGTGGCTGCACGTTCCGTGCCGAGGTCGACTTCCGGACGGGTGATCGCGGCTACCTGTTGGCCCACGGCGATCAGGGGTCGGGCTACGGCCTGTACATGCTCGACGACGTGGTCACGTTCGTGCACAACGACGGCCGAGGCCACATCCGTCACCTCGAGGGCGGAGTGGTGCCCGCGGGTACGAGTGAGATCACGCTCTCGATGACGGCGCCGGGCGGCGGTACCTGGACCGTCGAACTGCTCGTCGACGGCGAGTCGCGCGGCACCCTCGAGGCCGTCCCTCTGCTCTACGGCATCTCGCCGTTCGAGGGCATCGACGTCGGCCTCGATCGGCGGTCACCGGTGTCGTGGGACATCTATGAGCGCTTCGGCACGTTCCCGTACACAGGCACGCTGCGCAAGGTGCACATCGAACCCGGCGAGCACGCGCCCGACTCGCCGGTGAACCTCATGGACCTGCTGAGGACCATCGGCCAGAAGTACGAGTAGGCCGAACGCCCAGCGCGCGCTCCCACGCGCGGACGGCACCCCCCACCCCTGTTCTGGCGTTCCTCGCCGTCGCTCAGCGACGGCGAGGAACGCAATTTCGGAGTAGTTCGTCTGCCATTGTTGGTCAGCTGGTCAGCTGGTCTGCAGTTGTTGGTCAGCTGGTGGCGACGGTGTTGGTGTCGCGCCCTGACCGCAGCACCGTGCCCGGGAGCGCTCCCGTGGCCAGGTTGTCGCGCACCGTCTCGACGCCGTTGACCAGCACCCGCACCACGCCGTGGGCCTCGGCGGTGAGGCGCGGCGCATCGGCCGGGAGGTCGTTGACCAGCGTGGCCATGCCGGCGCCGACCGTCTCGGGGTCGAACACCAAGATGTCCGCGAAGTTGCCTTCGGCGATCAGGCCGCGGTCCTTGAAGCCGAACAGGTTCGCCGGCACCTGGGTCATGAGCTGCACGGCCCGCTCGACCGGCACCAGCTTGCGGCCGCGCAGGCAGTCGGCCAGGAAGCGGGTCGGGAACGGGGCCCCCGACATGCGATCGAGGTGAGCTCCGGCGTCGGAGCCGCCGATCATGGCCCGATCGTCGGCCCACACCTCCTTGCGCAGCTGCCACGAGGCGTCGTCGCCATCGGGCGGGATGGGCCACAGCACCGTGCGCAGCTCGTCGGTCACCAAGATGTCGACGAGGGCGGCGAACGAGCCCTTGCCCTGCTCGGCGGCGATCTCGGACACCTTCCGTCCGTTGAAGCCCTCGTTCTCGGGGGCGTAGGTGTCGCCGATGATGTAGTTGTCGAAGTCGGCCAACCGCTTGAACACACCGGCTTCGGGCGCGGCGGCCTGCTCGAGCATGCGGGCCTGCACGGCCGGATCCTGGAGCTTGTCCATCCGCTCCGGGATCGGCAGCCCCAGCACCTCGTCCCAGCCCGGGATGAGGAACAGGCCGCAGAAGTTGCGGAAGCTCATGTTCATCGGGACCTGCACGGGCAGCGTGAGCGCCACGATGCGTCCGCCGCGGTCGGCGGCCACGTCAGCGGCGCCGAGCTGGCGCGGGATCCGGCCCGGTTCAGCCGAGTCGACCGTCAGCACGTTCCAGTTGAGCGGCCGCTTGGCCGTGGCCGACATGTCGGCGAACAGGTCGATCTCCTCGTCGCTGAACCGGTCGAGGCACCCGTCGGTCATGGCTTCGAGCGTCGTGCCGGGGAACCGCTCGACGACCGCGCACAGGGCGAGCAGCTCCTCCTTGTTCGACCAGCGTGACGGGACCGGTGAGCCGTCGCCGTCGGAGTGGGTCCGGCTGAGCGTGGTCGAGAAGCCGAGACCACCCGAGTCGATCGACTCGGCCAGCACTCGCTGCATCTCGGCGATCTGCTCGGCGCTCGCATCGCTGCCCACCGACTCCTCGCCCATGACGTAGCGCCGCAGCGCGCAGTGCCCCACGAGGAAGGCGGCGTTGACCCCGACGTTGCCCTCGAGCCGGTCGAGGTACTCCCCGAAGCTCTCCCAGTTCCACGGGACGCCGGCTTCCAGCGCGGCGAGGTCCATGCCCTCGACCTTGGCCATCATCTGGCGGGTGTAGTCGGCGTCCTTGGCGTGCAGGGGCGCCAGCGTGAACCCGCAGTTGCCGCCAACGATCGTCGTCACGCCGTGGATGTTGGACGGCGACGCGGCCGGGTCCCAGAAGATCTGGGCGTCGTAGTGCGTGTGCGGATCGATGAAGCCCGGCGTGAGCACGAGTCCGGTCGCGTCGAAGACCGAGGCCGCTTCCTCATCGACCTGACCGACCGCCACGATGCGTCCGTCGCGGATCCCGACGTCGCCGACGAAACCCGGCGCTCCGGTGCCGTCGATGATGGTGGCGCCCTTGATCAGCTCGTCCAGCATGTGTCCTCCAAGTGACGTCGTGCATCGGGAGATGCGGCTCAGGGTCGATCGCGGTCGATCGCGACGCGATCGATCTGACGCCCCGTCAGATTAGCGCTTCGCTCGGGCGGTCCCGCACCCGGCCCGCACGCCACGACGTGATCCCTCCCCTTCTGCCCAGATCCTCTTCTGCCCAGATCTCCCGCTGCCTTCAGCTCCCCTCTGCCTTCAGCTCGGCTTGGGCGTCATTGCTCGGCATCGATCCTGGTGCGCTCGAGCTCGAACCACACCACCTTGCCCGGCCCGTCGGCCGGTTCCTCGATCCCCCAGGCATCGGCCAGGCGGTCGAGGATCAACAGCCCTCTGCCGTTCGGTGCCAGCGGGCCACCCTTGCGCTCGATGGGCGGGGACGGATCCTCATCGGCAACCGCCACCCGAATCCGCCCGCCCGACAGCGATGCGGTGACCACCGCAGGGCTGCTGGCGTGCTGGACGGCGTTGCCGACGAGCTCGCTCACGAGCAACTGCGCCACCTCGACGTCGTCGACGCAGGACCACGAGCGCAGGACGTCCTCGATGAACGACCGTGCCGACCGAGGACTTCTCGTATCCGGGGGGAACTGCGCACCTCGCACCATCGCTCGCGGATCTTCCCCGTCGGTGTCCCGACGAGAACCGCCGTGCGACGAATCGGCATCGAGCCGTGGCACGGCGAGCACGAGGAACGCGACGTCGTCCCCGCTCGCCTCGACCGCACGGAGCTCCTCGACCCGCCTGGTGATCCGCGCCGCGGTCGCGTCGCCGTCGAGGTCGGCGCACGACTCGAGCAACCCGCGCAGCTCGGCCTCACCGAAGGGAGTCGGACCCTGGTGCTCGATGAGACCGTCCGTGTAGGCCACCACGATGTCGCCCGGCGCCAGCTCGTCGGTGGTCGGCGACAACCGAACCTGGTCGAACACGCCAAGCAGGGCCCCGTACTCGCCCAGCTCACGGACCTCGCCGTTTCGGAGGAGCAGCGGCGGTGGATGACCGGCGAGCACCGTCGTGATCGTGGGCGTCTCCCCCGAGAGGTCGATGAGCAGGTCGACCAGGGTGAGGAACCGGTCGGTGCTCTCGCGCCGAAGTGCCTCGTTGACCAGCCGGACCAGCTCGACCGGCTCGCCCCGGCCGATCGCCGCGGCCCGCAACGTGTGGCGGGCCAACCCGGTGAGCGCCGCCGCATCGGGGCCCTTGCCGCACACGTCGCCGATGACGATGTGCCAGCGTCCCTGGCCGTCTTCGATGAGGTCGTAGAAGTCGCCCCCCACCTCAGCGCCCTCACCCGACGGGAGGTACTGGGCGGCAACCTCGATGCCGGCGATGGTGGGCAGCTCCGGAGGGAGCAGGGCGTTCTGCAACGCCCGGGCGATGTGGTCGCGCTCGTCGAACGCGGCCCGGAGCTCTCGCTCGCGCCGGTGGCGGTCGGTGACGTCGATCACCGTCAAGCCGACGCCCACCCGGCCGCCGTCGACGTCCTCGACGGGAACCACGTTGAGCAGCCAGATGTCCGGCGCTCTGCTCCCCTTGAGCAGGTCGACCTCGATCTCGACGTCGACCAGGGGCAGTCCGCTGTCGTACACCTTGAGGATCAACGGGTAGAGGAACGGGGCCACCTCGGGCGTGACATCGGTGATCGAACATCCGATGTGCGCGTCGAGCGCGACGCCGTCGAGCTCGGCGAAGCGCTCGTTGAGGACGAGGTAGCGCAGGTCGGGACCGAAGAAGGCGATGCCCACCGGTGCGGTCTGCATGACGAGGTTCAACCGGTGCGCCGCTTCGGCCGCCCGTTGCTCGGCCTGACGCCGGTCGTCGATGTCGAGGACGGCACCGAACCAGCTCCGCAGTCCGCCATCGTCGCCCAGCACCGGCGCACCGGTGATGAGGACACGTCGGTACGTCTGGGTCGGTTCGTGCCACAGGCGGGGCTCGCACACGTAGAACGAACGGCTCGCGACGGACTCGGTCCAGCGTGTCCAGACCATGTCGAGGTCGTCCGGGTGCATGGCGTCGGACCAGCCGAAGCCCTCGTAGGTGCGGTCGCCCTGGCCGGTGAAGGCGCCCCACGACGGCTGGGGGTCGGTGAAACGCCCGTCAGGATCCGTCGTCCAGGTGACCGCGCTCGTCGCCTCGACCAGCGTCCGGTAGCGCAGCTCGCTCATCTCGAGGGCCGAGGCGCTCTGCTTGCGGTCGCTGATGTCGCGGCACACCACCGCGATGAGCGGTTGGGGTCCGCGGGACAGCTCGAAGGTCAGCATCTCGACCTCGAACGGCGAGCCGTCATCGACCCGACGGAGCTGGATCTCGCCCAACCACTGGCCGTCACGGTCGAGCGCGGCGGCCACCGACGCGAGCGACTCCTGGTGCTCTGGAGCGATGACGTCGAGCGGTTCGACCGCCTCGAGGTCGTCCAGGCTCGCCAACCCGACCATGGCGAGACCGGACGGGTTGAGGTACCTGGTCGTGCCGTCGGCGGAGAACATGCCGATGAGGTCCGCGCTCGCCTCGGCGAGGTCCACGAACTGGCCTCGTGCCGCACTGCGCGCCGCAGCCTCCTCGCGGCGGACCCGCTCCTGGGCGAGCCACACGGCCAGGATGCTGATCACCGCGACGAGTGACAGGCGCGAGACGACGCCGACGGGATCGAGGTCGTCCCGGGCGATGAGCACCGACCCGCACGACATCGAGACCACGGATACCACCGCGGTCCAGTTGGGTCGGCTCACCGTGCAGGCGACGAGGGGCCCGACGACCACGATCAGGTTGGGGACGACCCGATCGGGTGCCAACGCGGCGAGGACCGAGGACGCCACGACGAAGACGAGCGACGCGACCACCCCGACGGTCTCGCGCCGATCGACGAACGCCCAGCCAGCCACGTGGTTACGGTACCTGCGACGGGTCGACGACGTGGGTCGTCGGCGCCCGGCGAGGAGCCCCGATGGATCTGGTGTCCGTGCAGCACCGCATCGACGCCGCACAGCGCGCCAACCGTCCCGTGGCATTCCTGATCGGGGTGGCTCGACACACCGCCATCGACCGCGGCAGCCAGCTCGCCGCCCTTCTCGCCTACTACGGCTTCGTCTCGCTGTTCCCGCTCCTGCTCGTGCTCGTCACCGTCACGAGGATCGTCCTGGCCGACGACCCAGAGCTCCAGGAGCAGCTGATCGACACCGCCCTGGACCAGGTCCCCGTCGTCGGCGACGACCTCGCCCAGATCGGCTCCACCTCGGGCAGCGGCTGGATCCTCCTCGTCGGAACGCTGGTCGCGCTGTGGGCCGGCCTCGGAGTTCTCGACACGGTGCAGGACATCGTGCAGCGGGTGTGGGAGACCCCGATGGCGCAACAGACGGGCTTCGTCGCTCGCAAGCTGCGCAGCCTGGCCCTCCTCGCGGTCTTCGGTGTCGCCCTCGGTCTGGTCATGGTCATCGGCGTGGCCGGTGCCGTCGTCGACCTCCCTCTCGTCGCCCGTCTCGTCACGATCACCTCGACCCTGCTGCTCGCGAGCGTGGTGGCTCTCACCGCTCTGGTCGTGCTCGGCGGTGGCGGACCCCCGTGGCGCGCCCACCTGCCGGGGGCCGTGCTCATCGGGGTGGGGTGGGTGCTGCTCCAGCTCTTCGGCACGTGGCTCGTCGACGCTCGCATCCGTGGGGCGTCGACCACCTACGGAACCTTCGCTGTGGTGCTCGGTCTGCTGGCGTGGCTCACCGTGCTCGGCTGGCTGGTCGTGCTGGCCTGCGAGGTCAACGTGGTCCGGACCAAGCGCCTGTGGCCGGTCGACCTGTTTGACCAGTCGCCGTCCTCGGACCCGATCAACCGGTGATGCGGGTGCGCATCTCGACGAGGGTGCGGCGGAGCAGACGCGACAGGTACGACTGGCTGACACCGAGGCGGTCCGCGATCTCCTCCTGGGAGAGGCGGTCGTAGAAGCGCAGCTCGACGATGGTGCGCTCCCGCTCGTCGAGATCAGCGAGCAGCTCCTCGACGATGAGGCGCTGATCGACCTCGGTGAACCCCAGTTCGACCGTGCCGAGCCGCCGATCCCCCAAGGTCACCGTGCTCCCGCCATCGTCTGCGCCGGCCGGCTGGTCGATGCTCGCCGCATGGTGGGCGGCACCGGCTTCCATGGCTTCGAGCACGTGGTCCTCGGAGTCGCGCACCTCGACGGCGATCTCGGGCACGGTCGGTGAACGGCCGAGCAGCTGGGTGAGCTCCTCCTCGGCCTTGCGGATCTCGAGGTGGAGCTCTTGGGCCCGACGCGGCGGACGCACCGACCAGCTGCGGTCGCGGAGGTAGCGCTTCAGCTCGCCCTCGATCGTGCGGTTGGCGAAGGTCGAGAAGGCGACGCCGACCTCGGGGTCGAACCGGTCGACGGCGCTGACGATGGCGAGGTTCGCGATCTGGCGGAGATCGTCGTCGGGGATGCCCCGGCCCGCGAAGCGCCGGACGTGGTAGTCGGCCAACCGGGTGTTCGACTCGACGATTCGGTTGCGCAGCTCGATGTCACCGGTCGAGCGGAGCTCGCGGAACGCCCGTGTGACGGCTTCCCGGTCGGTCAGGTCGTGGACCGACGAGCCGACGCCGGCATCACGAGCGGTCACCGTCACCCTCCACGACCTTCTCGAAGCGGAACGATCGACCGTCGTCGTGCGTCCAGAACGCGTGCGAGGTCGTCGTCAGGTCGAGCAACTCGGCTGCGACCGGGTGCACGGCGACGGCGTCCCGGGTGTCGGTGCCGGAGCCGGTGCACGTGCCCTCGACCGACACCGACCTGCCGTCGAGAGCCGGCAGGTAGCGCAGATCGAGGGTCTGGCCCGATGGTGCCCCACCGATGATCGCGGCGCAGGACTCGTCGACGGCGATGCGGAGGTCTTCGATCTCGTCGATGGAGAACCCCAGATCGGAAGCCAGCGCAGCCGCGGTGAGCCGGGCGATGCGCAAGAACCGGGCATCGGCGGGGATGGTCACGACGATGACGTCGCGTGCCTCGAGGGTGGGCTCGGAGAGATCGACGTCGACGGTCACGGCTCGACCGTCAGCAGCTCGGTGAGACCCGTGACGTCGAGCAGGCGCTGGGTGGTGGAGCGAGGCGAGCGGAGCACCAGGGTGCCGCCTCGCTCCTCGAGCGTCTTGTGCGCCCCGATGACTGAACGGAGACCCGACGAGTCGATGAACGACAACGCCGCGAGGTCGACGATGACGGTCGTGGCGCCGGCATCGAGCGCGCGCCGCACGTGGTCGTCGAAGATGGGCGCCGTGTGCGGATCGAGCTCACCTCGAAGCGTGAGCACGACCGTGCCGGGCTCCGCCGTCGCGTCGACCGTCAAGAGGGGGTCAGCCGTCTCGGTCATGGCGCCGACCCTACCCAGCCGACCGGTGGATCATTCCTCCTCACCGGCATCGTCACCGGCTCCACGGCCTGCCCACCTCGAAACGAGAGGTCTGACCGGCTCGACAGGCGGGTACAGGGGGACGAACCCGTTCCCCGACACGACCGCGTGTCGCCTAGACGAGGAGGACCTGATGCCCGTCGCCACCCGCCGAACCTGGACCGCTTCCACCGCTGAACGCCGGGACCCCGTGGACGAAGGACCGAGCTATCGGGATCTCTACGAAGAAGCCAAGCGAAAGGACCTCCCCGGTCGTTCTCGAATGAGCAAGACCGAGCTGGAGCGTGCGCTGGGTCGGTGACCGCGCTGGGCCGGTGACCGCGCTGGCCCGGGACCGCGCTGGCCCGGCGACGACCTGCAGACGGCTGATGTGCGGACCTCCCGGCAGCCGTCTGCGCCGCGCCCGGAGCCCTGCACCCGCGGCCCGCTCCCTGCGAGACACCGTCTGCTGTTCAGGTGTACCGGTGTGCAGGTGTACCGGTGTGCAGGTGTGCCGGGCGTTCGTCCTTCTCGCGTGCCCTGCTCGTCCGGCCTCAGCTGGGTTGTCCTGGGCCAGGCGTGTCGCCGGCAGCTGATCGACGGAACCGGGCGGCGCGCTCGGCCTCATCGGACTGAAGCTGGTCGAGGAGGCGTTCCCACACCGACGAGGACGGGCGCTCGAGGTCGAACGCGTCGACGGCGGCCGACGGTAGGTCGAGCCGGTAATCGTGTCCCACCGCCCGGAACACACCCGGAACCTGGTTGGTTGCGTTGGCGGTGTCGACGATGGTCTGCACCGCGGTCACGAGCGGGGCGTAGCGCTGCCGGGCGTTCACCCCCGCCGGCCGCGGATGCTCGAGCCACGCCGGTCGCCGGAAGAACAGGTCCAAGCTCAGCTTGCGCACCGGATCGTTGTCGTGGTTGAGGAGAGCGACACGCAGACGACGACGCTGCACGGCCGTGAGCGCGGTCAGCTCGGCCGCGGCGTCGACCTCGACGACGGTGCCATCCGGGCAGGACCCGTGGTCGAGCGCGTTGCGCATCCATCCCGAGTAGTAGGGGGTTCCCGCGAACAGAGCGCGATCGACGCTCCACGCATCGAGCTGGTCGAGCCCGCCGGGGAGCAGCGCGTCCTGACCGGCCCAGCAGCCGAGGCTCTCGCCGTAGAGGACCACTCGGGGACGCCGACGGGGTGGTCGCTCGGCGATCGCCGCGGCGATGCCGGCCAGCAACCGGCGCAGGTGGTCGGCCCCGACGCCGACCCGGTGGATGGCGAGCAGCGACGGAAGCCGCTCGTACTGCACGCACACCGAGGCCACGTCGCCGAGCGTGACGTAGTCGACCGCCTCGAACGGCACCGTGTTGACGTAGCCCGTCCCGGCGGGTGAACCCACCACGAGCAGCGAGCGATCGTAGGCACCGGTGCGCTCCAGCTCAGCCAGGGCCAGCGCGACCCGTTCCTCGGCATCCCCACCCGAGTCGTAGCCGACGAAGATGCGGATGGGCTCGGCCACCGCAGGCTGGTCCATCACTGCGGCGATGTCGTCGACCGACGGGACGTTGCCGATGAAGCGGCGGCCCTGGCGTCCGGTGCGAGCGAACTCGACGCACGACCCGGGCCCACCTGACCGCCGGGCGGTCTCGGGCGGACGGTCGTACCCCGGATCCACGACCCGGTCGTAGAGCGCCATCCCCCGAACGAACGTGTCGGCGAAGGCGGCTCCGACGGCACCCCACGCCACGGTCGCCCCGATCCGCCCACCGATGTCGGCGACGTCGCGGGACAGGCCGAAGCGGCGCTCGATCATGGCGGAGGCCCCCCGGCCGCTCCGGCGGTAGCCGTTGACGACCGCGGCGAGCACACCGGCGATGGTCACGCTCTGGCCCAGCGCGGGAAGCGGCCGGGGCGGCGCCGGGTCGACGTCGTCGAGCGCCGCGATCTGGCAGCGCAGGTCGCGAACCACGCTGACCGCCCCGCCCGCCGCGGCGACGGCAGCCACGACAGCGCCGGCCCGCACGGGCCGAGGCGAAAGGCGGATGCCGCTCACGAGACCGCAGGCGACCGAACCGGCGAAGAGGCTCTGCCCGGCCGCTCGGAGCGCAGCTCGATCGAGCTGCTCGTCCGGCTTCTCCTGGTAGGCCATCGACACGCCGAGGCCCGCGGCAGCCGTCGAGGCGAACACGTAGGGCTGATCGTGGAGGGGGAACGGATCGCCGGCGATGCCGTAGACGGCGTTGCCCAGCGCGAACCCGGCCGCGGCGGTGGCGCCGCTCACCAGGGCCTGGTTCCCGGTCTTGCGTGGCATCAGCGACGGCCCGAACGAGCGAGTGGCGAAGGCGGCACCGAGCACGATGCCCGACCACACGTCAGGACGCCGGAACCACTCGTCGCCCGGGTCGTAGGCCGAAGGTTTGCGCATGGTCGACAGCGTCCCCTTGTGTCACGTCGAGCTCCGGCCGGCGGCCGGACACGCCCTCGGACGGGTCGAGGGCTCCCAACGCTACGCTCCCCGTCTGTGCCACGAGGCGACGTTCCCCCGGCGAGCGGTCAGGCCACCGGCTTCCCGGCGGCGGAGATCTCGATCGTCTCGACCCTGGCGGCCGCCCACGTCCTCGACCATCGCGTGGTGCCCAGACGCGTCCACGTCGCAACTCACCTCGCCACGGCGGCGGCGATGGTCGGTGGTGCGCTCGCCGCGGGAGCGACGCTCGACGACCTCGGCCTGGCCCCCACCCGTGCCGTGGCAGGTCTGAAGCGGGGTGCGATCGTCTCGGCTGGCATGCTCGGGGCCATCGCTCTCGCCGCGGCGATCCCCCGGACCCGCCCGCTGTTCGACGATGCCCGCCTCCGCGACGTCGACGCCTCGACCGTCGCCTTTCGGGCCGTCGTGGAGATCCCCCTCGGCACCGCCGTGTCCGAGGAGCTCATCTTCCGAGGCGCGCTCCTCGGTCTGGCCCGTCGTCGCATGGACACCCTCGTCGCCGCGGCGGCGACCTCCACCGCCTTCGGTCTGTGGCACGTCCTGCCGTCGCTTGCGGACCAAGATCTCAACCCGGCCACCGTCGATCGCCCCACCGCCGCCGTGGTCGGCGCAACGGTGCTGTTCACCACTGCGGCGGGAGCGATGTTCACCTACGAGCGGCTGGTGACGGGCAGCGTGCTCGCGCCGATCCTCACCCACACCACCGCCAACGTGGGCACGCTCGTGCTCGCCCACCTCGTCAACCGGCGGAACCCTGTCCCGGCCGCCGGCCCGGACGACATCAGCTCGCCGGCGTCGGGGTGAACGGGATCGTCAGGACCGTTGCCGGCGCATCGCCCTGATCCAGGCTCAGCTCCCAGCCGAGCACACCGAACACGGCGAGGAGGTCCGGAGGCAACGCCGGTTCGGGTTCGACCCGGAGCGCGAGCTGAACGCCATCGGGAACCGGGTGCACCTCGAGGACGCCTCCGTCGGACGCGACGGCAAGTGCGGACAGCAGCTCGTCGCCCGCCCGGACGACGGCCAGCGCCACGCTCGGCGGCACGGGCTCGTCGACGCGCCAGTCGACGTCGAACGACGTTCCGCTCTCCTCGCGGATGATCTCGGCGACCGCTTCGAGCGCCACGGAGGCTGGCTCGCGGTCGCCGTCGAAGAGCGGTGCGTCCGGTGTGCCCTGCGTCGCCCGCCAACGACGTTCGACCCCGACGGCCTCGAGGAACCAGAGCCCGCCTGCATCCGAGCGCAGAGCCGAAGCTTCGATCAGGCGCGCACCCGCATCTCGTGCCGCGACGGCGCGCGCATCGGCGTCCTGTGCTCGTTCGACCGCCTCGTCTCGGGCCGCCTCGGCGGCGGCCACCGCGGTCTTCGCGTCGGCGAGCTCACCCTCGAGGGCCGTGGCCCGGTCCTCGGCTGTCGTACGCCGTGCGTCGGCCGCTCGCACGTCGGACTCGGACCTCTCGGCGCGCTCGTCGGCCAGGACGAGCCGACGCTCGGCGTCGACCAACCGGGACGCTGATTCAGTCGCCCGTCGCCGCAACATGGCGACGGCGACGACCAGCACGAGGATGATGACCCCGGCGAGCGCGGCGACGACGACCATCCGGGCACCTTAGGACGGCACAACCCCACAGGTGCACCGACCACCGCCACGTCGGCCGGGACGCAGAGGCACGTCCGACCTTCGGGGTCCGAGAGCGCCTGGCCCCTGTCGCACTACGGTTTCGTCGATGGCCACGCGCTCGGTGGGTCGCAACATGATCGGCCTCGTGCTGTGCAGCCTCTGCTTCGTCATCCCGACCTTCGTGGGCGCGGCGGGCAACGCCGCGGAGAGCTGGGATCTCCAGCTCCCAGGCGGCAGCGGCACGGTCCAGGAGCGCGACGACGTGGTGTGCCGGTCCTCCGACACCCCCCTGCAGAGCCCTGAGACGGTCCAACCGGTCGAATCCCTCGAGTCTCCCGTGGGAGCCGTGAGGCTCCCCGCCATCGATCCGCCGTCGTCGGTCGAGACGATCAGATCGTTCGCGAGCCACATGCGCGTCCTGCCGAACGGGACCCTCGAGGTCGTCGAGACCATCGACTACAACTTCGGCTTCTCGCCCCGGCACGGGATCTACCGCAACCTCATCCTCACCCAGACGTGCAACAACACGTGGAACCGGGTGTATCCGATCTCGAACATCTCGGTGTACAGCGCCACCGCTCCCCATGCATACGAGGAGGTCTGGGCTGGTGGCAACCTCCAGCTCAAGATCGGTTCACCCACCGAGACCGTCACCGGCAACCACGTGTACGAGATCCGCTATCGGCTCGCCGGCGTGCTCAACCCCCAGGTGACGAGCGCCGGCGAGGAGACGGTCGAGCTCTACTGGAACACGACCGGCTTCGCGTGGAAGGTGCCGCTCTTCAACGTGACCAACAGCGTCCAGACCACCGCGGCGCCGTCACGCACGGCGTGCTGGGCGGGCCCCTCAGGCTCGATCACCCCGTGCTCGAGCCAGGCGACCGCCGGCGACACCACCGTCTTCTCGCAGGCGGTCCTGGCCACCTCCGAAGGCCTCACGATCGCCGTCGAGCTCCCGGCCGGCTCGGTCAGCGCGACGCCTCGCTACTACCAGGAGCCGTGGTCCCTCGGTCGTGCCTTCACGCGGTCGCCGCTCACGATGGGCGCCGGTGTCGGCGGCCTCCTCGTGCTGCTCGGCGCCGTCGCGGTGCTGGGCTTCGCGGTGGGTCGAGATCGTCGCCTCGTCGGCTCACCCGTCGACGTCGCCTTCGCTCCAGCCGGTGCCACCGGTGCACCCGTGCCGCTCTTCGATGCCGGCGGAACCCCCGTCGAGTTCGCGCCCCCCGATGGCATCCGTCCGGCGCAGCTGGCGATGCTCCGCAACGAACGGGCGAGCAACATCGACGTCACGGCGACGCTCGTCGACCTCGCCGTCCGCGGCCACATCCGCATCGAGGAGAACGGTGGCGACCATCGCCTGACGTTGCTCGACCCCCCGGACGAGCGCTGGCTTCCCTACGAGACCACCCTCGTGCGAGCGATCTTCCCCGGACTCACGACCGAGCGCGACCTGTCGGAGTTGAAGGACTCGTTCGCCGCCAAGCTCCAGGCCGTCAAGGACGAGATCCAACAGGACGCTGTCGACCGAGGTTGGTTCCCGGAGCATCCGAGCAAGGTGCGCTCCCGTTGGCGCCTCGTCGGCGTCGGGTTGACGCTGCTCACCGGTCTCGTGCTCGCCTTCGCCGTCGTGTACTCCAAGCTGGCCTTGATCGCTCTCGGCCCGTTCGTCGCCTCGCTGGTGCTGCTCTTCGCGGCGGGAACCTTCCCCCGCCGCACCCCGTTCGGCTATGGGCTCAACCTCCGTTCCTCGGGCTTCGAGCACTTCATCGAGGACTCCGAGGCGCCACGGGCGCGTTGGGCCGAGCAGCGCAACATCTTCTCCGAGTACCTGCCCTACGCGATCGTGCTGGGCCACGCCAAGAAGTGGGCCAAGACCTTCGAGCCGCTCGGGGCCGAGGCGATGCCCGCGGGTTCGAGCTGGTACGTCGGCTCACGTCCGTTCAGCCCGGCGCTCTTCGTGGCATCCACCACCGAATTCACGTCCGCGGCGGGCTCGACCCTGTCGTCCACCCCGGCACCGAGCACGAGCGGATCGAGCGGCTTCTCCGGCGGCGGAGGCTTCTCCGGTGGCGGGGGCGGCGGAGGTGGCGGCGGGTCCTGGTGACCCGAACCGCCTGCCTCACCGCCAGGAGCCTGATCGTCTGATGGCCGACCGGTGTTCAGAGCCCCATGAGCTCGCGGATGCCGTGGTCGCGGCCCGCGGTGTAGCCCCCGTCGACAGCGATGGCCTGGCCGGTCACGAACGACGCATCGCTGGACAGGAGGAAGGCCGCGACGCTGGCGATCTCGCTCGGCTCGCCGAAGCGCCCGAGCTTGTGCTCGTGGACGTAGGCGCTGCGCACCTCTTCCATGCCCTCCGTCGAGTAGATGCTCTCGAGCATCGGGGTGACGACGAACCCCGGGCAGATGGAGTTGACCCGGATGGCCTGACGGCCGTAGTCGATCGCCATGTTCTTGGTGAGGAGCACGACCCCGCCCTTCGACGCGTTGTAGGCGCTGCCGCCCGCCGTGCCTTCGAGGCCCTCGATGCTGGCGACCGTCACGATCGAGCCTCGCTCGCCGTTGACCGGCTCCTGGTCGATCATGGCGGCAAGGGCGTGCTTGGCGAGCAGGAAGGTGCCGGTGAGGTTGACATCGATGATCCGCGACCACTCCTCGCTGGGCATGGCGTGGACGGGACCGCCGCCGGCGACGCCCGCCGCGGTGATGACCCCGTCGATCCGCTCGTAGTCGGCCACGACCCCGGCGATGGCCGCCGCGACCTGGTCCTCGTCGCGCACGTCGACCGAGATGACCCCGGGGCCGTCCTGGACGTCGAAGCCGATGACCGTGGCGGCCTCGTCGCGCAGCCGATCGGCACACGCGGCTCCGATGCCGGACGCGGCACCGGAGACGACGACCACCCGATCCTCGAATCGCTCTTCTGGCATGGCCGATCCCTCCTTCGGTCGACCGCACGCGCATGCAGCGACGATCGGACCGTAGCCCCCTCCCCCGTCGTGATGTGCGCCTCCATGTGACAACCGACCGCGCCGCTCGCGCCACGACTCGAGCGGGCGGTGCGAGAACGGGGTTCTGGCGCCCCTACTCTGGTTCGCCGTGACGTGGGCAGCAACGGGTGAACCTCGAGGTCCGATGGAGATCGGGATCGCCATCGGCGTGGTCACCCTGGTCATCGGCGTGGCTGTGGCGCTCGTGTTCGGCTCCCGGCCGGGCCGCCAACCGGTCGGGTTCATCGGCGACTCGATCACCCTCCTCTCCGCCGGACAGCTGCGCCAGCAGCTCGGCGACGACTACGCCGTCAAGATCGACGCCACGAGCGGGAACCGCATCGACCAGCAGATGGGCGCGGCGGCGGCCGCGGTGGCCCGCGACAACAAGCAGATCCTCATCAACCTCGGCACCAACGACGTGATGCAGGGCAGCACCGACCTCGACGCCTCGGTGCTCACCCTCCAGCAGATGGTCGCCATGTTCCCCGACGCCCGTTGCATCCACCTCGTGACGGTCAACGATCAGCTCGAACACGACGACGTGGATCCCGGCGAGGTCGAGGGTCGGGCTGCGGTGATCAACGACGCCATCCGCGAGATGGCGAACCAGGATCAGCGTGTCACCGTCATCGACTGGAACCAGCGGGTCCACGACTACATGGCGGCGCACGGCGGGCAGAGCCCGACCGACGACACGATCCACCCCGACGCCGTCGGCAAGCAGATCCTGGCCGACGACTACGAAGCGGCGCTCCGCGACTGCCCCGTCTGAATGAACCGCCCGCCGGCGGTTCGCGGCAACGTGCGGGACCGACCCGCGCATCACCCCTGGGTCAGACGACGTTCCATGCTTCGATGCGGTGGCTCGTGACGAGGCCCGCCGATCCGTACGGGTCCTCGGCCACGAAGCGCTCTGCCGCGTCACGGCCGTCCGGTCCGAACACGAGCAATCCCCCCGCCGGCGGGCTGCCCACCGCGCCGGCGTTGACGAGATGGCCGGCGTCGCGGTACGCGGCGATGAGCTCGAGGTGGCCGGGCCGGAACGGATCGCGGCGGGCGACCATGTCGTCGACGTACTCGTAGAGGAGCACCCAGTAGGCGCCGGCGGGGAGACGGGCGATCGAGGCGTCGCTCACGCCAGGACGTTGGCCACGGTGCGGTCGACGAACTCGACGGCACCTTGGTCGATCCTGTTCCGCCTGATGGTCATGCCGCCGAGGACCTCGGCACCGCGGTCCTCCATGATCGTCGTCATCTTCTCGAGGACCTTGCCCGGGTTGAGCGCGTAGGTGCAGAACACCACGCAGCGCTTGCCGTCGATGGGCGGGAACGTCTCGAGCCGGAACCCTCGTCCCGGCTTCTGCCCCACGACGAACAGGCCGTCGACCCAGCTGCCCATGACCACCAGGTCGGCGACGGCCAAGGCCTGGTAGTCGATGTCGGTGACCGGGAAGACCGCGACGGTGATGCCCCGTCGAGCGAGCTCGGCGCCGATGGCCTCGGCGGCGCGCTTGGTGTTCCCGGTGAGGCTTTCGTAGACCACGACGACGTTCACCCAGAGAGATTCGCCGCTGGCACCCGTGCGACGCAAGCACCGGGTGAGCACCTGGTGGCCGACGGCTGGTCGATGGCTGGTCGATGCCTGGTCGTTGGACGGTCGAGCGCCCGATCACCGACCCCCTCGCGCCGCCGGTACGGTGTCGAGCCGTGGCCGTGCCGTTCGCTCTCGTGACCGTCGACGGCGCCCGGCGGGCCCGGCGCTGGGTCCGCATCTTCGCCGTCGTCACCGTCGTCACCGTGTTGTTGGGACTCGTGCTCGTGCAGCGAACGTTCGGCTCGATCTCGTCGAGCCTCGACGTCGCCGCCGAATCGATCCAGGTGGCCCAGGACGTGGTCGAACCCGCCGCCGAGCTGGCCGAGCAGGTGGCGGAGCTGTCCGACCTCGTCGGTGACGCCGCGGGGACCAACATCGCCGAGGGGATCGACGGGCTGGCCGACACGGCGAACCGCCTGGCCGACGTCGCCGAGACCGTCGAGCGGTTCATCCCCGGCAACACCAGCCCGAGTCCGGCCGACGAGCTGCGCGACATCGCCGACGGCTTGGAGCCGCTGCCCGGTCAACTCCGGACCACAGGCGCATCGCTGCAAGCGAGCACGACCGAGCTCGAGGCGATCGCCGCCTCCATCCGGGAGCTCCCCGAGGTGATCGACGACGTCGCTCGCGAGCTCGAAGACGCCCGCCACCGCCTCACGGTCGACATCTGGATCTGGCGCCTCGCCATCGTGGCGCTCGGCGGGCTGCTCCTGGCGGCCGCGAGGGTCGTCGACGTGCTGCTCGCATCGGTCGACCAGGCCGCCACGCTCA